>DASUMJ010000072.1:0-8115 GCA_036277775.1 Candidatus Limnocylindrales bacterium
CTTCCGGTTCACCCAGGCCGGCTCGGAGGTCTCCGCGCTCCTCGGCCGGATGCCGAGCGCGGTCGGGTACCAGCCGAACCTCGCGACCGAGATGGCCGCCCTCCAGGAGCGGATCACCTCGACGAAGACCGGCTCGATCACGTCGCTCCAGGCGGTCTTCGTCCCGGCGGACGACTACACGGACCCCGCGCCGGCGACGACATTCGGCCACCTCGACTCGACGATCCGCCTCGAGCGGAGCATCGCCGAGCTCGGCATCTACCCGGCGGTCGACCCGCTGACCTCGACCTCCCGGGTCCTCGACCCCCTCGTCGTGGGCCAGGAGCACTACGACGTCGCCCGCGAGACACAGCGCGTCCTCCAGCGCTACCAGGACCTCGAGCAGATCATCGCGATCCTCGGCGTCGACGAGCTGTCCGAGGACGACAAGGCGACCGTGTCGCGGGCCCGCCGCCTGCAGCGGTTCATGAGCCAGCCGTTCTTCGTGGCCGAGGTCTTCACCGGCCGGCCCGGCCAGTACGTGGCGATCAAGGACACCGTCGCCTCGTTCAAGGAGATCCTCGAGGGCGGCACCGACGACCTGCCCGAGCAGGCGTTCTTCCTCGCCGGCACCATCGACGACGTCCGCGCGAACGCGGCGAAGCTGGCGGGCTGAGATGCCGCTCCTCCTCGAGATCGTCACCCCGGAGCGGCTGGCGTTCAGCGACACCGTCGACGCCGTGCAGCTGCCGGGCGTCGAGGGCGAGCTCGGCGTGCTGCCGCACCACGCCCCGCTCGTGTCGATGCTCGGCCTCGGCGAGCTCCGGATCCGGCGGGGCGCCGAGACCGAGACGTTCGCCATCGCCGGCGGATTCCTCCAGGTCCGGCCCGACAAGGTGGTGGTGATGGCCGAGATGGCCGACATCGCCGCCGAGATCGACCTCGAGAAGGCCGCGGAGGCCCGGCGCGAGGCGGAACGGGCGCTCGAGGGCGGCTTCCATGAAGGTGCCGATCTCGCCCAGGCCCGGGCCGCGCTCCAGGTCGCGCTCCTCCGCCAGCGCGTCGCCGAGCGCCGTCATCGCGAGGGGCCCCGCCGCCGCGGGTGATCGACCGTGGCTGACTCCAGACCGTTCCAGTGGGAGTTCACGCCCCAGCCCGTGCAGCGGGAGGCGTTCGTCGTCACCGGCGGCACGGCGCTCAGCGGCACCGTGCCCATCGCCGGCGCGAAGAACGCGGCGCTCAAGATGCTGGCCGCGGCCACCCTCACCGGTGAGCGCTGCCGGTTCACGAACGTCCCGGAGATCGAGGACGTGCGGGTCATGGCCGAGACGCTCCGCGACCTCGGCGTGGTCGTCGACCACCCCGGCCCGAACACCTACGAGGTCGCCGCGGGCGACGTCGACTGGCTCTTCGTCCCGCTCGAGGCCGCGGCGAAGATGCGGGCCAGCTTCATGCTCCTCGGGCCGCTCCTTGCCCGCTTCGGCGAGGTGATCATCAGCAACCCCGGCGGCGACCGGATCGGGCGGCGGCCGGTCGACCTCCATGTGGACGCGATGCGGGCGCTCGGGGCCGAGATCGAGTACCGCTACGGCTACTACTACGCGAAGGCGCCGGGTCGGCTCCGCGGCACCGAGATCCGCTTCCCGTTCGTCTCGGTCATGGGCACCGAGAACGCGATGCTCGCAGCGACGCTGGCCGAGGGCCACACGGTCATCCGGCCCGCGGCCCAGGAGCCGGAGATCGACGACCTCATCGCGTTCCTCTGCCAGATGGGCGCCGAGGTCAACCGGACCTACCCGGACACGATCGAGATCGAGGGCCGCAAGCGGCTCCGCGGCGCCGACCACGCCGTGGTCCCGGATCGGATCGAGGCCGGGACGTTCGCGATCGCGGCCGCCATGACCGGCGGCCGGGTCACGCTCGAGCGGGCCCGCTGCGAGCACCTCGACGCGCTCGTCCAGGTGCTCGGCCGGATGGGCATCGACGTGGACTGCGG
This sequence comes from Candidatus Limnocylindrales bacterium, assembly GCA_036277775.1. Lineage (GTDB taxonomy): Bacteria > Chloroflexota > Limnocylindria > Limnocylindrales > CSP1-4 > UBA5189. The sequence continues at coordinate 1,976 of DASUMJ010000072.1, forward strand.
CACCGACACCCTGACCGTCAACGCCACCGAGATCGGGCCCGGCGCCTACACCCCCGTCGACATCGAGACGGCGCCCTACCCGGGCCTGGCAACGGACCTCCAGCCACCGACGAGCGTCCTCCTCACCCAGGCGAACGGCCGCTCGACGGTCCACGAGGCGATCTTCGAGGACCGCCTCGAGTGGCTCGTGGAGCTTCGGAAGATGGGCGCCCGGGTGGACCTGCCGGATCCCCATCACGCGGTCGTCGACGGGCCGGCGAAGCTCATCGGGGCGGAGGTCGAGATCTCCGACCTGCGGGCCGGCGCGAGCCTCATCCTCGCCGCGATGGCGGCCCGCGGAACGTCCGTCATCCACGGCGGACACCACGTCCGGCGAGGGTATGAGAACATCGAACGGAAGTTCCTGGACCTCGGAGCCAGGATCGAGCACGTCCTTGAAGGGGATCCCGGCACACCCGCATGAAGATCGGCATCGACCTCGGCACCGCCAACGTCCTCGTCCACGTCGAGGGCAAGGGCATCGTCATCCAGGAGCCGTCCGTCGTTGCGGTCGACGATGACAACCGGATTCGCGCCGTCGGCGAGGAAGCCCGGGAGATGATCGGGCGGACGCCCGGCAACATCCATGCGATCCGCCCGATGAAGGACGGCGTCATCGCCGACTACGTCATCACCGAGGCGATGCTCCGCTTCTTCATCGGCAAGGCGACGAAGGGCAAGCTGATGTTCAGCCGGCCCGAGGTCATGATCAGCGTGCCGGCGGGGGTCACCTCGGTCGAGAAGCGGGCCGTCCGTGACGCGGCGCTGAAGGCCGGCGCCAAGGAGGCCTACCTCATCGAGGAGCCGCTCGCGGCGGCGATCGGGGCGAACGTCCCGATCAGCGGCCCGTCCGGGAACATGGTCATCGACATCGGCGGCGGGACGAGCGAGATCGCGGTCATCGCCCTCGGCGGGATCGTCGTCTCCACCTCGCTCCGGGTGGGCGGCAACAAGTTCGACGAGCAGATCGCCTCGTACATCCGCAAGAAGTACAACCTCATGATCGGCGAGCGGACCGCCGAGGAGGTCAAGATCGCGATCGGGACGGCCCTGCCGCTCGAGCGCGAGCTCTCGATGGAGGTCCGCGGACGCGACCTCATCGCCGGCCTGCCGCGAACGATCCCGATCACGTCCTCCGAGGTCATGGAGGCGATCGAAGGCCCCCTCCAGCAGCTCGTCGCGGCCGTTCGCCAGGTGCTCGAGCAGACTCCGCCCGAGCTCAGCTCCGACATCATCGACAAGGGCATGGTCATGTCCGGCGGCGGTGCCCTGCTCCGGAACATCGACAAGCTCCTGACCCAGGTGACCGGCGTCCCGTGCCACGTCGCCGAGAACGCGCTGAACTGCGTCGCGCTCGGGACCGGCGAGGCCCTCAAGCACTACGGCTTCTTCAAGAAGTCGCTCGTCCAGTCGCTCTAGGCGGAGGGGCACGCCCGTGGCCAGCGGCGGCGTGCCGGCCAGGCCGGTCGGCGCGTTCATCGACCTCCACTGCCACACCTCGGCGAGCTTCGACTCGCTCGCCTCGCCCCGGGCCGTCGTCCAGGCGGCAGCGCGCCGCGGCCTGACCCACCTCGCGATCACCGATCACGACCGGATCGAGGGCGCGCTCGAGGCCCGCGACGCCGCGCCCGACGGCCTGACCGTGCTCATCGGGGAGGAGATCCGGACCCGCGACGGCGACCTCATCGCGGTCTTCCTGTCCGAGGCCGTCCCGCCCGGCCTGTCCGCGTCGGAGACGATCGCCGCGATCCGCGCCCAGGGGGGCCTCGTGGGGATCCCGCACCCCTTCGACCGGTTCCGGGGCTCGCTCAGCCGGAGCGAGGATCCACGGAACCTCGAGGCGCTCGCGGCGAGCGTCGACTGGATCGAGGCCTGGAACGCGCGCCTGATGTTCGGTGGCGGGAACGCCCACGCGGCAGACCTCGCCCTCGCGGTCGGGGTCCCGGGCGTCGCCGTCTCCGATGCCCACACGACGGTCGAGGTCGGGGTCGCCTCCACGATCGTGCAGGGCGATCCATCCACGCCCGAGGGCCTCCGGGCGGCACTGGCCGCCGGTCCGATCCTCGCCACCGGGCGGGCGTCGTTCTACGTCCGGCTCGTCACGCCGCTCGCGAAGGCGATCCAGCGGAGCCGCGGCCACGGCCGCGTACGGCCGGCGGTGACCCCGTGACGGACGAGCGCCCGCCGCTCCCTGCCCCGGGCCCGGCCGAAGCGCGCCCCGAGGCCGAGGTCTCTCCCGACCAGCTGTCGCTGGCCCGCCGCCTCCGGCAGCCGCGGACGATCATCTCGCTCGTCCTGCCGATCATCCTGCTCGTCCTGTTCGTCCGGAGCCTGCCCGGGTTCCACCTCGACGAGCTGCCCGACAAGATCCTCGCCGCGAACGGCGGTCTCCTGCTCCTGGCGTTCCTCGTCTTCTACCTGGGCTTCCCGCTCCGGGGCCTGCGCTGGTCGATCCTCGTCCGGCGCTCCGGCTTCCCCCTGAAGGTCCGCGACGCCACGGAGATCATCTTCCTGTCGTGGCTCGTGAACTGCCTCGTACCGGCGAAGCTCGGCGACATCTACCGGGCCTATCTCCTGAAGATCAACAGCCCGGTGTCGCTCTCCCGGACGTTCGGGACCGTCTTCATTGAGCGGGTCCTCGATCTCTTCGCGATCGTCACGCTCGGCCTCGCGGCCGGCTTCGTGTCCTTCCGGACGGGCCTCCCGGGTGAGGTCCAGATCGTCTTCGCCGTGGGCGTCGTGTTCGTGGTCCTCCTCGGGATCGGGCTGCTGACGATGCGGAACTTCGGGCGCCGGATCATCACGGCGCTGCCGGTGCCCCGGAAGATCGTGGAGTTCTACGACCGGTTCGAGGAGGGCGTCTTCGCCTCGGTCGGGCTGCGGGCGCTGCCGGGACTCGTCGGGATCACCGGCCTGATCTGGGCGACCGAGGCGACGCGTCTCTATCTCGTCGTCCAGGCCTTCGGCTTCGAAAACGTCCACCTCGGGATCAGCGGGGCGTTCTTCATCGCCCTCTCGGCCTCGCTCCTCACCGCGATCCCGATCACGCCGGCGGGTCTCGGCTTCGTCGAGGGAGCCGTCGTGGGGCTCCTCACGATCGTGTACGGCGTGCCCCAGACGGAGGCGCTTGCGATCACGATCGTCGATCGGACGATCAGCGTCCTCACGATCATCGCGCTCGGCACGATCGTGTACGCGATCTCGCCGAAGCGGCGAGGTGCCGGGGTGGCCATCGCAACGTGACCATCCGGTACCGGTCCCGGTACCACGAACCGGTATCAACTCCCTTCGACCGCACCCGACCGACCCGCCAGCGGCAGCACGCGCCCGGAATGCCGAGGTACGAACGGGTGATATGGACGGAAGGGCCCGAATCCGATAGTCGAGACATCGCGGCACGGCCCGCCCAGCACACGGAGCGCCCGGAACCACCCGATGACCACCCAGAACGGTCGAGCCTTCAACGAATGGCTTCGAGCCCAGCTCAAGGCGAAGAAGATGTCCCAGCGACAGCTCGCCCAGCAGTCCGGGGTCGACCATTCGACGATCTCGCGACTCATCCGCGGCGATCGGATGCCGTCCCTCGGGACGGCGACGAAGCTCGCCCGCGGGCTGCGTGAGATCCGCGAGGACGCCGACGCGGCGCAGTACCTGGGCCTCGTGGCGAACGGGACGCAGAACCCGACCGCCCGCGTCGAGTACGCCCTCCGGGCGGACGAGGCGCTGACCGAGGCGCAGGTGCGCCAGATCATGGAGTACTACCTCGCCGTCCGGATGCGCCGCTTCGGCCGCGTCTTCCAGTCGGCCGAGAGCGCGGGTGGCGGGACCGGCGGGTCCGGCCAGCCGCGCGACCCGTCGCTGCCGCGACCGATGGGCTTCCGCTCCGTGCAGCCCGCCGGAATGGTCCAGCGCGTGGGTGTCGCCACCCGCGCTCCGGGCCCCACGATGAGTCGACCCACCGGGCGGAACACCGACCGGTACTGACACCGCATCCAACGTGAGCCCGGATGCCCTCCACGTCCGGGTCTCGGGGACAGCGAACGCCGGCGTTCGGGGCGCCGGCGTTCGCGATTCCTACGGGCGGTAGATCGAGATCGCGATCCGCGGCGAGAGGTCGAAGCGCTCCACGACCGACGGCGCCGCCCCGAGCCGCGCGAGGTAGCGTGCCTCGGCGGGGCCGCCGCAGGCGTCGCCGATCACGTCCTCGAAGATCCGGTCGCACGCGAGGACAAGGACGGCATCCGGCCGGAGCGGCGCCGTCCCCGTCGCCGCGTCCGTCGCGACCGTCACCTCGCCGCCCGCCACCACGATCGGGAACGCGACACCCTCGGCGGACTTGAAGACCGGCAGGCCTCGGACGTCGTACGGCCCGTCTGACCCGGCGACGATCGCCTCGCCGGCCTCCCGCGCCGCGGGCCAGCCGCCGTTCGGATCGGTCAGCGGCATGAGGCGCAGGTCGAGGACCACGAGGCCTGCGAGGGCGGCGGCCACGAGCGTCCGGGCGGCGGCGTCGATCCGCCCGCCGGGGCCGCCACCGCGCGCGACCGCCCTGGCCGACACGGCGACGAGCACGATCACCGCCGGATCGGCGAACGCGTGGTAGTGGTCATTGGGGAGGGCCGCGACGACGGCCTGGAGGGACGGCGAGAGGACCGTCAGCGCCAGCGCGGTCCAGGCAACCGTGAGCCCGAGCCAGCGAGCCGCCGTGCCGTCGCCCTGCCGGCCGGCCAGTGCGAGCCAGGCGGTGAGGACCGTCGCCACCGTCACGGCGAGGATCGCCCCGGCCGGCGCGTCGGTGACGAGCCCGACCAGCGGCCAGCCGACGACCCGGAAGAACGTGATCGCGAGGCCGAGGAACGGATCGAGCGCTCCGGCCTCGCCCCCACCGGCCAGGTACTCGCCGACGCGGCGGGTCTCCTCGAAGCCCGATCCGAGCTCGTGGACGAGGAGCGGCACGAAGAGCAGCGCGGCCAGTGCCAGGCCCCCGGCGACGGCCCGGACCGTTGCGCGGGCGATCGCCGCCTCGCGGGCCCGTCGGGCCCGGACGACGTCGGCCACGGCGAGGGCGAGGATCGGGGGCAGGAAGACGATCCCCAGGACGTGCAGCTGGACCACCATGCCGGCCGCGACGATCGCCGGGATCCACCAGCGGGCCGCGCGCGCCGCCCTTCCGGCGCCGGGTGCCGGCTCGGCGCTCGGTGGCGCCTCGGCGCCCGCGCCTAGTGCCGCCTCGGCGCTCGGTGGCGCGCTCGCGGCGGCGCGCGATCCGGCATGGGCGCGCCAGGCGCAGCCGAGGGCGATCGCCGCGAAGAGCGGGATCGGGTTTGGGTTCCAGAGGAACGTCGAGGCGCTGATCTCGGCCGGCGAGACGGCCATGAGGACCCCGGCGATCGCGGCGGCGACGCGGCCGCCCACCGACCGTGCGAACCACCACGTCGCCGCGACGGCCGCGACACCGAGCGTGGCGATCCAGCCGACGACGATCGTCGGGTCGGCACCCGAGAGCCAGGCCGCCGGCGCGAGCAGGTAGTAGTACGCGGCGCCGTGATGGAAGTCCCCGATCGAGGTCGGCGGGCCGAGGAGCGGGATCGAGCCGTCGCGGATGAGCGAGAGCAGCACGAGCATGTCGTGGCCCTGGTCCCCGTCGAAGCGCCCGCGCGTCTCGAGCCCCCAGAAGCGCAGTGCGGCGGCGAGCACGAGGATCGCTGCCAGGACGAGCGCGTCCCGCTCGAACAGGCCGCGGAGCCACGAGGCGACGCGACCCGGCCCGCGCCCGTCCCCGCCCGCGCCGCCCCCCGGCGGTGTCACGGGCCGCCGCCGGACCTGGAGCTCGTCTGGCGTGACGAGCGTCCCGGTCGGTCGGTCGAGCGCGGCGTGGCCGCGAGCCCGTCCGCCGGGCATCGAGGACGCGGGCCGCTCCGGGCGGCGCCCGCCGGTCACGATGCGATCCCGGAGGCTTCGCCGGGGATCCCGTGCCGGCCCGCCGAATCGATCGCCGCGTCCGCGGCGCCCGCGCCACCCGCTGCGGCCGTGGAGACCACCTCGTCCGCGGCGCCGGCGATGAGCTCTTCCTCCTCGACCGCGGGTGCCACGCCCTTCGA
>DASUMJ010000073.1:0-2077 GCA_036277775.1 Candidatus Limnocylindrales bacterium
CTAGGGGGCTCCGCCATCGTGGGGGACCTCCGACGCGGGCGTCCAGTACCTGCGGGCCCGGCGATTCGCACCAGACCCCACCCCTCCCCAGCCGGGTCGACGGTTTCTGGTGCGGCAGGGCACCAGGCGGCCCATGACGACGGTCCCGGGGTCCCGGGTGACGCTGGTCCTGCCGTCGCCGGGTCGGGGCCACGACCGCGATGACGGGGCCTCGCCGTCCGGTACCCTGCGGCGTGATGGCAGGCTCCGCCGAGACGACCCGCGACGCCGGCCCCGACGCGGCCGGGCTCGGACGCCGCGTCGCGGCGCGACTCCGCGAGAGCCTTCGCGACCCGGAGCAGGTCCTGGCCCTCGTCCTGCTCGGAGCATTCGTCGCCAGGGCCGTCTGGCTGACGCTCCCTTCGGGATCGCTCATCTTCGATGAGGCGTTCTACGTGAACGCGGCCCGGATCCTCCTCGGCTGGGACGTGGCCGAGGGTGCCCACTACGCGGGTGCCACCCCGGGCCTCGACCCGAACATGGAGCACCCGCCCCTCGGCAAGGTCCTCATGGCCGCATCGATGGCGGTCTTCGGCGACAACGGCCTCGGCTGGCGGCTTCCGAGCCTCATCGCCGGCATGGTCGCGCTCGGCGCCGTCTACCGGATCGTCCGGGCCGCCGGCGAGAGCCAGTGGCTCGGCGTCCTGGCCGTGGGCATCCTCGCGCTCGACAACCTGACGTTCGTCCATGGTCGGATCGGGACGCTCGACATGCTCGTCCTCGCGCCGATTCTCCTCGCGGCGTGGATGGCGCTTCGCGACCGCTGGCTGGTCGCCGGGGGGCTCGTCGGCCTTGGGCTGCTCGTGAAGCTGACGGCCCTGTACGGCCTCCTGGCGCTCCTCGTCCTCGCCGGCATCGCGCTGCTGGAGCGATGGCGGCGGGCTCGCGCTCTGACGATCGCCGACTTCCGGCCGGCGGCCCTCCTCCTCCTCGGCACCGTCGTCGTTGCGGGTGCCGGCCTCACGATCCTCGACAGCCGCTACACGACGTTTGCGAGCCCGGTCGACCACGTCCGGCACATGCTCCAGTACGGTGCGGCGCTGACCCGCGAGGGCGGTCCGCCCGAGGACTGCATCTCCAACGACAGCACCCCGTGGCAGTGGCTCGTGAACGACTGCGAGATGCGCTACCTCCGAGTCGCCGAGACGACGCGCGTCGACGGCGAGGTCATCGCGAGCCACGCGTCGATCGACTTCCGGGGAGCGATGAACCCCGCCCTTCTCGGCGCGATGGTCTTCGCCGTGCCGTTCGCCGGCCTCCTCGCGTTGCGCCGGCGCAGCCGACTCGCGCTGTGGAGCCTCGTCTGGATGGGAGCGAACTACCTGCCGTTCATCCCGCTCGTGCTGTTCGGGCAGCGGGTGACGTACATCTACTACTTCCTCCCGGTCGTGCCGGCGCTCGCAGCGGCCATCGCGCTGCTGCTGCTCCGGGCAGGGTTGCCGCGGATCCTCCTGTGGGCCTTCGTCGCTGCGTACGCGTGGGCCTATGCGGCGTACTTCCCGTTCCGGGAGATCCCCTAGACGCAGAACGGCTCGCCCGGATCGGGCGAGCTCGAACGTGACGACCCCGGAAAAGGGGCGGACGGGACGCACTCAGGCCTGTGCGTCCCGTCCGGGTCTCGGGGACCCTATGGTGCGGCCGGCGGGTCGGGCCGGCGAGGTCCGAGCGAACACGAGGGGCCGGGCGGTCGCCCGCTCGGCCCTCGTGGTCTGTGCTCGAGTGATCTCCGGATCAGCGGCTCCGGTTGGAGACCTTCGCCGGAGTCATCACCAGGACGCTCGCGAGGAGCGCGGCCATGGCGATGAGGAACATCCGCCAGCTGTCGCCCGACGGGGCGGCCGTGCCGGTCATGGAGTCCGTCGGCGGAAGCGTAACGCTCGGCGTTCCGGTCTCCGACAGAACGCTCTGCGAGGGCGTTCCGGTCTCGGACAGAACGCTCTGCGAGGGGACCAACGTCGGCGGGAGCGTCGGCGGGAGCGTCGGCGGGAGCGTCGGCGGGAGCGTCGGCGGGAGCGTCGGCGGGAGCGTCGGCGGGAGC
>DASUMJ010000074.1:0-6075 GCA_036277775.1 Candidatus Limnocylindrales bacterium
CCCGGGATCGAGCACATGACCTCGTACGTGCCCGGCTCGTCGAGGACGAACCGGAGCCGCGCGGTCTGGCCCGGCCGGGCCGGGACGTCGACGTTCGGGATCGCCTCGACCATCCAGTCGTGGACGACCGGATCGTCGTTCGTGAACTCGACGAGGACCCACTGGCCGGCCTTGACGGTGACCACGTCGGGATCGAACCGGAAGTTCTTCGCCGTGATCTCGACCCGCTGGCTGGCGCCGTCGAACGCGCGATCGGCCGCGAACACGCTGCCGGCGATCGCGAGCGCGATGACCGCGACGCCGACGAGGAAGGCCCCGTCGCGGACGAGCCCGAGCGGGCCGCGCCGGAGCGCCTTGACCTGCCCGGGCCGCACGTCGACCGAGCGGAGCCGGAGCGAGTTCGTGACGACGGACACCGACGACAGGGCCATCGCGCCGGCCGCGAGCGCCGGGTTCAGCGTCAGCCCGAAGGCCGGGTAGAGCGCGCCCATCGCGACGGGGATGAGCAGGACGTTGTAGGCGAACGCCCAGAAGAGGTTCTGGCGGACGACGCGGATGGTCGACCGCGAGAGGCCGATCGCCGAGGCGACGAGCCGCGGGTCGCCCCCGACGAGCGTGACATCGGACGCCTCGATCGCGACGTCCGCGCCGGTGCCGATGGCGACGCCGAGATCCGCCCTCGCGAGCGCCGGCGCGTCGTTGATGCCGTCGCCGACCATCGCGACCTTCCGGCCCTCGGCCTGGAGCCGCTCGATCGTCGCGTCCTTGTCGGCCGGGAGGACCTCGGCGATGACGTGGTCTGGCGGGATCCCGACCTGGCGCGCGACCGACTCCGCGGTCAGCCGCCCGTCGCCGGTGAGGAGCCAGACGTCGAGGCCCATCGCCCGGAGGTCGCGGATCGCCGCCGCGGACTCGGCCTTGACCGGATCCGAGATCGCGATGAGGCCGCCGAGGCGCCCGTCGATCGCGATCCACGACACCGTCGAGCCGTCCGAGGCCGCGGCTTCGGCCCGCTCGCGGAGCGGCGCCGTGTCGATGCCGAGCTCGCCGAGGAGCCGGCCGCTGCCGATGACGACGTCGTGGCCGTCGACCAGGCCTCGAACGCCACGACCGGCGATCGATTCGAACCCCTCGACCGCGAGGAACCCGAGCTCCTGCTCGCGGGCATGGCGGACGACCGCCTCGCCGAGCGGGTGCTCGCTGCCGACCTCGAGCGAGGCCGCGATGTCGAGGACCCGTCGTTCGTCCAGGCCTTCCGCCGGGACGATCGCCGCGACCGCGGGCCGGCCCAGCGTGAGCGTGCCCGTCTTGTCGAGGACGACGGTGTCGACGCGGCCGGCGCCCTCGAGCGCCTCGCCGCCGCGGATGAGGATGCCGACCTCGGCGCCCTTGCCGGTCCCGACCATGATCGCGGTCGGGGTGGCGAGGCCCATGGCGCAGGGGCAGGCGATGATCACGACGCCGATGAACGCGGTGAGCGCGAGGGTGACGCGCGGCTCGGGTCCGGCGAGGAACCAGGCGACGAACGTCAGGGCCGCGATGACGAGGACGATCGGGACGAAGATCTCGCTGATCCGGTCGGCCATGCGCTGGATCGGGGCCTTCGAACCCTGGGCCCGCTGGACGAGGTCGACGATCCGCGCCAGGGCCGTGTCGCGGCCGACGTGGACGGTCCGCATGACGAACGATCCGGACGTGTTGATCGTCGCCCCGATGACCTCGTCGCCGGGCGACTTCGTCACCGGGATCGGCTCGCCCGTGAGCATCGATTCGTCGACCGCGGAGGTGCCCTCCACGACGACCCCGTCGACCGGGACCTTGTCGCCGGGTCGGACCCGGAGCAGGTCGCCCGGGACGACGACCGCGAGCTCGACGTCCTCCTCGACGCCGTCGCGGATGCGGCGTGCGGTCGTGGCCTGGAGCCCGATGAGCCGGCGGATCGCGCCGGTCGTCCGGCCCTTCGCCCGGGCCTCGAGCCACCGGCCCAGGAGGATGAGGCCGATGATCACGGCCGACGAGTCGAAGTAGGTCTCCGGGTGGAGCCCGGCGAGGTGGACCGTCTCGGGCCACATCGTGACGAAGACCGAGTAGATCCAGGCGGCCGAGGTCCCGACGGCCACGAGCGTGTCCATCGTCGCCCCGCCGTGCCGGCCGGCCCGCCACGCCGCCCGATAGAAGCGGCCGCCGGCCCAGAACTGGATGAACGTCGCGGGCCAGAGGATGAACTTGTTCAGGTCCTCCATCGCCACGGTCGTCTGGGGCGTGAACATCAGGACCATGAAGATGAGCGCCAACGCGATCGAGACCCCGGCCTGGATCAGCGTCTGGCGCTGCGCCCGCTCGCGCTCGACGTCCTCGGCCGTGACCTCGTCGGCCAGCGAAGCGGTCGCGGTCGTCGCGCCGGGGGCCTGGACGGCCTCCGGCTTCACGTCGTAGCCGGCGGCCTGGACCGCGGCCACGGCCTCGTCACGGCCGGCGACCGACGGATCGAGCCGTACGGTCGCGCGCTCCGTCGCGAGGTTGACGCTGGCGTCCTCGACCCCCGGCGTCTTCTTCAGGAAGCGCTCGATCCGGTTGACGCAGGACGCGCAGGTCATGCCCTCGACCGAGAGCACGATCTCGATCGGGAGGCGGCGCGGGTCGTCGGCGGGGGTCGTGGTCGTCGTCATGGTCGTGGCCCTGGTGGAGGCGGGGACGCCCCTACATCGAGGGGACGTACGTCGGATCGAGGTACTTGGCGGGATCGTCGCCGAACTCGAGCTTGCAGCCCTTGCCGCAGAAGTAGTACGTCGTGCCGCCGTGCTCCGCGAGGAGGTCCTTCGCGGTCGCGGTCGCGATGTCCACGGTCATGCCGCAGACGGGGTCCGTGGCCGAGGTCGGCTGCGCGCCGCCGTTGCCGTGGTCGTGGTCGTGGTGGTGACCGTGGTCATGCCCGTGATCGTGGCCGTGGTCGCCCTCCGGCTCGCCACCGACCATGACGAGCTTCCAGGCCGCCTCGAGCTGGCCGCCCCAGGGGGCATCGAAGGCCACCTGCTCGCGGCGATCCGACGAGGCCGGCAGGGCCGCGGATGCGTTCGGGCCGACGGCGAACTGGTTGCCGCAGCAGCAGTCGTCGGTGAGCGCCTCGCTGCCGCGCGCGTAGCTGACCCGGGGGTTGCAGCCGCACGGACAGTTGTAGCTCGCGATGAGCGAGTCGTTCGGGCGGGGGGCGATCTGCAGGTTCAGGTTCACGATGTCCTCCTGTCCGAGCGTCCTAGCGCTCGACGTAGATGCGGCCGCCGTCCTGGCGGACCTTGCGGATCCTGATCGGCTCGACGGCCGGCCCGTTGAGCGGCGTTCCGGTCTCGAGGTCGAATCGGCTCTTGTGGCACGGGCAGGTGATGGACGCCTCGGCGAGCACCCCCTCCGACAACGGGCACATCCGATGGCTGCAGGTCTCGTCGAAGGCCACGAGGCGACCCTCGAGGGTGCCGAGGGCAACCATCGTCCCATCCACGTCGATCGCGGCCATCGCCCCTTCGGGCGGTGGCGGGGCGTCAACGACGGCCCACGGCTCGGTCATCCTACTCCTTCGTTCGATACCCCTGGGGAGTATGCGATACCCATTGTGCCTGCCCGGGCCACGGGCGTCAATGGACCGGCCTGGTCGCGACGGCGGTCGCGTCGACCGGGCTGCCGAAGCGGCTCGGTCGGAAGTCGGCGAGCGTCGATTCCTCGTCGCCGTTCGCGACCTCGCGCGCGACGAGATCGCCGAGGTGCCGCGACAGGGTGTAGCCGCTGTGGGTCGCGAGGACGTAGAGGCCCTCGACGCCGGGGGCCCAGCCGGCGACGGTGACCCGGTCGGCCGGCACCGCCCGGTACCCGACGCGCAGGTCGTCCAGGCGGGCGTCATCGAAGCCGGCGAGGACGGAGCGGGCCAGGGCGAGGACCTCGCGGCCCACCTCGCCGTCGGGATCGGGATCGGTCCCCGGCTCCGCCAGCCGGTCGAGGGCGTGCCCCTGGAGCACGTACCGCCCGGCGGGCGTGTCGGGTCGAACGCTGAGCTGCGGTGTCGAGATCGTCCGGGAGAGGCGGGTGGGCGCGGGCGTGGAGTACCCGAGATGGCCCAGCGCCGGCCCGCCCTTGACGGCCGGCTCCATCGGGACGCGGACGCCGACGCTGGCGAGCAGCGACTCGGTCCATCGGCCGACGCACGTGACGACGCGATCGGCCCGGAGCGTCTGCCCATCCGCGTCGACGACGCCCCGAACGACGCCGCCATCCAGGTCGAAGCCCGCGACCTCGCGGCCGGTTGCGAGCCGGACGCCGCGCGACGTGGCGCGGGCCAGGAGCCACTCCACGTAGAGCGACGGGATGACGTAGCCCTCCGACGGCCAGAACCAGACACCGGCTCCGTCGGAGACCTTCAGGTCCGGCTCCAGGCCTCGAGCGGCCGCGGCCGTGATCTCCTCGACCGGGTAGTCCTGGGCCCGCATGGCCGCGGCGACGCCGGCGATCCTGGCCGTCTCGGCGGGACCCACGCCCCACTCGATCCGGCCGTTGAGGTGAAGCCAGGCGTCGGTCCCCGGCTGGCCGACCAGCCGGCGGTATCGCTCCACGCCCTCGACGTTGAGCCGCTGGTAGCTCGGCGGAACCTTGCTGTTGCCGTTGAGCCAGGCAAAGCTCGTCCGTGAGGTGCCGCCACCGGGATCACCACGGTCCACGACGAGGACCGCGTCCCCCATCGCGGCCAGGTGCTCCGCGACCGACAGGCCGAGGACCCCGGCGCCGACGACGATCGTCCGTGCAGTCATGCTCCTCCTGACCGGCCTTGCCGCCGGGTGAAGGGGAAGGATACCCGCGACGCAGGAGATTGTGAACAATCAACAGTTGGCGTAAACTGGACGGGCGCCCCGAACGTGCGGCTCGGCCGGCCTGCGGCGGCGGCGCCTGCCGAGGAGGACGCCACCCGTGAGCACGGACGCCCCCAGCCGGATCACCCTGGCCCGGGAGACCCCCACCCAGCCCGTCAAGGACGGCGTCGTCAAGCGCGTCATCGCCGACTCGAGCACGCTCAGCGTCACCGAATACTTCTGGGACAAGGACCACGAGACCGTCGGCGACCACGCTCACGACTGGGACACGGCGAACTTCATCGTGTCGGGGACGTTCGAGGTGACGATCGGCGGCCGGACCGAGATCCTCCGTGCCGGCGACAGCTACACGATCCCCCGCGGGACGCCGCGCGGCATGCGGGCGCTGGAGGCCGGCTCGTACGTCCTCGTCATGTCCCGCGGACACACCCACGAGTGATGGGCGGCTCGGCACCCATGCCGCCGGCCGTGTACGTCGACGCGGTGTCGGTCGACCGTGACCTCTGCATCGGCACGGGTGATTGCGCCAACCTGGCGCCGCTCGCCTTCCGCGTCAGCGATCGGGACTTCATCTCCGAGGTGCTGCCCGGCGCGCTGACCACCGATCCCGCGCTCCTTCGGGAAGCCGCAGCGGCCTGCCCGGTGGAGGCGATCCTCCTCTCGATCCGATCAGCCGGCGCGCCGGGCGATGCCGAGGGACTGCGCCGATGACGCTCGACGTCATGACGATGGCGGCCCCCCAGGTCGTCTTCACCAAGTACGAGGACATCCGTGACGCCCTCGCGCACCCGCAGGTCTCGCGCCGCTTCGACAGGCGGTCCTACGCGGAGGGCAACACCGGCGACGGCACCGTGAGCACGGCGCATGGCGAGCTCCAGCGTGCGCGCCGGCGCGTGGAGAACACGCAGTTCCGGGCCGAGCGCCTCCGCGAGTACGAGCGCGTCCTGTTCCCGACCCTGTTGACGGAGATGCTCGACCGGCATGCGCCGGCGGGTCGGGTCGACCTGGCCTCGGTCGCGCCACTGATCGCCGCCGTCCTCGCCGCGAAGCGGGCGGGCTTCGATGTCGATCACCATGAGGTCGGCCGGCTCCGGCAGGTCATCGCGATCGTCGACGTCATCTCGAACGGCCTCGGTCCGGGGCTCCTCGAGATGAAGGATCCCGAGGCGGCGCGGAGGAAGGTTCGTGATGCGCTCGAGGAGTTCGAGCGGGACTTCGTGCG
>DASUMJ010000075.1:0-2432 GCA_036277775.1 Candidatus Limnocylindrales bacterium
GGCGCTGCTCAGCGTCATGATCGTGGCGTTGACCGTGATCGTCCGGACATACTCCGTGCCGCCGACCAGGATCCGGACGGTGTTGCCGTTCGCGAAGCCGTCAGTCAGGAAGCTTCCGTTGGTCCGGGTCAGCGTCGTCCCACCGCCACCGACCTGGACGCCACCGTAGAAGAGCTGCCGGCCGCCGGTCATCGAGTAGACGATCGCGTCGCCGGTCTGGACGAGGTGGGCGTTGACGTTACCGTCGCCGTCGGTGTCGTAGGCGATGTAGATGTAGTCGTTGTTCTGGGTCGCGGGGATCTTGTCGCCGTTCACGTCCGTCGTCGTCACGAACCCGGAGCCGTCCGGCTGCGCGTCCACGAGCAGGCTGTTGAAGACCGCCGTCGCCAGCGGTGCGTGGTAGGTGACCGGATCGCCGTTCGCGAAGATGTTGTCCGTGGAGACCGTGGTCGCGTCGATCGACGACGCGTACACGACCTCCGTGTCGCGGTTGACGGCCGGATCCTGGAGCTTGATCCGGATCTCGTCGACGACGTAGACGCGGTACTGGTTGCCACTGACCAGACCGGTGATGTTGGCCCCGAAGTAGCGGACGAGGTCACCGGACTGGAGGTTGTGCGTCCGGGCGAAGGTGATCGTGTCCGTGGCCACATCGACCGAGCCACCCTGGAATTCGGCGCCGAGCTGGACGCTCGTCCCGCCGAGGACGATGACGCCGTACGAGCGTCCGGCGCCGAGGCCGCCGACGAGCGTCGTCTGGCCGACGGCGTCGTACGTCACGACCTCGCCGGTCTGCATCCCATGCGGCAGCGAGAACGTGATGCTGTTGCCCGTCGAGCCGTTCGACGTGTCGACGCAGCCGGGCGACGAGGCGTTGAGCGGGCACGCATCGCTCGCGTCGAACGTCCCGTCGGAGAGGGGCTGGGTGACCTGGTTCTGGGCCGCGAACAGCTCGATGAGGCCGCCGGCCGTGAACGACGCGCCGTCGTTGACCGTCACGGTGACCTTCGGGTCGGCGGTTGCGGTCGCATCGAGGGAGGAGATGCTGACGGCGCCGATTGACAGCGCGCCGGAGGTCGCGTCGGAGTCGTAGGCCGATGTTCCCTTGGCGCTGATCCCGGCGCTCGTCCGGACCTTCGAGCCGCTCGCCCCGAGCTCTACCGACACCTCGGGGTTCGAGTTCGATGTCGACGCCGAATCGCCGACGGACACACCCCCGCCCTGGGTCGACTGGATCCGGGCGTTCGCATAGTCCTGGGCGTCGGCGAGCACGATCACCGAGGTCGCGCCCGCGGCGGTGTTGTCGGCGGCGATGACGTTGCCGAGCAGCCGAGCCGCGGTCTTGCCGGCCGTGATCGCCGTCGGATCGGCGCCGGCGGAGATCGCGACGCCGCCGATGTTGACGCTCTCGAACCGGGCCGACGCGACGTTCCGCGACCGTGCGACGACGTTGACGGTGTTGCCGGCCCGGAGCGTCGCGCCGCTCTTGACACTCGCCTCGACGTCGGCGCTCGCCGTCGCGTCGATGTCGGACCCGACGTCGAGGCTGACGAGGAGGCTGCCACCGTACGACCCCGCCGTCGCGTCGGTGGAGCGGTTCGTCAGGTAGGCCCCGCTGCCGAGGTCGTAGTTGTGGGCGGCGATGAGCGAGACGTTGCCGCTCTGGCTCGCGATGACCGCGCCGCCGTCGGCGTACGCCCGGATGGTCGGCTGGGTCGTGGCCGAGACGTCCGCGCTGCGAGCCGTGCCCACGATCGCGCCGGAGATGAGCTCCGCCTCGGCGAGCGAGCTCGTGGTCGCGTCGGCGGAGACGACGACGTTGCCGGTGGCCGTGATCCGCCCGGCTGCACCGACGTAGGCGGCGACGGTCGGCGGGCTCGACGGCGCCGTGTCGCCGATCCGGGTCGTCGAGAGGCTGAACGCGGCGCTCGCGAGGAGCGCCCCCGAGATGTTCTCGGCGTGCGAGCGGACCGTGATGTCGTCGTGGGCCGTCACGTTCACCGTTCCGGCCTGGACGATCGTGCCACTGAGGGACGAGGCCGTGGAGCCCGCCGCAACCGCGCGGGCGTTTGCCGCTCCGCCGGCAAACCCGGCCGAGATGGCGACGCTCAGCGTCTCGGCCTTCGCCTTCTGCTTGACGTTGCTCGCGATCGTGACCGCGCCAGCGACCGACGCGGTGAGCTGGGTGCCGCTCGCGACGCTGGTCCGGACGGTCGGCGAGTCGGTCGCGTTCGAGTCCGTGTCGTTGAAGGTCGCGGTGAGCGCCGCCGACCCGCCGGTCGCGGACGTGCAGGCCGCGAAGTTCGCGCAACCCGTGCCATCGGTCAGGTGGTCGTTGACATTCGAGATGAAGCTGATCGTGTGGGCCGAGACGGAGCCCCCGGACTCGGTGAAGGTCTTCACCACCGGCGTCATCTCGGCTTCCACGAGGA
>DASUMJ010000076.1:0-2855 GCA_036277775.1 Candidatus Limnocylindrales bacterium
GTACGCCGACTTCCGGCGGCCCCATCGGATCGAATTCGGGGATCGGATCGAGCTCGACCTGGCGCGCCGGGACTTCACCGTCAACGCGATGGCCTGGGGCGCCGACGCGCCGGCCGGCGACGGGGGCGAGCCCGAGCCCCAGGCGCCGGCCCTCGTCGATCCCCACGGCGGGCTGGCCGACCTCGAGGGCCGGGTGCTCCGTGCCGTCGGCGACCCGCAGACCCGGTTCGAGGAGGACGCGCTGCGGATGGTCCGGGCCGTCCGGCTCGCCGCGACGCTCGACTTCGGGATCGAGGCCGGGACGCTCGCCGCGATCCAGGCCCGGGCCGAGCTCGTCGCGCACCTGTCGGGCGAGCGGCTCGCCGCCGAGCTGGACAAGCTCCTCGGGGCGGAGCGGCCGTCGGTCGGGCTGCGGCTCATGGCCGGCACCGGGATCCTCGCGATCCTGTCGCCGGAGCTCGCGGCCCAGCAGGGCATCCCGCAGAACAAGATCCCCGGCGACGACCTCTGGGACCACACGGTGCGGACGGTCGACGCCGTGCCCGCCGACCGGCCGGTCGTCCGGCTCGCGGCGCTCCTCCACGACCTCGGCAAGCCCGCGACGATGGCCGACGGCCACTTCCACCAGCACGACGCGGTCGGGGCAACGCAGGCGGCGGCCCTGCTCGAGCGGCTGCGGACGCCGCGGGCGGTCGCGGAGCGGGTCGTCCACCTCGTCCGCCACCACATGTTCACCTACGACCCGAACTGGGGCGACGCCGGGATCCGGCGCTTCATCCGGCGCATCGGCCGGGAGTCGCTCGAGTCGCTCTTCGCGCTCCGCGAAGCCGACAACATCGGGAGCGGCCAGGCCGCGGACGCCCACGGGCTCGGCGAGCTCCGGCGGCGCGTCCGCGAGCAGCTCCAGGCCGATGTCGTCCTCGACCGGGGCGACCTCGCGATCGACGGCGACGACCTGATCGCGGAGCTCGGGCTGGCACCCGGGCCGACTCTCGGGCGGATCCTCGACGAGCTCCTCGAGCGCGCGATCGCCGACCCGGCGATCAACGAACGACCGACGCTCCTCCTCCTCGCCCAGTCGATGCTGGCGGACGAGGGGTGATCGAGCTCCTGCTCGCCGCGGAGCGGCTCCTCGAGGCCGGCGACCTCGACCACGCCGAGCGGCTCTTCTCGCAGGTCGCCGAGGCCGATCCGCAGAACGCGATCGCGGTCGCCGGCCTGGCGGAGGTGGCGCTCGCCCGCGGCGACGTGCCGGAGGCGGCGGCCCTCGCCCGGCGCGCGCTGGCGATCGATCCCGAGGACGTCGCGGCGCGCCGGCTCATCGACCGCCTCGAGGCGACGCCGCAACCTGAGCTCGCTCCGGAGCTCGAGGCGGCACGCGACGTCCCGCCAAAGCCGGTGCCGGTCCCCGTCCGCCGTTCGCTCCTGGCCCGGATTCTCGCCTTCTTCGGGCGGCGCTGACCCGGGCCGCGGCCGGCGCCCGTATCCTGCGGCCATGCGGATCCTCGTGACGGGCGGCGCCGGGTATGTCGGCTCGGTCTCGGTCGAGCGGCTGCTCGAGGCCGGCCACGAGGTCACCGTCCTCGACGACCTTTCGACCGGCCACCGCGAGTCGGTCATCGACGGCGCGACGTTCGTCGACGGCTCGTTCGGGGACCGCGCGCTGGTCGCGGGCCTGCTGCGCGACAGCGGCATCGATGCCGTCCTCCACTGCGCGGCGAAGTCGCTCGTCGGCGAATCGGTGCGCGAGCCGGCGCTCTACTACCGCCACAACGTCGTGGGCGGGGTCGCGCTCCTCGACGCGATGCGCGACGCCGGCGTCGGCCGCCTCGTCTTCTCGTCGACCGCCGCGGTCTACGGGAGCCCCGATGCCACGCCGATCCCCGAGGACGCGCCGCTCCGCCCGATCAGCCCGTACGGGGAGACGAAGCGGACGTTCGAGACGGCGATGGCCTGGTACGGCTCGGCCTACGGTCTCCGGAGCGCGAGCCTCCGCTACTTCAACGTCGCCGGGGCCTCCGAGGCGAACGGGGAGGACCACGACCCCGAGACCCACCTGATCCCAAACGTCCTGCGAGCCGTCGAGAAGGCAATCCCCCTGACGCTCTTCGGCGACGACTACCCGACGCCCGACGGGACGCCGATCCGCGACTACATCCACGTCCTCGACCTCGCCGACGCGCATCTCGCCGCGCTCGAGGCGACCGCGCCCGGCGATCCGCGGACCACCACGGCGCTCGTCCTGAACCTCGGCAGCGGTGGCGGCTTCAGCGTCCGCGAGGTCCTGGCCGCGGCCGAGCGGGTCATCGGGCGGCGTGTCCCGCACACCGTCGGGCCGCGTCGCGAGGGCGACCCGCCCGTCCTCGTCGCCTCGATCGCCAGGGCGGCGGAGGTCCTCGGCTGGCGACCCCGCCGCTCGACCCTCGAGGAGATGATCGCCTCGGCCTGGGCCTGGCAGACGGCCCGTGCCGCAGACCTGGACCGGACCTAGCGAGGTTCCAGCGGCGTCGTGGCGGGAGCCAGCCGGTCCGGCGGCGGCGCGGCCCGGGCGTCGATCTCGCCGGAGCCCGTCCAGCGATCCGACACCGGCCGGATGAGCCACATCCCGATGAGCATCGTCACGAGCAGGCTCAGCACCGCGACCTGGTAGGCACCGTTCCCGAGGGCGTCGAACGTCAGCAGCAGGATCAGCCCGTAGAGGAGCTGGCCGATGACCTGCGAGCCCTTGCCGACGAGCCCATACAGGCCGAAGAACTCCCCGAGCCGAGCCGGCGGCGAGAGCCGGAGCATGAAGACCCGGTCCGCCACCTGGACCCCGCCGAGCCCGCTTCCGAGGATCGCCCCGGCGACGAGGA
>DASUMJ010000077.1:0-6967 GCA_036277775.1 Candidatus Limnocylindrales bacterium
GTCGGCGCGACGATCGCGTCGAGGTCCAGCTCCGCCATGAGGTCGTCGATCGCCGCCCGGGCGATCGAGGTCGCGGTCGCGCGCGCCGCCTGGCAGGCCGGGTCGGCTCGCCCGCCCGTCGACTCGGCGATCTCGAAGAGCAGCGAGTTCCAGGGCCCCTCCAGGTCCGGGTTGGCGTCGTTGAAGTCGATGACGTCCTGGAGCGTCTTCGGGTATCCCGCGCCGGTGTACGTCGCGAAGTACGCCGGCAGGTCGGTCTTGAACTCGCAGAGGAGGGCCTCGAACTCCGGCCCGTAGGCATCCTCGATGAGGATGCGGGCCGGGTCGACGATGACCGCGCCCTCCGCCTCGAGCGCGGCGACGGCCGCGTTCAGGGCCGCGTGGACCTCGGGACTGACCGCCGGGTCGTACGTCCCGACGCGCCAGACGCCGATCCGGGCGCCCTCGAGCGCCTCGTCGTCGAGGAACGCCGTGTAGTCGGTGAAGACATGGCCGGCCTGGCCGGCCGTCCAGGCGTCGTCGGGGTCGACACCGGTCATCGCCCCGAGGACGACCGCGGCATCGGTGACGTTGCGGGTCATCGGACCCGCGGTGTCCTGGTCCGCCGAGAGCGGCACGATGCCGGCCCGGCTCGCCAATCCGACGGTCGGCTTGATGCCGACCACCCCGTTCGCGCCGGACGGGCAGACGATCGAACCGTCGGTCTCCGTGCCGACCGTCACGGTCGCGAGGTCGGCCGAGGCGACGACGCCGGAGCCGGAGCTCGAGCCGCACGGGTTGCGGTCGAGGACGTAGGCCATGTTCGTCTGGCCGCCGATGCCGCTCTAGCCGCTCGACGACGGAGCCGACCGGAAGTTCGCCCACTCGGACAGGTTCGCCTTGCCGATGACGATCGCCCCGGCCGCCTTCAGCCGCTCGACGATGAATGCGTCGGACGGGGTGCTGCCGGCGAGCGACCAGGAGCCGGCCGTCGTGGCCATCCCGGTCGTGTTGATGTTGTCCTTGACGATCACTGGGATGCCGAGGAGCGGCCGGTCGTCGCCGCCACGCCGGGCCCGGTCCGCGGCCCGGGCGTCGGCGAGGGCCGTCGGGCTGACGGTGATGACCGCGTTGAGCCGCGGGTTCAGCTTCGCGATCCGGTGAAGGTAGAACTGGACGAGCTGCACCGACGAGAGGCGATGCGCGTCCATGTGGGCCTGGAGCTCGGGGATCGTCGTCGCGTCGACGTCGATGCCGGCGACGGTCGTCGCCGTGGCCTGGCGCGCCAGGCCGGCCGGGACCCCGATGCCGGAGACACCGAGCAGGAGCGCAAGGACCGTCGCGAGGACGAGGGAACGTCGAACCGGACTGCTCATCGCGAGAGACCTCCACGGAACCGGGCTGGACGGGCGCGGACCGGAGCGCGACTGGGCGCGGCAGGGGTACGAGTCTATGGAACGCCGCCTGTCAAGTCGTACGTCGGCGGAGACGGAGCGGATCCGCCGCCGCCCCGAGCCGACCGTCCTGCCCGACGGCGTCGAGCTCGAAGACTGTGCGGATGGCGTGCCCGGGTACGGAGTGACATCGCGGCCGTGCCGCGCGTCGTACGGTGCGAGGAGCACGACAGGAGGCGGGAAGCGATGCGGTATCGGGGACGGCTGATGACGGCGGCACTCCTGGTCGCGCTCGCGATCGGCGCCTGCGGCCCCGCGGGCAGCGGCGGCGCCGCGAGCGGCCCGGCAGGGACCGCGACAGCGGGGGAGATCGAGCTGGCGGCCAACGTTCGCCTCGACCTCCAGGGTCGCTGCGAGCCCCTTCGCGACGGGCTGCCTGAGAACGCCCTGGCGGCGATCCGCTGCCATCCCGAGGACGTGGCGATCGCCGACGTGCGCCTCTACCTCTTCAATCGCCCCGCCGAGACCATGGCGGCCTACTTCGCCGCCATCGACGCCGTCGGGCTCGAGCCGCGCACCGACGGCCACGGCCTGCCGTTCGGTGAGGACTCCTATATCCCGGAGCCGGAGGGACCGCTGTCGGAGTACCGCATGGGCTGGTGGGTCGACGACGACGGTCACGGCCAGCTCGTCGTCGCGTCCCCGCCCTACGTCGTCTTCCATGTGACGGGGAGCGACGCGAACGTCGACGCGCTCCACCCGTGGGCATGGCGCGGCAACCAGGACGTGCCCGGCGGCCCGACCGTCTGGCGAGAGACGGG
Organism: Candidatus Limnocylindrales bacterium; assembly: GCA_036277775.1. GTDB lineage: Bacteria > Chloroflexota > Limnocylindria > Limnocylindrales > CSP1-4 > UBA5189. The sequence continues at coordinate 2,195 of DASUMJ010000077.1, forward strand.
CCCCGCGGACCCGAACGCCAAGCGCTGACGCCCGGTGTTCGGACGCCGCGCGGTCCGGTGCGGTCGAGGACGGTTCGGAGCGGTCGGGCGGTACCCACGGGTGGGGGACCCGGGACCATGGGGGCGCGGACGGGCCGATGACCGCCGCCTAGCGTGATCGCCACGGTTCGGTGGAGGCCGCACCGTGCAAGCGGATCAGCCTGAATCAAGCCTGCGGAGCCATGAACGTCAACGTCGTGCCCCGACATGCTCCCGCCACCCGGCCTCGCCGGCCCTTCGCAGGGCTCGCCATGGTCGCGGCCCTCGTCCTCACGATCGCCACGCCTGCGGTCGTCTTCGCCTGGGACGCCAACGCCTTCTCGGCCGCGGACGAGCAGCTCCTCGTGACGCTCACGAACCAGTCCCGCGCGGCGGCCGGGCTGCCGGCCCTGAAGGTCGATCCCAAGCTCACCGAGTGGGCCCGCTGGCGGTCCAAGGACATGATCGACCGCGACTACTTCAGCCACAGCATCCCGCCGGACGGCAAGAAGGTCTTCGCGTACCTCCAGGGCGACGGGTACTGCTTCAACGTCGCCGGCGAAAATATCGGGACGAACAACTTCCCCGACGACATCGCCACCGAGACGATCCACCAGGGCTTCATGGGCTCGGACGGGCACCGGGCCAACATCCTCGGGAAGAGCTGGGACGTCATCGGGATCGGCGCTTACAAGGGCGCCGACGGCCAACACATGTGGACGGTGCTCTTCGCCGACAAGTGCGGCTCGACCGCCACCCCTGCACCCACGCCGAAGCCGACGCCCAAGCCGACGCCGAAGCCGACGCCCAAGCCGACCGCCGCCCCGAAGCCGGTCGTCACGCCGAGGCCCGCCGCGACGCCGCGGCCGGTCGTGACCCCGGCTCCGACGCCGGTACCCACGCCGACGCCGAGCCCGACGCCGTCGCCCACGCCGGTGCCGGATGTCGCGGATCCCGTCGAGCGGAGCGGCATCCTCGGCGTCCTGCCGCCCGGGCTGGGCGGTGGCCGTCCGGCCGCGACGACGCCACCCGAGCCGACGGCCGGCCCGCCGACCGACCCGGGGACCGAGGCCGGCTCGATGCAGGTCGTGGACGAGCCCCACGCCGGCGGCCTCGTGGACACGATCGTTGGAGACGTGGCCGGAGGGTTCTTCGGCAGCTGAGCGATCGGTGCCCCGGAGCACCGGTCCGCATCCCGCGACTACACTGGCCGGCGAGCCGTTCCGGCCCGCCCCGACCGTGGAGGAACGATGCCCCCGATCCTCGAGGCGAACGACCTCACGAAGCGATTCGAGCTCGGCCAGTCGACGGTCGAGGCGCTGAAGGGCGTCTCGCTCGCGGTCCAGCCGGGCGAGTTCGTCGCCCTCATGGGCCCCTCGGGCTCGGGCAAGAGCACCCTCCTCCAGCTCCTCGGCGGGCTCGACCAGCCGACGACGGGCGTCGTCGTGTTCGAGGGCCGCGACATCAGCCGCCTCTCCGACGACGACGCGACGCGGCTTCGCCGCGAACGGACCGGCTTCGTCTTCCAGGCCTTCAACCTCATCCCCCTCCTCGACGTCCGCGAGAACATCGCCCTGCCGTTCACGATCGCCGGCCAGGACGCGTCCCGGGGGGAGCTGCGGGACCGGATCGCGGAGGTCATCGCCCTCGTCGAGCTCAGCGGCAAGGAGCGCCACCGGCCCGACCAGCTCTCGGCCGGCGAGCAGCAGCGGGTCGCGGTGGCGCGGGCGCTCGTGACCCGCCCGTCCGTCCTCCTCGCCGACGAGCCGACCGGGAACCTCGACTACACGACCGGCGGCGAGCTCCTCGACGCGCTCTGGAAGTCGTGCGACGCCGGCGGCCAGACCGTCGTGCTCGTCACCCACGACGCCCGCGCGGCCGCCTACGCCGACCGGGTCCTCGTCATCGGCGACGGGCGGATCCTCGACGAGATCGTCCTGGGCCGGCGAGCCGACCACTCCGCCGCACCGCTCATCGCCCGGCTCGCCCAGCTGGGGCTGTAGCGGGCCGTGGGCCTCGACCGGCTGGCCTGGCGGACGCTCGCCGCGCGGCCGCTCCGCTCGCTCCTCACCACCCTCGGCATCGCGCTCGGGGTGGGGGTGCTCGCGGCGTCGCTCGCGATGAGCGCGGGCATCGACGCGGCGATCGGCCGGACCGTCCGGGACGTGGTCGGCAGCGCCGACCTTCGCGTCTCGGCGTTCCTCGAGCGCGGCCTCTCCGACGCGACCGTCGAGACGATCCGCGGCACGACCGGGGTCGAGGTCGTCGCCCCGACGATCGAGCAGCGGACGTTCCTCGCCCCGGGCAGCCCGGGCACGGCGACCGGGGCCCGCGACGCGGTGACGGTCGTCGGGATCGATCCCGTCGCCTGGTCTCGCCTCCACGAGCTCGAGCTCGTCGGCGGCGCCCGCCTCGCCCGTCCCGACGAGCCCTCGGCCCTCGTCACCGAGTCCCTCGCCGACGCCGACGGCTACGTCCTCGGCAGCGAGCTCGGGATCCAGGGTGCCGGCGGGCTCACCTCGCTCCGGGTCATCGGGATCATCGCCGGGCCCGGACCGGTCGCCGGCGCGGCCGGCCGGACCGTCATCGTGCCGCTCGCGATCGCCCGCTCGACATTCGGCCTCGACGGCGTCACGCGCGTCGACATCGGGCTCGCCGAGGGCACGACCCCCTCGTCGGTCACCTCGGCCCTCGCCGACCGCCTGACGACGGAACCGTACGTCGTCGCCTCCCCGGGCGACCTCGCCGCGGGGCTCCGTGCCTCGACCGCCGACTTCCAGGCGACGACCGCGCTCGTCGCCGCGATCGTGCTCTTCGTCGGCTCGTTCCTCATCGTGAACACCCTCTCGATGACGGTCGGGGAGCGGGCCCGCGAGGTCGGGCTGCTCCGGGCCGCCGGCGCGACCCGCGCCCAGGTGGTCCGCTTCGTCCTCGCCGGCGCGCTCGTGCTCGGGATCGTCGGCTCGGCGCTGGGGCTCGTCGTCGGCGTCCTGCTCGGGTCCCTCATGGCCGGATCCGTCCGGGCGCTCACCGGGTTCCCGGCCGAGGTCGAGGGTCTCGATGCGGGGAGCCTCGCCGTGGCGTTCCTCGTCGGGGTCGCGATCACGCTCGCCGGGGCCACCGAGCCCGCGGTCCGCGCTGCCCGGATCTCGCCCGTGGAGGCGCTCCGGGCCCGCCTCGACCTGCCCGCCGTCCGCCGCGCCCAGCTCCGGTGGCTCGCGGCGCTCTTCCTGGCGGTCGCGGTCATCGCGCTCCTCGCCTGGCCGCCCGCCGCGGGCACGACCGGCGCCGATCGGGCCCTCGCCGTCTACGCCGTGCTCCTCGGCGCGACGCTCGCGACGCCGTTCCTCCTGCCGCCGCTCGCCCGCGTCCTCGGGCGGCCGGTCGCCGGCATGCTCCGGCTCGAGGAGCGGCTGGCCCGCGGCTCGCTCGCCCGCGACCGGAGCCGGACCGCGCTGACGCTCGGGTCGCTCGTCGTGGGCCTGGCGATGATCGTGGCTCTCGGCTGGACGGCCCAAGCGGCCCGGAACGCGGCCACGGCCTGGCTCGCCGACGTCGTGCCGGGCGACGCGATCGTGACCTCGATCCGCCCGATCGCGGCGGACGAGCCGGTCGACGTCCGGGCCACGCTCGGGGCTGTCGACGGTGTCGCCACGGTGACGCCGATCGCGACGTTCGATCTCGCGATCCGGGGCGTCCGGTTCGACGCGGCGGCGATCGTCGGGGCCGACTTCCTCGAGGACGGCCGGCTGACGTTCGTGTCGGGCGAGCGGACCCCGGCCCTCCGGGCGATCGATGCCGGCGGCTCGGCCATCCTCCCGCGGATCGCCGCGGACCGGCTCGGCCTCGGCGCGGGCGACACGATCAGCCTGGCCCTCGGTCCGGGGAGGACGCTCGACCTCGAGGTCGCGGGCGTCGTCTCGCGGTCGCTCCCGGGCGGCGGCGGTGAGGCGATCCTCGTCGGCTGGGGCGACGCATCGACCGCGATCGGGATCACGGGGGCCGACGTCTTCGCGGTCCGGTTCGAGGACGACGCGGGTGCCGGGGCGTTCGACGCCCTCGCGGCGGCGTCCCGCGGGCTCGCGCTCGAGGCCAACCCGCTCGAGCGGGTCCAGGGTGCGGTCACCGACGCCCTCGGGCGGGTCTTCGGGCTGTTCGACGCGCTCGCGCTCGTCGCCGTGCTCGTCGCCGGGCTCGGGATCGTGAACACCCTCGCCATGGGGGTCGTCGAGCGGGTCCGCGAGATCGGGGTCCTCCGGGCGATCGGGATGACCCGGCGCCAGGCGTCGCGGATGGTCGTCGTGGAGGCCGCGATCCTCGGGCTCGTCGGTGCCGTGCTGGGTGCCGTCGTCGGGTTGGCCGTGGGGCTCGTGCTCCTCGTCCTCTCGGGCGGGTTCGCCGCATCGGCGGGGATCCCGTGGGGCTCCATCGCGGTCGCGGCGATCCTCGGCCTGGCCGGCCCGGCGATCGCGGCCTGGTACCCGTCGCGACTCGCCTCGGGCGTCTCGATCGTCCGGGCCCTGAAGTTCGAGTAGCGGGCCGACTGGCCCGGCCGGCTCGGCGCGCACAGCCCGGCGACTCCCGGGACGCCGGGGACCGTCTGCTAGACTCGGCCGGCGCGACGGGGAGCGCGCGGAGGAGGGTGCTGAGGATGACGATCACCGTGCCGAGGCTCGACCGCCTCCCGGCGCACGAGCGCGGCATCACGATCGCCGACTTCCTCGTTCCCATCCGCGTCTCCGAGGGCATCGGCGT
>DASUMJ010000078.1:0-2567 GCA_036277775.1 Candidatus Limnocylindrales bacterium
ACGACCCCGAGGTCCCGACAACGACGAAGCTGGCTCACCGCAAGGGTGAGCTGGTGAAGATCGGGCGCGACGCGCGCGAGCAGCTGACCTCGGCCAACCTCCGGCTCGTCGTCTCGATCGCCAAGAAGTACATCGGCCGCGGGATGTCGTTCCTGGACCTCATCCAGGAGGGCAACATCGGCCTCATCCGGGCGGTCGAGAAGTTCGACTACGAGAAGGGCTTCAAGTTCTCGACGTACGCCACGTGGTGGATCCGCCAGGCCATCACCCGGGCCATCGCCGACCAGGCCCGGACCATCCGCATCCCCGTCCACATGGTCGAGACGATCAACCGGCTCATCCGCGTCTCCCGGCAGCTCCTCCAGGAGCTGGGTCGCGAGCCGACGGTCGAGGAGATCGCCGAGGCGATGTCCAAGGGCCAGGAGGTCCAGGTCACGCCCGAGAAGGTCCGCGAGATCATCAAGGTCTCGCAGGAGCCGGTCTCGCTCGAGACCCCGATCGGCGAGGAGGAGGACTCCCACCTCGGCGACTTCATCGAGGATCGGGGCGCCCTCGCCCCGGCCGAGGCGGCCTCGCACCAGCTCCTCAAGGAGCAGGTGGAGGCGGTGCTCGACTCCCTGACCGGGCGGGAGCGGCGGGTGCTGCAGCTCCGGTTCGGCCTGGAGGACGGGCGTGCCCGGACCCTCGAAGAAGTGGGCAAGGAGTTCAACGTCACCCGCGAGCGGATCCGCCAGATCGAGGCGAAGGCGCTCCGGAAGCTCCGCCACCCGTCCCGGAGCCGGAAGCTCAAGGACTACCTCGAGTAGAGGGGAGTCCGCGGGGCTCGACGGCCGCTCCGAGGGGCCGTCGAGCGCCCGGCGCCGCGCGCTACGTCAGGTAGCGAAGCCACAGGTACGCGGTCGAGATGATCAGCGACGCGGCGACGACGACCGAGCCGTAGCGCAGGAACTCGACGAACCGGATCGGGTGGCCGGCGCGCGCGGCGATGTTCACGACCACGACGTTCGCCGAGGCCCCGACGATCGTGAGGTTGCCTCCCAGGCAGGCTCCGAGCGCCAGCGCCCACCAGAGCGGCTCCGGGTCCATGCCGGCCTCGATGAAGCGCTCCACGATCGGGATCGCGGTCGCGGTGTACGGGATGTTGTCGACGATCGCAGACGCGATCGCCGAGAACCACAGCAGGCCGACCGTCGCGACCCCGATTCGTCCCTCCATCGCCTCGGCCAGGCGATCGGCGATCCCGCCGATGATCCCGGTCTGGACGATGGCCTCGACGAGGATGAACAGGCCGACGAAGAAGAAGAGCGTCGACCACTCGATGTCGCGCAGCGTCCTGTGCGGATCGAGGCCGGCTATGAGCATCAGCACCATCGCCCCGAGCAGGGCGATGGTCGCCGGCTCGACCCCGATGATCGAGTGGACGAGGAAGCCGGCGATCGTCGCCCCGGTCACGATCAGCGAGCGGATGAGGAGTGGGCGATCCTTGATCGTGTTCTCCTCGGTTCGCTCCAGGGCCTCCTCACGGCGCTCGTCCGGCACCTCCAGGTGATTCCTGAACGCGAAGCGGATGATCACCACGAACGCCAGGAAGACCAGGACCGTGACCGGCCCGAGGTGCAGCAGGAAGTCGTCGAACCCCAGCCCGGCGGCGGACCCGATGAGGATGTTGGGCGGGTCACCGATGAGCGTCGCCGTGCCGCCGATGTTCGACGCCAGGATCCCCGAGATCAGGTAGGGCACCGGCGAGACGCCGAGTCGCTTGGCGATCGACAGCGTGACCGGCGTCATCAACACGACCGTCGTGACGTTGTCGAGGAACGCCGACAGGACGGCGGTCACGACCGCCAGGATGAGGAGCAGCCGGATCGGGTGGCCGTTGGAGAGCCGCACCGACCGGACCGCCAGCCACTCGAAGAAGCCGGTCCTCGCCAGGATCGAGGCGATCACCATCATCCCGGCCAGCAGGAAGATCACGTTGAGGTCGACGGCCGCGAAGGCTTCGTGCTGGTCGATCACGCCGAGGGCGACGACGAGCAGGCCGCCGATCATCGCGATCAGCGTCCGATCCCATCGCTCGATCGCGATGAGCGCATAGGCGACGACGAAGACGGCCGCCGCGATCCAGGCGTCCATCGTCATCGCAGCGACTCGTCGGCCGAGCGGCCCTGGCGGCGGGAGCGGTCTCCGCGGGCCCGGTAGCGGGCCGGCGTCTCGAGGTCCCGGGTCAGCACCCAGGCCCGTCGCTGGCCGCCACCACCAGCGACGCGGGCCCAGGGGGCGTCGCGTTCATCGTCTCCGTCGCGTTCACGCCGCTCAGCATAGAGGTCGAGCCGGTGCGCCGGGAGACGTCGAGGCGACTCGACGTCTCAGGCGCTGTTGACGTGGGCGATCCAGGCAGCGAGGCCGAGATACCAGCCGAGCAGCAGCACCGGCAGGGCCGCCGCCCAGCCGATCCAGCTGCCGCTCCGCGCGGTGAGCCAGAGGGCGGCGCCGGAGCCGAGGGCCAGGATGAGCACGCCCACGGCCGTCCCCAGGCCGGCCGCGCCCCCCGCGGTGGCCTGCCCATC
>DASUMJ010000079.1:0-4465 GCA_036277775.1 Candidatus Limnocylindrales bacterium
CTCGAGGCCGGCGGCGCCGTAGGTGCCGGCGGCGGACTCGTAGGCCGTCCGTGCAGCCTCGAGTCGCGACGCGAGGCGGTCGTGCTCGGCTGCCATGGCCTCGATGGCGGCGACCGTGGGGGCGCGCTCGGACCGGGCCGCGGCGTCGGCCGCCGACTGGACGCCGGTCACCGCCGCGAGGGTGAGGGCGTACGCCCCGGTCGAGAGCCCCAGGAGCACCCCGACATGGAGCGGCACGCTGATGCCGGGCCGTCGGTCATCAGTCATCGTCGGGCTCGTCCTCGTGGTCCTCGCGATCCTCGTTGTCGTGCGGCTCGGGGGTCGGGCCGGCCGTCGTCGTCGAGGGATTGGCTCGCGCGGCTGCCGCCTTCGCGAGCGCGGCTTCGAGCTGGGAGAGCTTCGCCTGCGCCGCCGCGAGGCTGGCCCTGAGCTCCTCGGCCGTCGCCGTATCCGTCGCGACCTGGCCGTGGGCAGCCTCGAGCGCCGCCGCCAGGTCGGCAGACGCACCCTCGAGGGCGACGAGCTGGGCCTCGAGCGCGGCGGATCGAGCCTGCTCGGCGTCGAGGGCGGCCTGGATGGAGGAGAGCGACGCCGGCGGATCGTTCAGCGGTGCGCTCGCCGCGGTCCAGGCGGCGGCGACGCGGATGGACGCGGCGGCAACGGTGAGCGCGGCCACGACAGCCGCGACGACGAGGGCACGTCGAGCGAGGAGCTGGAGCGTCATCGGTGGGCCTCCGGGAGCGAGGTGGAGAAGGTGGGCCGGCCGGCGCGGGCCACCCAGTAGCGATAGGCGGCGGCCGCGACCACCACCGCGAACGAGCCGCCGTACGCTCCGGCCATCGCGACGGAATCGGTGCCGGCGAGCGTGCCGTGGAGCCAGGCGAGGACGAGCACGGCGAGGCTGAGCCGGTGGAGCTTGAGCCACAGGCCCTTGGGCAGGAGCTTCGTGTATCGGGCGCTGAGCCCGGTGGCGAGGAGCGCGTACAGGGCGAGCGTTCCGAGCGCGATCGGCGCCGAGCGGTACGACGAGAGACCCGGGACGAGCGCGCCGTGCAGGCCGACGCCGGCATACGGGTCGACGACGATTGTCACGACGTGCAGCGCGAGGAACGCTGACACGAAGACCCAGGCGTTCTCGTGCCACGGGAAGAGGAGCTTCGACAGCTTCCAGGTCGTCTTGTTCGTCGGGTGGCTGAGGACCAGCCCGAGGACGACCTGGAGGGTGAGCATCCCGAGGGCCAGGAAGCCGGCCGCCCGGGCAGCGAGCCAGACCCGGAGCTCCGCCTGGTGGGCCGATGTCGCGGGGACGACCTGGTCGGTCGCGAAGATCGCCGCGAGGCCCACGACCGCAGCGAGGATGACGAATGCCCGGCCCGAGAGGCGGACCGCGCCCGACGCCTTCGCCGGTCGCGCGGCGGCCGCCGGCACCACCATTGCCCGAGGCGCGGTCGCGGTCGGCGCCCCCGAGGCCCCCGTGGCGCGCGGTACAGGCTGCGCGTCGGCTCCGAGCGGCATCGCCGCGCGACTCGTGGACGAGATGGCCATGGATTCCCCCGGCGGCGTGCCCCGATGCCATGTCTGAGGCCGCTCGCCGCGCAAAGGTTTCAGGGTGATCCCCGGACCTTGGTCCCGTGCGACGGGCCCGATCGTCCCGCGGCGGGTCGGGCCCCACCGGCCCGACCGTCCCGGCGTGGACGGGCGGTTCGGCCCTCCCGCCGGCAGATGGCGGGCCCGGATGCTAGGTGGGCCGGCGTCGGTCCGGCGTCCTGTGTCCGCCGTCGAGGAGCCGTCTCCCGTGACTCGCGAGTCCCAGCCACCCCTGACCCGGCGCGAGCGGCGCCAGCTCGAGCGCGAGGAGCGCCCGATTCGCGACCGCACGGTCCGCGACCGCACCCGATCCACGAGCCGCCGATCGCCGAAGCGACCCGCCTGGCAGTCCCCGATGGTCCTCGTGACCGGCGCGGCGCTCGTCGTCGCGCTGGCGATCATCGTCCTGAACCAGAAGCCGGCGCCGTCCGCCGATGGGGACCTCACGACGCCGCCGATCGCGTACTCCGCCGAGATCGTGGACGGCGACTCCATGGGCAGCCCCGATGCGCCGGTCGTCATGGAGGTCTACTCGGACTTCCAGTGCCCCTTCTGCGCCCGCTTCGTCCGGGAGCAGTTCGTCGATCTCAAGGCCCGCTTCGTCGACACCGGTATCCTCCGGATCGTGGGCCGTGACATCGCCCTCGTCGGAGGCGGCGAGTTCGACGAGTCGCTCGAGATGGCGACCGGGGCGGTCTGCGCCGCGGCCCAGGACCGGTACTGGCAGTTCCACGACGTCATCTTCTGGAACCAGGGCCGCGAGAACCGCGGCGACCACGACGCGGCGTTCATCGCCGCCGCGGCCGACAAGGCCGGCGTCGAGCGCGGCACCTGGGACGCCTGCATCGCCGGCTCCACGGCGCGCGGCGAGGTCCGGTCGCTCACCGTCACGACCCTCGGTCGGGGGATCACCGGCACCCCGACGGTGGTGCTGAACGGCGGCACGCCGATCGCGGGTCTCCCGGATCCGGCGATGCTCGTCGCCCAGATCCAGGCGCTCGCGGCGAGCCCGAGCGGCGGGCCCACGCCGGTGCCGACCGCGGCCCCCTGACCCGATGCTCCGGCGCGCCGAGGTCCGTCCGCTCTTCGGGGTCCACCCAGGCCTGATCCTCGCCGTCCTCGACGTCATCGGCCTCGCGATCGCGGCGTACCTCTCGATCGTCGAGCTCGGCGGCGGTGTGCCCGTCTGCGGTCCCCTCAAGGGCTGCGAGACCGTCGCCCAGAGCGAGTACAGCTGGATCGCGGGGGTGCCGGTCGCCGTGTACGGGGTCGGGCTCTCGCTCCTCCTCCTCACGCTCGCGCTCGCGTGGTGGCGGACGAACTTCTACGCGCTCCTCCTCGCCCACTACGGGCTGTCGCTCGCCGGCGTGATCTTCGAGATCTACTTCCTCTACCTGCAGCTCTTCGTCATCGAGGCCGTCTGCGTCTGGTGCACGAGCTACGGCCTGAGCCTGATCCTGCGGTTCGTCATCGCCTTCATCGTCTGGCTTCGCCAGCCGCGACCGGTGGACGACGCCGACTAGCGAGCGCGAGCAGGGCAAGCGTCGTCCCGATCGCCAGCCCCGCGGCCGCGATGCCGGCACCCGTGGCCAGACCGCTCCACGCCCCGAGCAGCGCCGCGCCGGCGGGCCACGAACCGAGGGTCAGGAGCGCCGCGCCGGCGTTCAGCGCCACGAGCCGGACCGTGGCCGCGCGCCCGAGGATCCGGCGCTGGGCGGCGTGCCGGAGCTGCTCACCGGGACCGATCGCCGGCAGGAGATGGGTCATCGCACCGGCCAGGATCTGCGCTACCCCGCCGACGACGATCGGCCCGACGACGATCGCGAGCGACCAGCCCGCGGGATTCGCGCCCGAGGCGAGGACGGCCCCGGCCGCGAGCCCCAGCCCCGCGGCGAGCCAGCCCTGCCCGCCGAGCATCGCGCCGGCCGTCAGCCGGTGCCAGCCCGGGTCGGTGGTCCAGCGGCCGGGCGCGCCGTCTCGCGCGACGCCGACCGCGTGGAGGAGGACGCCGAGCGCCGCCGCGAGGACCGCGATCGCGCCGGCCCGCGCGACGACGTCGAGGCTCGAGGCGTAGCCGGCGGCGACGAGCGGCGCCCCGAGCGCGAGGCCGACGATCGCCAGCCGGCCCGCTGCGCGTGGCCGCATCCGGGTTCCCACCACCGTCGGCGCCAGATGGAGCAGCGACGCCACGATCACGAGGCCGACGAAGCCGATGAGGTTCAGCCAAGCATGGGCCGGCTTCAGGGCCCCCCACGCGCTCCCGACGACATCGTTGCCGCCGACGAGCAGGGTCGCGATGGTCGCCCCGACGACGACGTTCGCGAGGGCCAGGGCGTAGGCCCGCTCCACGAGGACGCGGCGCGGCCCGAGCGCGCCCCGCAGCGGGAGGAACGCGGCCGCGGCGACGAGCCCGAGCCCCGCCAGGAACGCGCCCCCGGCGACCGCCGCCGGGAGGGCCTCGCCGGGTGCGTGGCCCCAGGCCGTCATCGCGCCCAGGGCGCCGAAGGCCACGAGGCAGATCGCCGCGATCCGGACGGCCGGGCGGGCCGGCGGCGCCACGACGAGGGCGGTCGTGAAGAACGGCAGGATCGCCGCGATCGCGGTCGTGGCCGCGCCGGCGAGCGCGAGATGCGCGGGCAGCCACATCCCGAGCCGGATCGACGGCGGCAGGAGGATCGACGCCGCGGCGAGGGCCAGGAACACGGCGGCGAGCGCGAGGCCGCCGAAGGCGATCCGTCGGTCGGCGGATCTGGAGATGCCGATGCCGGGGCGGCCGGCCGGCCCGAGCACGGGCAGCGGGGCCCGGAGCGGTCGCGAAGGGGGCGGGACGGGAGCAGGGTCGCGGGTGGCGGGCCCCGGCGCCGGAACGTCGGCGTGC
>DASUMJ010000080.1:0-8424 GCA_036277775.1 Candidatus Limnocylindrales bacterium
CACGACCCGCGACGACATCGATGCCCTCATCGCCGGCATCGGCGAGGTGAAGCGCGTCTTCGGCGCCTGATCACCAGCCGGCGGGCGGCCGGGGGTCCCTCATGAGTCGTTGAGCACTGAGGTCGCCAGGCACAGGGCTCGGATGTCGCGCCGGACCGCCGCGACCGAGCGCGGCGCCTGGCGGCGTCCCAGTGCCCCTTCGGCCGTCCCTCGCCCCCGGCCCTCCTTGCGTCGCGGGGCATCCCCCCACTCGTCCGCCTGCCCCTTCGTCGCGTCGCGGATCCACTCCGCTGCCGTCGCCCGCCACGGCGCGGGGTAGCCCTGGCCGGTTGCGGCGATCGCAGCCTCGGCCGCGCGGACGAGGTCGGCGAGCGCGTCCCAGCGTCGACGGCGCCGGAGCAGGAAGCCGGCCGGGAAGAGCAGCTCGAAGATCGCCTCGTTCGCTTCGGCCTGCATGCGGTCGTCGACCTCGGCGAGGAGGCGGGCGGCCTCGGCGTCGTCGCCCCAGCGGCCCTCGACACCCGCCGCGGCTGCGAGCGCTCGGACGACCCTGACCTCGCTGCCCGAGCGACGTGCGAGGTCGACCGCCTCGCCGGCGGTGCGCCGGGCGAGCATCTCGTCTCCGGCGTGGGTCGCGACGAAGGCGTACGTGCTGAGGCAGTGGGAGACTCGGCCGAGCTCACCCGAGCGCCGGAAGTGCCCGGCCGCGATCTCCAGCTCGGCGAGCCCCTCGTCAATCCGGCCGGCGTACGCGAGGTTCGTCGCAATGTAGTGCGAGGCAACGCCGAGGCTCGACGGGTTGTCGAGGCTCGTCGCGAGCGCCCGGCCCTCGCGGGCGGCCGCCAGGCCGGCTTCCCATTCCCCACGGTTGCTGTGCAGGCCGGCGAGCGAGAGCAGGCAGCGCGCGACGCCGACCGGGTCGTCCAGGATCCGGAAGTCCCCGAGCGCCGCGTCCAGGAGCCGGAGGGCCTCGTCGAGCTCGTTCGTCGCCTGGGCGGCGAGCGCGGCTGAGAGCAGCCCGTGCGCTCGGGTCGCCGCATCGCGCACGCCCGGAAGGGCCCGCGCCAGCCACTCGCGCTCCTCCCGAGCGAGGTAGCGGTTCAGGAAGTAGCCGTCGAGCGGCACGATTGCGCGGACGACGTCGTCCGCCCGACCGGTCGCGAGCGCGAGGTGGAAGGCCTCGCGGAGGTTGTCCAGGTCGTCGTCGATCGACGCGAGGTCCACCACGGCGCGGAACAGGTCGGAACCCGGCCCCCAGGCCTTGCCGAGGAAGTGGTCCATGAACCGGTCGCGGATCCCGGCCCACATCGGGTGCTGCTCCAGGCGCTCGCGCGCGAACGCTCGGATGGGGACAAGCATCCGGTACCGGACGCTGCCGTCGACACGCCGGTCGGCGACGAGGAGCGAGGCTTCTACGAGCCGGCGGATCGACGCGGCGACGCGGCGTCGCTCGTCGGCGACCGAGCAGACCGCGATGACGTCGTCGAGCGCGAACGCACCGCGGAAGACCGCCGCGGCGTGGAGCAGGTCGCGATCCTCCGGCGCCAGGAGCGCAAGGCTCCACTCGATGGCTGCGTCGAGCGACCGGTGGTGCCCGGGCCCGCCCGTGCGGCGGCCCGCGTCGGCCGGCCCCTGATCTCCGGAGAGCATCGGTTCGATGTCGGCCGGGCCGAGGGCCGGGACCCACGCCGCGGCGAGCTCGAGCGCGAGCGGGATTCCGTCGGCTCGGCGACAGAGGGTGGCCACGACGGGAGCGCTCGCGTCGGTGAGCCGATACCCGCGGTCCGCCGCTCGGGCACGATCCACGAACAGGCGGATCGCGGGTGACGCGAGTGCGGAGCCCGCATCCAAGCCGCGATCCCGGTCGGGCGGGACGCCAAGCGGCCCGAGCCGCCAGACCGCCTCGTCAGGCAGCCCCACGGCCCGGCGACTCGTTGCGAGGATCCGGATCGACCCGCGTCTCGCCAGGACCGCCCGGCAGAACTCGGCGCATGCACCGGCGAGGTGCTCGCAGTTGTCGAGGATGAGGAGCGACTCGCGGCCGGCGAGGCGGTCCGCGAGCGCGGTGAAGCTCATGGTCTGGGAGCGGATCCCGACGGCCCCGGCGATCGCCCCGATGACGTCGCCGGTGCTCCGCGCGTCGGCAAGCCGGACGAACCAGGCACCGTCGCGACGGTCGGGGAGCTCCGCGTGGCCGGCCTCGATCGCCAGTCTTGTCTTCCCGAGACCCGGCCCACCGACGATCGTGACGAGCCGATGCGTCGCGAGCAGCCGAGCGACGCCGCGGAGGTCGTCTTCCCGGCCGACGAAGCTCGTGAGGACGACGGGGAGGTTCGAAGCCGCCGCGTTGGGGGTCGCCTCGCCGAGGGTCTCGTCCCCCGCGACGATCCGCCCCTCGAGACGCCGAAGCCGGGCCCCGGGTTCAACGCCGAGCTCCACGGCGAGGATGCCGCGGACCTCCTGGAAGGCACGCAGCGCCTCTGCCTGGCGCCCGGCGCGGTACATGGCGAGGATGAGGAGCTCCCAGAGCGACTCGCGGAGCGGGTGTTGCCGGACGAGCTCCTCGAGCTCGACGATCGCGTCGCCCGTGCGGTCGATCTCCAGCAGGGCTCGAACGCGGAGGTCGACGAGCTCTTCCCTGATGGCCACCAAGCGGGCGATCTTCGGGGTGGCGTAGTCGTCGTCGCGGAGCGCCTCGTAGGGCGTGCCGCGCCAGAGCGCCAGTCCTCGAGATGCCGTCCGCAGCGTCCGGTCCCAGGCCCGATCCTCGGCCTCTGCCGCGGCCCGCGCCGCCAGATGCTCGAAGACCGACCGGTCGAGCTGGTACTCGGACACGTCGGCTCGGTACCCGCTACTGGCGGTGACGACGAGCCCGGGCGCGGCCCTGCGGATGCCGGACAGGTGGACCCCGAGGGCGACGCTGCCGGTCGGCGGCACGGCCTCGCCCCACATCCGATCGAGGAGCGCGTCACGATCCAGGGTGCCACCGGGGTCCAGGAGCAGGATCGAGAGGAGGCGGCGCTGCGCCGGGCGCAGGGCGACGGCCGTCCCGTCGACGACGAGCTCCAACGGTCCGACGACACCGACACTCCTGCCGCTCGCGGGACGGCTGACCACCCGGGCGTTCCTCCCAGAAGCGACGTTTGCTCGACGTTAATTGGTCATGCCTATTGTCCGGCCTCGGTACGCCTCGCTGCACGCCCGGTCCCGGGGGACCGTCGACGGCGCGGGGTGAGCCCGGCGACTGACGAGGAGGTCTCGATGCGCGGACGATGGGGCATGGTGCCGGTTCTCGCACTGATGGTCGCCGCCTGCGGCGGGTCCGCGGCGACCGGCGATCCCGGCGTGGGATCGGGGAGCGGCAGCGCCGCCCCCACCGCCGGCGCCACCGCGCCGTCGGGCGGCGACGCCCCGGTGATGGTCACGGTCGACGGCGTCGCCTTCGGGTACGACATCGGGACGTGTGACGTGAGCGCCGACTCGGTCCGCACCAACGCGGGTCGGAGCGACGGGAGCTTCGCGTTCGCCGATATCTCGTGGAGCCCCGACCCGTCGACCGCCTTGTTCCACGTGGTGGCGACCACGGGCGAGCCGCCGGCGCCGTTCGAGCTGTACGCGGACGTCAATCGGTCCGAGACGACCTGGGACGTCACCGTCGACGGGACGACTGCGGTCGTCCAGGGACGGATGCGCAACGAGCTGCCCGCCGCCCAGGGCAACCCGGACCTCGAGTACTACGACGTCACGATCGCGATCCGCTGCGACGAGCGGGGTTTCGGCGGTATGGCTCCCGAAGCGACCGAGGACCCGGGGACCGCGTCCGAGGACCCTGGGCCGACGACGGCGAGTGAGGCGTCGATCACCGTCCAGCTCGGCGACACGACGTACCAGTTCAGCTACCTCGGGTGCCCGATGACGGAGCCGGCGATCAGCCTTGTCGTGGTGGACGCGTCGCTCAACCGTCTCTTCGTCAGCGCCGGCGAGGCGGTCCTCGGCCTGCCCGACGGGACGCAGTGGAGGGCCCAGGAGGTCGACTTCGACGTGGCCGGCTCCAGAGCCACGTGGAGCGGCACGATGACGGTGCCGGCAGGTTCCGAGCCGGCCTCGATCACGATCGCCTGCGGATGAGCCGACTGCGCCGCGCGCTGCCGGCCCTGGTCGCAGCGTTCGTCCTCGCGTCCTGCAGCTCGGCGTCAAATCCGGGCGCAGATGTCAAGCTCGAGCCCAACGCCGACCTCCCGCGCGAGTCAGACTCCGCGCTCCGGCTCACCGCGGGGTACGAGTTCTCGGTGACACCGCTCGTGCGTTCTCCGTCCCGTGTGGGCCCGGACCTCGATCCACCTGATGGCTGGGAGGGGAAGGTTGCGATCTGGGAGCCGGAGATCGGCGTCATCATCCTGGGGCCCGAGGAAACCGGAGAGCCGCTCGCCCACCTCATCCTCGACATCGGCGGCGAGCGGATTCTCGCGGCCGGGAGGGTCAGGCTCCGCGAGCCGATGCCCGAGGGCTTCCACTTCGGCCCCGAAGACCAGGCCTGGTGGATCCGCGGCGCCACCTTCTCGACCACCGACGTACGGGTCGGCACCGCGCTCGAGATGAACGGCAAGCTCTACGAGCTCGAGGACGGGACCCCGAACCAGCTCACAGCAAGGTGCGGAAACTGGATCCGGGTCGACGAGGTCTATCGGGAGTATGTCGTCGGCTCGTTCTGCGTGGCCGTCGACCGCGTTCGCGTCGGGGAGGATGATCCTCCCGAGTCGTTGGAGCTCCAGGGCTCGTTCGTCGCACTCGAGGTTGGCAGCTGATCACGACCGCGGGGCGACGGACCCGGCGGACGCCGGCGATCCGCCCCGACCACGGTCAGGGTTCGGCGGCGAGCCCGAGCACCCGGGCCAGGAACGCCAACCGGTCTGACCGGGCGTCGGGGTGGCGGATGTCGTGCGCGGCGTCGTACGTCTTCAGCTCCGCGACGTCGGGGCCGCCGGCGGCGCGACGGAAGCCCCAGGCCGACATCTGGGCGATGAACCAGTCGCGCTCCCCGAACTGGAGGAGGATCGGGCGGGGCGCGACGGCCGCGATCCGCTCGATCGGATCGAGCTCCTGCATGGCTCGGTCGTAGTCGAAGTGCGCCTCGGACAGCCCCCAGAACGGCACGTTCCAGTCGCTCCAGCGCGGCGTCGCCGCGATGACGACGATCGCCGCCACCCGCTGGTCCTCGGCCGCGGCGACGATCCCGTGCATCGCCCCGTAGTCGTGCCCCACGACCGCGATCCGCCGGGGATCCACCTCCGGCCGTGCCACGAGGAGGTCGATGCCCGCCCGGAGGCGCGCGACCTCGGCCCGGACCTGCGCGCTGTCCGCCGCCGAGCCGGCCGGATCGATCGACCACGGGAACCGGCCCTGGGGGAGCAGCGAGACGACGCCGCGCCCGGCAAGCTCGACGGCCTCCTCCCGGAACTGCGACCGGTTCCCGTCCGGGGCCTCGCTGTCGAGCCAGTGCCACCACAGGATCGCGGCGCAGGATCCGGGCGCCGGTGGCCCGCCCGCCTCGCCGGGCCGCACCAGGAATGCCTCCACCTCCCCGGGCGCGCCGGCGCCGCCGTCGTACCGGATGTCGTCGACGATCGCGAGATCCATCGCCGCCAGCCTAGGGGATCGCCGGGACGATCGGGAAGGCCGGCACGACCTCGCCGATGACGACGTTGTGGGTATCCGTCGCCGCGACCGCGTTGATCACGTCAGACCCCGGCCACCACGTCGCGTACCACCCGCCGCCCTTCGAGCCGTAGATGTAGGTCTCGTCGAGGTCGAACTGGGTGATCACGTCGTCGGCGAGCGCCCCGACCCGACCCACGAGGACGACTCCGGACGCCCCGTCGAGGTCGAGCGCCTCGTAGTGGACCGCGTCGATCTCGTCCTCGCCGATCGGCTCGCCGGACGCCTGGAGGGCGACGACCTCGACGTCGGCCGCGGCCGCGTCGTCGAGGTCGGCCCGGCACTCCCACGCTGCGCTCGTCGGGTCCGTGGCGTAGACGAAGAGGAGCCGGTCGCGGCCGCGGGCGTCGACGAGCGCCACGGGCAGCCCGGCGATCGCGGGCTCGGCGGCACGACACGTCGCGTCGATCTCGAAGACCGCCTCGTACGCCCGCGGGTCGAACGGCAGCCGTCGCCAGTCGCCTCGCAGGATCGCCTCCACGTCGAGGGTCGGCGCGGCCGTGGACGTCGGCTCGGCGACGATGAACGTCGGCGCATGCGACGGCGACCCGGTCGGGGCCGTCGCGTCGCCGCACGCCCCCACGAGGAGCGCGACGACGGCGGCGCGGGCGAGGCGCCGCACGAGCGCCGGTCGGACCATCGACAGCCGATACCGTCGCCCGCCCGCCGGAGTTCATCCCGGTGCGCCGGGGGACCGATTTCGCCAATCCCGACGGATGCAGTCGGGATTGACCGGATGTACACTCGGGATCCGGCCATGGACGACCTCTACCGCGACTACATCCTCGAGCACTACCGGCGGCCCCACAACTTCGGGGTCCTGGAGCATGCGAACGCGTCCCACGAGGGCGCGAACCCGCTCTGCGGCGACCGGATCACGCTCCAGCTGCGGCTCGCCGACGGGAAGATCGCCGGCGTCGGGTTCACGGGCCGCGGCTGCGCGATCAGCCAGGCCTCGGCGTCGCTCCTCACCGACGAGGTCAAGGGCAAGCCGATCGTCGACGCGGCCGCCCTCACCTCGCAGGACGTGCTCGACCTCCTCGGGATCGAGATCTCGCCGGCCCGCCTGAAGTGCGCGCTCCTGAGCCTGGACACCCTCCAGCACGCGCTCGCCGAAGCCGGCGTCACCGCCGCGGCACCGGCAGCCGGGAGCTCCGAGGCATGACCCGCCAGTCCGCCTTCGCGGCGGCGCCGGGCCGCTGCAGGTGTCCGTCGCCGGCGGCCTGATCGCCGGCTGACCCGCGACCGCGCCCCCCGCGGATCGCCCTTCCTCGAACCCCTTCCGCCCCGTCGTCCCATCCACGACGGCCCGTCGACCATCGGAGCGACCCCCAGCGATGCCCAAGACCTATGCCGAGCTCCTCCGGGAGGCAAAAGCCGCCATCCGCGAGGTCAACCCCCAGGAGTCCGAGCGACTCCGCGCCGAGGGCGTGACGTTCCTCGATGTCCGCGAATCGACCGAGTGGGAGCAGGGCTACATCCCCGGCGCCATTCACGTCGCCCGGAGCTACCTCGAGCAGAACATCGACCGCGCCGTGCCCGACCGCGACACGCCCCTCGTCCTCTACTGCGCCGGCGGCGTCCGGTCCGCGTTCGGGGCCCAGACGCTCCAGCAGCTCGGCTACACGAACGTCGCCTCGATGAGCGGCGGCTTCCAGTCCTGGAAGGCCGCCGGCCTGCCGTGGACGACGCCGGTCGTGCTCTCGAAGGAGCAGCAGCAGCGGTACAGCCGCCACCTCCTCATTCCCGAGGTCGGATCGGCGGGCCAGGCGAAGCTCCTCGAGTCGAAGGTCCTCCTCATCGGGGCGGGCGGGCTCGGCAGCCCGGCGGCCCTCTATCTCGCCGCGGCCGGGGTCGGCACGATCGGGATCGTGGACTTCGACGTCGTCGACGTCTCGAACCTCCAGCGCCAGGTCCTCCACGCGACCGACCGGGTCGGCCAGAAGAAGGTCGAGAGCGCCCGGACCTCGATCAACGCCCTCAACCCCGACGTCAGGGTCGTGGCCCACGAGGAGATGCTCGTCGGCGACAACGTCGAGCGGATCATCGACGGCTACGACGTCATCCTCGACGGCACCGACACGTTCGAGACGCGCTACCTCCTGAACGATGCGGCCGTGGCCGCCGGGATCCCCGTCGTCCACGCCTCGGTCTTCCGGTTCGAGGGCCAGCTGACGACGTTCATCCCGTACGAGGGGCCGTGCTACCGCTGCCTCTACCCGTCGCCGCCGCCACCGGAGCTCGCGCCGGGCTGCTCGGTCGCGGGCGTCCTGGGCGTGGTGCCCGGGATCATGGGCCTCCTCCAGGCGAACGAGGTCCTGAAGGTCCTCCTCGGGATCGGGACGACGCTCGCCGGCCGGCTCCTCATCTTCGATGCGCTCGAGGCCGAGTTCACCGAGCTGAAGCTCCGCCGCGATCCCGCCTGCCCGGTCTGCTCGGACGAGGCACGCGCGGCCCGCGAACGAGGCGACGGCCCGGCCCTCTCGGCGTTCCCGACCGACGCGCCGTTCGTCCTGGCGGGCGCCGGCCTCGGTGCCGGGTTCGGTGCCGGGCTCGGAGGCGGCGCCGCCGCGACCCCGGCCACCACGAGCCCGGAGGCCCGGCTGTGAGCACGGTCTTCATCCCATCGGTCCTCCGCCCGGCCGTGGGCGGGGCGAAGTCGCTCGAGCTCGCCGGCACGACGGTCCGCGAGGTCGTCGACGCACTCCT
>DASUMJ010000081.1:0-8783 GCA_036277775.1 Candidatus Limnocylindrales bacterium
GAGCGTCGGGTCGAGGACACCGGCGATGACCGGGGCCACGGCGACCGTGCCGAGGAACAGCGCGCCGGCGATCGTGATCCGCGAGACGACCCGCGCCAGGTAGTCCTGGGTGGGTCGGCCGGGCCGGATCCCGGGGATGAAGCCGCCGTTCTTGCGGAGCTGCTCCGCCGTCTCGTCGGGCTTGAACGTGAAGGCCGTGTAGAAGTAGGTGAATCCGATCGTCAGCAGGAAGTACATGATCGCGTACTGGATCGTCGTCGAGGCGAGGAAGCCCGCGATCGCGGTCGCGACGTCCTTCACGCCCTGGACGGTCGAGTACGAGAAGTAGACCGCGAGCTGGGCCGGGAACTGGAGGATCGAGATCGCGAAGATGATCGGGATCACGCCGGCCAGGTTGACCCGCAGCGGCAGGAACGTCTGGCCGCCCTGGTACATCCGCCGTCCACGGACGCGGCTCGCGTATTGGATAGGGATCCGGCGCTGCCCTTCCTGGATGTAGATGATCACCGCGACTGCCACGATCGCAAGGACGATGAACAGGACGGTGTCGCGGAGCGCCAGGTTGCTGGCGAACAGCGAGGCGGCGGCGCCCGGGGCCTGGCTCACGATGCCGGCGAAGATGATGAAGCTGATGCCGTTGCCGATGCCCTTCTCGGTGATGAGCTCGCCGAGCCACATCAGGAGCACGGCGCCGGCGACCATCGTGATCATCTGGACCCACGACATCGCGTTGCCGAGGCTGAAGCCCCCGAGGATGATCCCGTCGGCGTTCAGGGCCGAGAGGATGCCGAACGCCTGGAGGAAGGCCATCGGGACGGTCAGGTAACGGGTGTACTGGTTCAGCCGCTGCCGGCCGTACTCGCCCTCGCGGCTGAGCGCCTGGAGCGAGGGGATGACCCCCTGCATCAGCTGCATGATGATCGAGGCGTTGATGTACGGGTTCATCGTGAGGCCGACGATCGACAGGGTCGAGAGGCCGCCCCCGGCGAAGAGGTCGAGGATGCCGAAGGCGGTGTTCCGCTCGAAGAACGCGGCGAGCTGGTCGCGGTCGACGCCCGGCAGCGGCACCTGGGCCAGCAACCGGTAGACGATGAGGATCCCGAGGACGAACAGCAGCCGGCGCCGGATGTCCGGCGCACGGAAGGCGTTCAGCAGGGATTCGAACACGGTCAGGCGTCCGCCCGGTCGTCGGCGGTCGACGCGGCGGCGTCGGCGTCCGATGCGTCGGCTTCGGTGTCGGCTGCGTCAGCAGCGGCGAGCTCGGCGGGGGCATCGACCGGTTCGACCACGGCCTCGGGCGCGTCACCGGCCGCCGGCGCGTCGGCGATCGCCTCGGGTGCCTCGGCAGCGGCAGCCGCCGGCTCGTCGGCAGGAGCGGGGGCTCCGGCCTTGGCCCTCGATCGCTTCGGCTTCTCGGTCGCCGGCTCGGGGGCCGACGCCTCGGGCGCCGGGGCCGGGGCCGCGACGTCCTCGACGGCCTCGGGAACGACGCCGAGCGCCGCGAGGGGCGACTTCGGGACCTCCAGGAGCGAGACGGTCCCGCCCGCGGCTTCGATCTTCGCCCGGGCCGACCCGCTGACCGCGTCGGCGACGACGAAGAGGGCGGTCGAGAGCTCGCCGTTGCCGAGGACCTTCATCGGCTTGTTGAGCGTCCGGACGAGGCCGGCGGCGCGGAGGATCTCCTGGTTGACGGTGATCGGCGCCGGCGACGCGGCCTTCGCCTTCTTCGTCCCCGGCATGTCCCCGTCCTCGAGCACGCCGAGCTCGACGAGGCGCGCGATCGCCCCGACGTTCACGACCTCGTAGTCGACCTTGAACGGGTTCTTGAAGCCGCGGAGCTTCGGGATCCGCTGGTGGAGCGGCGTCTGGCCACCCTCGAACCACGCCGGGATCGAGCCGCCGGCTCGGGCCTTCTGGCCCTTCGTCCCGCGGCCGGCGGTCTTGCCCTGACCGGCGGCGATGCCGCGCCCGACGCGCGTCTTCTTCTTGTGCGACCCGGGCGCCGGGCGCAGATCGTGGAGCTTCACTTCGATTCTTCCTTGCTCGCCCCGGCCGGGATCTCCTCGACGGTCACGAGGAACCGGACCTGGCGGACCATCCCGCGCGTCGCCTCGTTGTCGACGACCTCGACCGTGCTGCCGATGCCGCGGAGCCCGAGGGCCCGGATCGTGTCCCGGTTGCGGGCGATGTGGCTGATCGTGCTCTTGACCTGGGTGACCTTGAGCTTACCGGGCACCGCTGGCCTCCCCAGCCGCCGGCTGGCCGGCGATCCGGCTGCGGAGCGGCACGCCGCGCCGGGCGGAGAGCTCGGCGGCGGAGTGGAGCTCTCGGAGGGCCTCGAGCGTGGCCCGGGTCACGTTGACCGGGTTCGTGGAGCCGTGGACCTTCGAGAGGATGTCCCGGATCCCGGCGGACTCGAGGACGGCCCGGACGGACCCGCCGGCGATGACGCCGGTGCCCTGGGAGGCCGGCTTCAGCAGGACGCTGCTGGCCTGGAACTCCTTCTTCACCTCGTGCGGGATCGTCGTCCCGACCATCGGGATCTTGATGAGGTTCTTCTTCGCGTCCTCGACACCCTTGCGGATGGCCTCGGGAACCTCGCCGGCCTTGCCGAGGCCCACCCCGACGTGGCCGGCGCCGTCACCGACGACGACGACCGCGCTGAAGCTGAAGCGCCGGCCGCCCTTGACGACCTTCGCGACGCGATTGATCTGGACGACGCGCTCCTCGAGCGCGAGCTTGTTCGGGTCGATGCGTGCCACGTCAGCTCCTTAGAAGTCGAGCCCGGCCTCGCGGGCCGCGTCCGCGAGTGATCTCACGCGCCCGTGGTACCGGAACCCGGCTCGGTCGAAGACGACCTGCTCGACGCCGGCGGACTTCGCGCGCGCGGCGATGAGCTTCCCGACCTCGGCCGCCTCCTGCGTCTTCGTGCCCTTGCCGGAGCGGAGCTCCTTCTCGAGCGTCGAAGCGGAGGCGAGCGTCTTGCCGGACGAGTCGTCGATGACCTGGGCGTAGATGTGGTTGAGGCTGCGGAAGACCGCGAGTCGCGGCCGCGCGGCATCCCCCTCCATGCGGAGGCGGATCCGTTCGTGGCGCTTGCGTCGCGCGGCGCCGCGGCTGGCGACCTTCGTCATTTCGCTACTTCCTATGTTCTTGGGTCCCCTCGACGGGCAGCCCATCGAGGCGACGGCCGGACACTACTTCTTGCCGCCGATCTTGCCGGCCTTGCCGGCCTTCCGGCGGATCTGCTCCCCGGCGTACCGGACGCCCTTGCCCTTGTACGGCTCGGGCTTCCGGCTGGCGCGGACCTTGGCCGCGACCTGGCCGACGAGCTCCTTGTCGATGCCCACCACCGCGAGGCGGGTCGGGTTCTCGAGCTCGAAGCTGATGCCCTCGGGCGGCTCGATCTCGACCGGGTGGCTGTAGCCCAGGCTGAGCTGCAGCTTCCTCCCGACGAGCACCGCGCGGTAGCCGACACCGGTGATCTCGAGGCCCTTGCGGTACCCCGTCGTCACGCCGACGACCATGTTGTTGACGAGCGTCCGGGTCAGCCCGTGGAGCTGCTTGTGGGTCTTCTGCTCGGTCGGGCGGGCGACGGTGACCGTGCCCTCCTCGCGGGTGACGAGCATCTCGGGGTGAAGGTCGCGGCTCAGGGTCCCCTTCGGGCCCTTCACGGTCACGCGGGTGCCGTCGATGTCGACGTCGACACCGGCGGGCACGGCGATGGGCAGGCGGCCGATTCGGGACATCGGGCTACCAGACGTAGGCCAGGACTTCGCCGCCGAGCTCGGCCTTGTGGGCCTGCGCGCCGGTCATGATCCCCTGGCTCGTGCTGACGATGACGATCCCGAGCCCGCCGAGGACCCGGGGGATGTCGGTCTTGCGCGCGTAGACGCGCAGGCCCGGCTTGCTGATCCGCTTCAGCCCGGACACGACCGGGACCTTGCCGTCGACGTACCGGAGGGTCAGCTTGATGACCGTTCCGGGGCCGGCCTGCTCTTCGGTCCAGTCGGCGATGAAGCCCTCGGTCTTCAGGATGCGGGCGATCTCGCGCTTCGTGCGGGACGCCGGCACGACCACCTCCAGGTGGCGCGCCCGGGACGCGTTGCGGACGCGCGTGAGCATGTCCGCGATGGGGTCGGAGATGTTCATTCGGGTTCCTACCAGCTCGACTTCGTGACGCCCGGCAGCTCGCCCTGGAGGGCGCGCTCCCGGAAGCAGATCCGGCACAGCGCGAATCGGCGCATGAACGCTCGCGGCCGGCCGCAGACGACGCAGCGGTGGTAGCCGCGGACGGGGAACTTCGGGGTCCGCTTCGCCTTGGCGATCATCGACTTCTTGGCCATGGTTCTCCTCCCCGCGCCTACGAGGCGAAGGGCATGCCGAGGAGCTCCAGCAGACGCCTGGATTCCTCGTCGGTCTTCGCCGTCGTCACGATGCTGATCTCCAGCCCGCGGAGACGGTCCACCTTGTCGTAGTCGATCTCGGGGAACGCGATCTGCTCCCGGAGGCCGATCGAGTAGTTGCCGCGGCCGTCGAACGACCGGCCGGGGACGCCCCGGAAGTCGCGGATCCGGGGCAGGGCCAGGAGCGAGAACCGCTCGAGGAAGTCCCACATCCGCTGGCCCCGCAGCGTCACCTTGAGCCCGATCGGGTTGCCCGTCCGGACGCGGAACTGGGCGATCGAGCGCTTGGCCTTCGTGACGATCGGCTTCTGGCCGGTGATCGTCGCCAGGTCCTTGACCGCGGCGTCGATGGCCTTCGCGTTCGTGAGGGCCTCGCCGAGGCCGACGTTCACGACGATCTTCTCGAGGCGCGGCACTTGCATCGGGTTCGTGTAGCTGAACTGCTTCTGGAGGGCCGGGACGGCCTCGGTCTGGTAGCGGTTCAGGAGGTTGCTGGCGATCACGTCGTCACCTCCAGGGCCTGGCCGCAGTGGCTGCAGACGCGGATCCGGTGGCCATCCTCGAGGGTCGTGTGGCCGATCCGGGTGGGGGTGTCGCACTTCGGGCAGACGAGCATGACCTTCGACGCGTCGAGGGGCATGGCGATGTCGAGGATCCCGCCCTGCTGGACCTTCGGCATCCGGTCGGTCCGGCCGCTCGACTGGCGCGGCTTCGTATGGCGCTTCGCGATGTTCAGGCCCTCGACGACGACGGCCACGCCGCTCGTCGGCGTGCCGCGCCGATAGGCAGGCCGGAGCGCGCCGCGGCTGGCGGTCCGGCGGATGACCCGCTCGACCTTGCCGCGCTTGCCCGCGTCCTTGCCCGCGATGACGACGACGGTGTCGCCCTTGCGGATCTCGGGGACCTTGGTCTTGTGGCCGTGCTCGTGGACCCGGGCCGCCATCACAGCACCTCCGGGGCGAGCGACACGATCTTCATGTAGTTCCGGTCTCGCAGCTCGCGGGCGACCGGACCGAAGATCCGGGTCCCGCGGGGGTTGCCCTGGTTGTTGATGAGGACGGCCGCGTTCTCGTCGAAGCGGATGTAGCTGCCGTCGGGGCGGCCGTATTCCTTGGCAGTCCGGACGATGACCGCCCGGACGACGTCGCCCTTCTTCACGGCCGCGTTCGGGATCGCCTGCTTGACGCTCGCGATGATCACGTCACCCACGCCGGCGGTCGTCTTCAGCGACCGGCCCATGACCCGGATGCACTGGATCGTCCGCGCGCCGGTGTTGTCGGCGACCTTCAGGCGGGACTGGGGCTGGATCACGCGTCCTCCCCGGCCGGCGCGGGTCGCTCGGCCTCGGGCTCGGCGGCCTCATCGGTCGCCTCGGCCCGCGTCCGGCCCGGATGTGCGGCGGCGTGGATCGCCTCCGACACCTCGGCCTCCTCGCTCACGATGTCGGCCGTCGAGCCGTGCTCGCCGGCCCGGGCGAGGACGCTGACGAGCCGCCAGCGCTTCGTTGCCGAGAGCGGCCGCGACTCCTCGATGAGGACCGTGTCGCCGACCTTGGCGTCGTTCAGCTCGTCGTGGGCCTTGAACTTCGTGGTCAGGCGGATGACGCGCTTGTAGAGCCGGTGCCGCGCGAGGCGCTCGACGGACACGACGATCGTCTTGTCCATCTTGTCGCTCACGACGCGACCGGTCTTCGTCTTGCGCTGGCCCCGGACGGGGCTGGTGGCTGCAGTCATGGCTGAATCCTTCACGCCGACTTCCGGCCGGCGGTGGCCGACCTGGCGGTGAGCCGCTCGCGCTGGACCGTGAGGATCCGGGCGATCCGGTGGCGGGTCTGCGGGATCGTGCTCGTGTCGTTGAGCTGCCGGGTGGACAGCGCGAACCGGGCGCTCCAGAGGTCCTGCTTCGCCTCGCGAAGGGCCTGCTCGAGCTCGGTGTCGGAGAGCTCCCGGATCTTACCGATGTCCATCGTCGGGACCCTCCATCAGGGCGGACTCGCGGACGACGACCCGGGTCGCGACGGGCAGCTTGTGGCTCGCGAGGCGCATCGCCTCGGTCGCCTCGTCCCGGCCGACGCCGGCCATCTCGAAGAGGATCCGGCCGGGCTTCACGACCGCGACCCAGTGGTCGGGCGCGCCCTTGCCGGAACCCATCCGGGTCTCCGCCGGCTTCTTCGTCACCGGCTTGTCCGGGAAGACCCGGATCCAGATCTTGCCGCCGCGCTTGACCGAGCGGGTCATGGCGCGCCGGGCGGCCTCGATCTGCCGGCTCGTGATCCAGGCCGGTTCCATCGTGGCCAGCCCGTACTCGCCGAAGGCGACGAAGTGGCCGCCCTTGGCGACGCCGGACATCCGGCCTCGCATCACCTTGCGGTGCTTGACGCGTCGAGGGAGGAGCATCGGCTACGCTCCCTGCCCGGCCGCGACGGCCGACGGCGGCGCGATCGGGCGCTCGGGCGCGATGTCGCCGCGGTAGATCCAGACCTTGACGCCGATCCGGCCGTACGTCGTGTGGGCGTGGACCTGGCCGTAGCTGATGTCGGCGCGGAGGGTCCCGAGGGGGATGCGCCCCTCCTTGTCCCACTCGCGGCGACCCATCTCGGCGCCGCCGAGCCGGCCCGCGACCATGATCTTGACGCCCTTCGCGCCGGCCTTCATCGAGCGCTGGATCGACTGCTTCATCGCCTTCTTGAAGGCGATCCGGCGGGTCAGCTGCTGGCTGATGTTGACCGCGACGAGGTAGGCGTCGAGCTCCGGCTGGCGAATCTCCTTGATCTCCAGCTTCACCTTGCGCTTCGTGAGCGCGCCGATCTGCTGGCGGAGGATCTCGACGTTCTGGCCGCCCTTGCCGATGACGATGCCGGGCTTCGCCGTGTGCACCGTGACGGTGACCTGGCCGAAGTTCCGCTCGATCTCGAGGCCGCTGACGCTCGCGTTCGCGAGCCGCTTCGTGACGAGGGCCCGGATCGCGATGTCCTCCTTGAGGAGGGTCGTGTACTCCTTGTCCTGGTACCACTTGGCGGTCCAGGTGCGCGTCACCCCGAGGCGGAAGCCGTACGGGTGGACCTTGTGTCCCATGGTGCTCAGGCCTCCCGGTTTCCGACGGTCACGGTGATGTGGGTCTGCGGCTTGTGGATCGGGAAGGCCCGACCCTGGGCGCGCGGCCGCCAGCGCTTGATCGTGGGACCCTCGTCCGCTCGCGCGTCGAGGACGACCAGCTCGTCGGCCGGCAGGTTCAGGTTGTTCTCGGCGTTCGCCGTGGCGCTCTTCAGCACCTTGGCGACGTCCTTGGCGGCGTGCTGGGGCATGAACCGGAGCACGGCGGCGGCCTCCTCCACGGAGCGGCCCCGGATCGCCTGGACGACGAGCCGGGCCTTCCGGGTGGAGCCACGGAGGTACTTGGCGGTGGCGGAGACACGCACGATGCCGGCTCCTACTTCGGGCTCACGGACCGGTCGGTGTGCTTGCCGTGCCCGCGGTACGTGCGGGTGGGGGCGAACTCACCGAGCCGGTGGCCGACCATGTTCTCGGTCACGTAGACCGGAACGTGCTTGCGGCCGTTGTAGACGGCGACCGTGTGGCCGATGAACGTCGGGAAGATGACGGACGCGCGGGACCAGGTCTTCACGACCCGCTTCTCGCTGCGCTTGTTCATCTCCTCGATCCGGCCGAGAAGGCGGGCCTCGACGAACGGGCCCTTCTTGATGGAACGGGACATCTCCTGCCTGCCTCCCCGCTACTTCCGGCGCCGCGAGCGGACGATCAGCCGGCTCGTGGTCTTGCCGCGGCGGGTCCGATAGCCCATCGCGGGCTTGCCCCACGGCGTCTTGGGCGGCATCCCCGTCGGGGACTTGCCCTCACCGCCGCCGTGCGGATGGTCGCGCGGGTTCATGACGACGCCCCGGACCTCCGGTCGCTGCCCCATGTGGCGCGCGCGGCCGGCCTTGCCGAGGTTCTGGTTCTCGTGGTCGAGGTTGCCGACCTGGCCGACGGTGGCCATGCACTTGATGCTGACCCGGCGGACCTCGCCGGACGGCAGCCGGACCTGGGCGTAGTCGCCCTCCTTGGCGAGGAGCTGGGCCGCCGTGCCGGCGGACCGGACGATCTGGCCGCCCTTGCCCGGGATGAGCTCGATGTTGTGGATCGTCGAGCCGAGCGGGATGTTCGCGATCGGGAGGGCGTTGCCGACCCGGGCCTCCGCGTCCGGGCCGGAGACGACGACGTCGCCGACCTTGACGCCGTGCGGCAGGAGCATGTAGCGCTTCTCGCCGTCACGGTAGTGGAGCAGCCCGATCCGGGCCGAGCGATTCGGGTCGTACTCGACGGTCGCGACCCGCGCCGGGACGCCGTACTTGTCGCGCTTGAAGTCGATCCGCCGGTA
>DASUMJ010000082.1:0-5007 GCA_036277775.1 Candidatus Limnocylindrales bacterium
GCGAGCATGCGCACGAGCACGGCGGGCTCCGCCACTCGCACGTGCCGGCGGGCGACCGGGCGATCTCGTGGCGGAGCCTCTTCGCCCTCGGGCTCGCGGGCGGGATCATCCCGTCGACGAACGCCTTGATCATTCTCCTCGGCACGATCGTCGCCGGGCGGGCCGCATTCGGGATCGTCCTCGTCGTCGCGTTCGGGCTCGGGATGGCCCTCGTCCTCGGTGGGGTCGGGGCGCTCATGGTCGTCGCGCGCGACCGCCTCGACCGACTGCCGTCGAGCTCGGCCCTCGGCCGCGTCGCCGCGCAGGCCCCGCTGCTCGCCTCGGTCGCCGTGCTCGGCATCGGGCTGTGGCTGACGGCCCAGGCCCTCGCCGGCGGCACCTCGCTCTGAGGCCGTGCGCGTCGACGGCGCCTCCGACGCCCGGGCCGGCAGCGCCGCGCTCGCCGACGGATAGGGCATCCGCCCGAGGGGGCGGTTCGGGGCCCGCCCTGCTACGCTCCCGCTCCCGACGATGCGAGACCTCACCCAACGCGCCCTCGACACCGCCTCCCGGCTCGGCGCCGCCTATGCCGACACCCGGATCGTCCACCGGCAGGAGGAGGCGGTCGCCGTCAAGTCCGGCCGCGTCGAGGGCGTCTCGTCCGGTGAGTCGGAGGGCTTCGGGGTCCGCGTCCTCGTCGACGGTGCCTGGGGCTTCGCCTCGTCGCACCGGCTCGACCTCGACGAGGCCGACCGCGTCGCCGGCCTCGCCGTCCGGATCGCCAGGGCGTCGGCGACCGCGCTCAGGGACCGCGTCACGCTCGACGATCGCCCGCCGGCCCACGGTCGATTCGAGACGCCGGTCGTCGAAGACCCGTTCTCGATCCCGCTCGAGCGGAAGATCGGTGACCTGCTCGCGGCCGACCGCGCCGCGGGCGCCGTCCGGGGCATCACGTTCACGGAGTCGTCGTACGGCGCCCTGCGGGAATCGAAGACCTTCGCCGCGACCGACGGCAGCTTCACGGAGCAGGTGATCACCCACATCGGCGCGGCCGTGGAGGCGAACGCGATCGAGGGCGACGAGCACCAGCGGCGCAGCTACCCCGATGCCGGCGGCGGCTGGGGCGCCGGGGGCTACGAGCTGATCCGCGGGCTCGACCTCCTGGGCAACGCCGAGCGCCATGCCGACGAGGCGGTGGCGCTCCTCTCGGCCCCGCAGTGCCCGTCGGGGCTCACGACCGTCATCCTCGACCCGAGCCAGCTCTACAACCAGGTCCACGAGAGCTGCGGCCACCCGACCGAGCTCGACCGGGTCTACGGGACGGAGGCGTCGTATGCCGGCACGAGCTTCCTGACGACCGACAAGCTGGCCGAGCGGTTCCGCTACGGCTCCGACCTCGTGACGATCGTCGCCGACGCGACCTCGCCCGGTGGGATGGGGACGTTCGGCTGGGACGACGAGGGGGTCGCGGCGCAGACCGTCGACATCGTCCGGGACGGGATCTTCAGCGGCTACCAGACGTCGCGGGAGACCGCGCCGCGGATCGGGCGATCGTCCGGCGGGGCGATGCGGGCCGACGGCTGGAACCGGATCCCGCTCATCCGGATGACGAACATCAACCTGCTGCCGGTGGACGGGATGAGCCTCGACGACATCGTGGCGGACACGGATGACGGCCTCTACCTCACCACGAACCGCAGCTGGTCGATCGACGACCGGCGCCTGAACTTCCAGTTCGCGACCGAGGTCGCCTGGGAGATCAAGGGCGGGAAGCGTGGCCGGCTCTTCAAGAACCCGACGTACACCGGGATCACGTACGAGTTCTGGCGGGCGTGTGACGCGATCGGCAACGCCTCGAGCTACGTGATGCTCGGCACCCCGAACTGCGGCAAGGGCGAGCCGCCCCAGGGTGCCCACGTCGGCCACGGCGTCTCGGGCGCACGGTTCCGGAACGTCCAGGTGGGGGTCGGCAAGTGGTGAGCCGGGCGGCGTCGGGCAACGGTCCGGGTGTCGCGCCGGCGGCATCGCTCGCTCTGGCGGAGGACACGATCGCGCGGGCGCTCGCCGCGGGCGCGACCGAGGCGGAGGCCCTCGTCACGACGCAGGACGCGGCCCTGACCCGGTTCGCGAACAGCGAGATCCACCAGAACGTCGCGGAGACGAACATCGGCGTGAGCCTCCGGTTCTGCCTCGGGCGGCGGATCGCCGTCGCGTCGAGCGGCCGGACGGACGACGAGGGACTCCGCGCCCTCGTCGAGCGGGCCGCCGCGGTCGCGAGGACCGTCGAAGAGCTCGAGGATTGGGGCGGATTGCCCGAACCGGAGGGTGACCAGCCGCTCGGCGGCCTGCCGGCCGGCTACGCCGAGGCCACCGCCGGCGCCACGCCCGAGTTCCGGGCCGATGCGGTCCGCGCCGTCATCGCCGCGGCCGACGCGGTCGGGGCGCTCGCCTACGGCTCGTACTCGACGTCTCGCGAGGGCGTGGCGATCGCGAACTCGGCCGGGATCCGGGCAGCCCAGGAGCAGACGAGCGCCCAGCTGCTCACGGTCCACATGTCGCCCGACGGCGGCACCGGCTATGCGGAGGCCGCCGCCACCGACACCACGAAGATCGATGCCGCGGCGATCGGCCGCGAGGCGGCCGCGAAGGCGCGGGCGACGGAACGGGCGGTCTCGCTGGAGCCGGGCGACTACCCGGTGGTCCTCGAGGAGTACGCCGTCGTCGACATCGCCGACATGCTCGGCTACCTCGGGTTCTCGGCGCTCGCGGTCCAGGAGGGTCGGTCCTTCGCCGAGCCAGGCAAGCGGATCGGGTCGGACCGGATCACGCTCGTCGACGACTCCGCCGATCCTGCCGGCCAGCCGATGGCCTTCGACTACGAGGGGGTCCGGAAGCAACGCGTCACGCTCATCGACCGGGGCATCTGCCGCGACGTCGTCTACGACGCGCAGACCGCAGCGCGCGACGGGCGGCGGTCCACCGGCCACGGCCTGCCGGCGCCGAATCCCTACGGGCCGTTCCCGCTGAACCTGCTCATGAGCCCTGGCGACGCCTCGCGGGAGGACCTGATCGGCGGCCTGGACCGCGGCCTTCTCGTGACCCGCTTCCACTACACGAACCCGGTCCACCCGAAGCTCGCGATCGTGACCGGCATGACCCGCGACGGGACGTTCCTCGTCGAGGGCGGGAGGATCGTCGGCCCGGTCCGGAACCTCCGCTACACGCAGTCGTACCTCGACGCCCTTGCCGGCGTCACCGCCGTTGGGCGGGAGCGGAAGACCCTCCGTGGGTTCCTCGGCAGCGCCGTCGTGCCGGCCCTCCGGATCGACGGCTGGACCTTCACCGGCTCGACCGAGCACTGACCGCCGGGCGTCGCGCGCGTTCCGACGCATCGAGGGCGCCTACACTCCGGCAGATGCCGACGATCCAGCAGCGCCTCGCCCGACCGTTCGACCCGGCCGAGCTGCGCCGGATCAAGCGGCTCTGGGTCCGGCACTCGATCGCGGAGGATCGCCGCGACATCGACGGCCTGATCGCGACGCTCGCCCCGGACTGCGTCTACGAGATCGCCTCGACGGGGCAGCGTTGGGACGGCCACGCGGGCGCACGCGCCTTCTACACGGAGCTGTTCGCGGCCTTCCCCGACAACGCCTTCGCGCTGACCGAGATCGTCGTCGGGCCGCAGGGCGTCTTCGAGGCGGCCCGGCTCACCGGCACGAACCTGGGGCCATGGGCCGGTGCGCCGGCGAGCGGCCTGGCCGTCGATCTCGAGGTCCTCATCCTCTTCCCGTGGGACCCGGCCACCGAGCGGTTCGCCGGCGAGCGAATCTGGCTCGGACGGGGCCTGCCGGCTGACCGTGGAGGCCGGCGCAGCTAGCGCCCGCCGCCGGCCGGCGTCACGCGGCAGGCGCCATCGAGCCGCAGCGCCCGGCTGATCGCATGCCGGTTTCGGGCCACGAGCGCGTACCCCAGCCCGATCGCCCACGCGGCAGGCGGAACCCGCGCCAGGACCGCCGGGAGCCGGCCACCTGGTAGCCGGCCCGCGATCTCCAGGACCGCCGCGCCGCCGGACCGCACCCGGCCCGTCGCCGGGTCGAGGACGTGCAGTTCGTCATGGAGCGGGTGGCCGGCCGCAACGGCGCGGACGAGCGGCCGGTCGTCGGTCGCGGCGTCCTGGAGCGCTCGGAGCTCGAGGCGGCCGTCGCGGTCCCAGCGATGGAGGCGGCGGGCCGTCGCGGCGCAGATCCCGCAGTCGCGGTCGAAGAGGACGAGGAGCCGGTCGGTCACGATTCCACGGTACCCCGGAGGCGCCCGACAGGCTGCCGGCTCAGACCGGACGCGAGGCCGCGCGTCGAGTCATGCCATCAGGGGCCGGCGTCGGCTCCACGAGCTCGATGCCCGACGGCAACGCCTGTCGAGCCGCCGCGACCGCCGCGTCGAGGTCCGCACCCGGGGGCCCCACGAGCTCGAGACGCCGCCGCACAGGAAGGCTCGCCGAGGTATCGCGCGACGGGGCGGATGCCGGCGTCCCCGCCGGCGCCTCCGCCGGCTCCGGCGCGGCGTCGGGGGCCGTCTTGCGGGCCTGACGAACAGGCCGAGGAGGGCGGCCGGCAGCCAGAACGAGAGCTCCGTCGCCCAGATTCCGGGGAAACCTCCCGAGGCCCGTCCGCCGCCGAGCGCGGCATCGAAGGCCAGGCCGGCCACCCAGCCGAGCCCCGTCGCGCCGACGGCCAGCGCCACGGCCGCGACACCGTGACTCACCAGGCGTTCCTGGTGGAGGGCGCGGAGCGGGTCGGCGGCCATCGGCTCGCGACCGAGGCCGATGTTGAGACGCCCGCCTCCGTCAGGTGGTTACACCTCAGCTGCCTCGCCCCCTCCGGGCCGGCCCCAGGTCCGCCCCGGCGGGCTAGCGCCAGGCGCTCTTCGCCGCGTCGGGATAGAGCCGGACGCGCCGGTACGGCTCGCGGCCACGCGACCGGGAGACGAGGTTCGCCCGCTCCGCCATCTGGTGCTGGAGGCGCCGGATGT
>DASUMJ010000083.1:0-23291 GCA_036277775.1 Candidatus Limnocylindrales bacterium
CTCCGCCTCGATCGCCGCCCGGTCGCCGTCCCACTCGCCGCCGTCGACGCCGTCGAGGCCGTGGTCGCGGGCCCACTCGCGGCGGACGCTCCGCGGCGCGTCGATCGAGGTCATCCAGTTGACCACGGTGCCACCACCGACGGCCGAGCCCGCGAGGAGGCTGATCCAGCCGTCCCAGGTCGCGAGGAGCCCATGGTTGAGGTAAAGCCGCGAGAAGGCCTCGAGCTCTGTTCGCGGCATCGCCGCCTCGTCGACGAACGGCCCGGCCTCGAGGACGAGAACCGACCGACCGGCCCTCGCCAGTTCCGCCGCCACGACCCCGCCGCCCGCCCCAGATCCGACGACGACGACGTCGGCTTCGAGCTCGATCGGACCACCGCCCGGGGACCGGTCCAGGTCCACGACACGGACGCTCGTCCGGTCCGGCGTGACCGGCGGCGCATCCGGATCGTAGTCGACGGTCGAGAGCGGCCCGGCCTCCCGGCCGAGCGTGTCCGGTGTCGCGACGGCGTAGGCGAGGAACGAGAGGAGCTTCCGGAGGCCCTGGAAGCCGGACCGCTTCAGGGCGATCGGCGAGTGCGCCCAGCGGAGGAGGATCCGCTCGCGCTCGGGCGGCCGGAGTCGCGAGATCGCCCGGCGGCGGCCGGCCGTGGCGAGGTTGACGAGCGGCTGCTCGAGCAGCTCCAGGACGAGCCGGAGCTGGCGGACCTGGGCCGGATCGGCGGCTCGGACGAGGGCCTCGGCGGCGACCGTCGCGATCCGCGGCCCGTCGGCCGTCGGCACGAAGGTCTCGGCGAGGACCGCGAGCGTCCGGAGCTCGGCCTCGGTGAACGGGCCGGGCGGCGGCGCGGCTGGCGCGGCGGGGTCGACCGTCAGGCCCGACCCGCGGCCGCCGCGACGGACGCCGGGAGCCGCTCGTAGCCCTGGGCCGGCAGCGGCTCGCAGCGGATCGGCCGGTCCTCCCGATAGCCGAGCGCGTAGTCGGCCTGGATGAGCGTGTGGAGCTGGCTCGTCCCCTCGTAGATGACCGCCGCCTTCGAGTTCCGGAGGTAGCGCTCGACCGGGAACTCGTTCGAGTAGCCGTTGGCGCCGTGGATCTGGATCGCGTCGAGGGCGCTCTGCACGGCGTGATCCGTGGCGTGCCACTTCGCGAGGGACGTCTCCCGGGTGTTCCGGACGCCGTGGTTCTTCAGGAACGCCGCCCGCCAGACGAGGAGCCGCCCTGCCTCGATGCCGGCCACCATCTTCGCCAGCATCTGCTTCACGAGCTGGTGGCGCCCGATCTCCTCGCCGAACGTCTGCCGCTCGTGGGCGTACCGGAGCGACGCGTCGAGGCAGGCCTGCGCCAGTCCGACGTTGCCGGCCGCGACCGTGAACCGGCCCTGGTCGATGGCGCTCATCGCGATGAGGAAGCCCTCGCCCTCCTCGCCGATCCGGTGCTCGACCGGGACGCGGACGTCCTGCATCTGGATCGTGCCGGTGTTGCCGGCCCGGATGCCGAGCTTGCCGTGGAGCGTGCCCGTCGTCAGGCCAGGCATGCCGCGCTCGAGGACGAACGCGGTGACGCCCTTGTGCTTCTTCGACCGGTCGACCGACGCGAAGACGAGGAAGTGGTCGGCGATGTCGGCGATCGAGATCCAGATCTTCTCGCCGTTGAGGACGTACGAGTCGCCGTCCCGCCGCGCCGTCGTCGCCAGGTTGGCGGCGTCCGTGCCGACGCCGGGCTCGGTCAGCCCGAACGTCGCGAGCTTCTCGCCCCGGGCCTGGGGCACGAGCCAGCGCTGCTTCTGCTCCTCGGTCCCCCACTGCATGAGGGTCAGCGAATTCAGGCCCACGTGGACGCTCTGGACGACCCGGAAGGCCGTGTCGGCCCGCTCCAGCTCCTCGCAGATGATCGCGAAGCTGAGGTAGTCCATCCCGGAGCCGCCCCACGCTTCGTGGATCGGAGCGCCGAGGAGCCCGAGCTCGGCCATCCGGGCGAAGACCTCGCGGTGGACCTCGCCCTTCTCGTCCCACTCGCGGATGAACGGCACGATCTCGTGCTCCGCGAAGTCGCGGACGGTCTCCTGGACGAGGCGGTTCTCGTCGGTCAGGCGGAGGTCGATCGACACGGGGCCGATGATGGCACGTCCCGGGCCCGGCGGATGCCCGCCTATACTCGCCCTTCGAATGACCAGCCCGACCGACGACCTCGATCTCGCCGCGCTCGCGGACGCCCACCTGACCCCGGTCCTCGGCCGCTACTTCGAGCGGTCGTGGAGCCACGGGATCGGCCACCGGCTGTACGACACCGCCGGGCGCCCCCACCTCGACTTCGCGAACGGGATCGCGGTGACCGCGCTGGGCCACGTCCACCCCGCGGTGACCGCCGCGATCCATGCCCAGGTCGACCGGCTCATCGGGCCGACCGGGGCCATCGGCTTCGCCGAGCCCGTGGTACGGCTCGTCGATCGCCTGGCGGCGACGCTGCCCGAGCCGCTGGACTCGATCTTCCTCCTGAACTCGGGCTCCGAGGCGATCGACGGCGCGATGAAGCTTGCCCGGCGGGTCACCGGCCGGCCCGCGATCATCGCCTTCCAGGGCGCCTTCCACGGGCGGACGTACGGCGCGACCTCCCTCACGAGCTCGTCGCCGAACTACCGCCACGGCTACGAGCCCCTCGTCCCGTCGATCTACGTGGCACCGTTCCCGCTCGTCTGGCGCGAGTTCGATGGCGACGAGGGACGAGCGAGCGAGGTCTCGCTCGCTCGCCTGCAGACGATGCTGACGAGCGTCGTGCCGGCGGCGTCCGTCGCGGCGATCTTCATCGAGCCGGTCCTCGGGGAGGGCGGCTACCTGCCGGCGCCGGCGCCGTTCCTCCGGGGCCTTCGAGAGCTGTGCGACGAGCACGGCATCCTCCTCGTCGCCGACGAGGTCCAGTCGGGCTACGGGCGGACCGGCCGGATGTGGGCCTTCGAGCACGCCGGGATCGTGCCGGACGTCGTGACGATCGCGAAGGCGATCGCCAACGGCCTCCCGCTCTCGGCGATCGCGGCCCGGCGCGAGCTCCACGATCGCTGGGGGAAGGGCGCCCATGGGACGACGTACGGCGGGAACCCCGTCGCCTGCGCCGCGGCGCTCGCGGTCCTCGACACGATCGAGCGCGAGGGGCTCGTGGCGAACGCGGCGGCTCGCGGCGCTGAGCTCACGGCCGGACTGGTCCGCCTCGCCGCCGAGGACGACCGGATCGGGGACGTGCGCGGACCCGGCCTGATGATCGGGGTGGAGTTCGTCTCGGACAAGGCCACGAAGGCGCCGGACGGGGCGCTCGTGGACCGACTGGTCGCGCGGTCGGCCGACCTCGGCCTGCTCGTCCTGTCGTGCGGGCCGCAGCACCAGGTGGTGCGCCTGATCCCGCCACTGGACGTCAGCGCCGCGGAGGTGTCCGAGGCGCTCGAGCTGTTCGGAGAGGCGCTCCGGACGGTCTGACCCCCGTCCGGGTGGCACTCGCCGTGGCCAGCGCGGCCATCACGGCCGCCATGAGGCAACCCGTGACGCGCCGAGCTAGCGGTTCTGGTGCGAGCTAGCGGTTCTGGTGGAGGAAGCGGAGAACGTCCTCGAGCCGGAAGCGACGATCGCCGCGCTTGCAGACCCGGTAGAACGGGAGCTCGCCGCGGTCGCCGAGCCGCTTCACCGTGTTGACGTGGAGATGGAGCATCTCCGCGACTTCGGTGGCGGTGAGCATCGGACCGAGTTCGTTGACAGCCATCGAGGCCATTGCCATGGTCGCCTTTCCTTCAGGCAACGTTCGCCGTCAGGGCCGCTCCGGTGACGACCGGTGCGGTACGGCTCGTTGATGGCCGGAACGTACGGGTCCGCAGGGGTCGCGCCAAGCCGTACTTCGGTTCCTCCCGAGGGCAGTACCCACGGATGGGCCTCCTGCGCGGGTGCTCGCGCGCCGCACGGCGAGGCCCACCCCACCCGAAGTTCCGGGCCGTCCCTGACCATCGGGCCCCTTCGTTTCCCCGCCGGCCCGGGTGATGGTTGTCCCGGCGCCGTCCTGCCGCGCAGGGCGATGGCCGGCCGCCACCAGCAGCACGCCGGGGAACCCAGATGTCTCGTCCCGTCGCTCTCGCCGCCCTGCTCCTTGCCCTCCTCGTCGTGGCGCCGACCGGCGCCCTGGCGTCCGAGGTCGCCGCGCCCGCCGATCCGTACATCGTCGTCGTCGCCGAAGGCGCGGCGGTCGCGAAGGCCGGCAACGGTGCCGCGGCCGCTCCGGCGCCCGGAGGCGCCCGGGTCCTCGAGCACGTCGCGGCCCGGAACACGGTCGCGATCGAGCGTCGGTTCGACCATCTCCTGAACGGCTTCGCGGCGAACCTCACGCCGGGCCAGGTCCAGGCGCTCGCCGCGGACCCGGACGTCGCCGCGGTCGTCCCGGACGAGCGGATCGAGCTCACCGCCCAGTCGATGCCGACGGGTGTCGCGCGCGTGGGCGGTCGAACCTCCCCGACGGCGAAGATCAACGGCATCGACGAACGCGTCGACGCCGACGTCGCCATCGTCGACACCGGCATCGACGGCGCCCACCCGGACCTCAACGTCGCCGGCGGCGTGAACTGCTCGACGGCCGACCGGGGTGCCTGGCAGGACGACAACGGCCACGGCACCCACGTGGCCGGCACCGTCGCGGCGAAGGACAACGGCATCGGCGTGGTCGGCGTCGCGCCGGGGGCCCGGCTGTGGGCCGTGCGCATCCTCGACGCCTCCGGCGGCGGGTTCCTGTCGTGGTACATCTGCGGGCTCGACTGGATCGCCGCGCAGCGCGACCCCGGTGACGCGACGCGCCCGCTCATCGAGGCCGTGAACATGAGCGTCGCGAAGTGGGGTGCCGACGACGGCAACTGCGGCGCCACGAACAACGACGTCCTCCATGCCGCGATCTGCCGGCTCGTCTCCAGCGGCGTGACCGTGGTGGCGGCCGCGGCGAACGATTCCGGACCGGCATCGAAGCGCGTCCCGGCGGCGTACGACGAGGTCATCACGGTCTCGGCGCTCGCCGACACGGACGGGCGGCCGGGCGGCCTCGGCGGGAACCGGTGCTACTCCTGGGGCACCTACGACGTCGACGACACGTTCGCCGACTTCTCGAACTACGGGCCCGACGTCGACCTCATCGCGCCGGGCAAGTGCATCTGGAGCACGAAGCGCGGCAACACCTACGGCTGGTCGTCGGGGACCTCCATGGCCGCCCCACACGTCACCGGAGCCGTGGCCCTCTACCGTGCCTCCCGGCCGTACCTGTCGCCGGCGGAGGTGAAGCGGGCACTCCTCTACCTCGGATCGACGAACTGGTTCACCGGGACCGACCCCGATTCGACGCACGAGCGCCTCCTCGACGTCTCGCGGATCGGACCGTTCGGGACGGTCACGATGACGCCGAGCCCGGCGGCCGTCGTCGCCACCGAGTCCGGCGGCACCTTCCCGATCAGCCTCACGCTCGCCCGCCCCGGCGTCCTCGAGGAGCTCACGCTCTCCGTGACGGGCGCGCCGGCCGGCCTGTCGGCCGCGCTCGATCGGACCGCCATGTTCGGCTTCGAGGCGACGTCGGCGAAGCTCACGGTGAGCGTCCCGCGGGGCTACCCGTCGGGCACGTATCCGCTCACCGTCCAAGCGACGTGGAAGCACGGAACGCTGGCCACGGCCAGGGTCAACGTCGTCGTCGAGTCCGACCTCCCGACGGCCTTCGCCCCGGGCTTCAACATCCGGGCCGGCGAGATGCTCGGCACGTCGGCGGTGCCGTTCATCATGTCGTGGAAGCCGGCCACGGATCCGAGCTCGGCGATCGCCGGCTACCAGATGGCGGAGCGGATCGACGGCGGCACGCTCCGGAGCGTCGCCTACACGGCCGCCGGCACCACGAGCCTTCGTCGGGCGATCACGCCCGGCCACATCTACACCTGGAGCGTCCGGGCGCGCGACGGCGCCGGCAACTGGAGTCCCTGGGCGGAGACCCGCAACTTCCGCGTCGTGAACGTCCCGGAGCGGAGCAGCGCCGTGAAGTACGCCGGGACCTGGTCGACGACGTACACGAGCGTCGCCTACGGGGGAACCCGTCGAACGACGACGACCCGCGGCGCGACCGCGACCTTCACGGTGTGGGGCACGTCGGCCGTGATCGTCGGGACGATGGGCCCGACCCGCAGCAACGGCGAGGTGTGGGTCGACGGCAAGAAGGTGGCGACGTTCAGCGGCTACTCGCCGACGACGAAGAACCGGGCGATCCTGGCCTACGTCCAGCTCGGCGCGGCCGCGACCCACACCGTGGTCGTGAAGAACCTCGGCACCTCCGGGCGCGCGAGGCTCGACGTGGACGGGATGATCCTGATCCGCTGACGCACGACCTGCCGACGCATCGAGGCGGCTGGCGCCCCCGGCAGGATTCGAACCTGCGACCCGCGAGTTAGAAGCTCGCCGCTCTGGTCCACTGAGCTACGGGGGCCCGCGGCATCGTACCGCGGGCCGTCGACGTTCCGGCCGTCCTCGGCGCCCCGCGCGGCGGAGCGTTCAGGGTCCCGCCTCCGGATAGGTCGATTCACCCCTTGCGGAGCCCGTCCGGCGGCGACTATCCTCCCGGCCCCGATCGGATCGTCACGGGTTGGCGATCCGGCGGATCGACGAGGAGCCCACCCCGTCCGTGTCACAACACGCCCCGTCGCAGCGCGCCGGCGCGAGGCCGATCGACGCTCGCGTGCCCGCGCCCACCACCTCGTGGTCCGCGACGCAGCTCGCCCTCGAGCTCGAGACCGAGCTGCCACGGCTCGCGATCGAGCCCGAGTGGAAGGCGCAGCAGCGGCTGTGGGGCCATCCCTTCCACCCGATGTGCTCGTACCTCGCGAGCTTCCCCGCAGCCCTCGCCCACGCCTTCATCTCGCGCTACAGCCGGCCGGGTGACGTCGTCCTCGACCCGTTCGCGGGCCGCGGCACGACGCCGCTCCAGGCCGCCGCCGAGGGCCGGATCGGGGTCGGCAACGACCTGAACCCGTTCGCCTACCTGCTGACGGCCGCGAAGGTCGAGCCGGCGGGGGCGCCGGAAGCGCGGACGCGGCTCGTCCGGCTGCGCCTTGCCTGGCCCGCAGTCGCGGCGAGGTGGGAGGCGCGTGCGGCGGCGATCCAGGCCGATCCGCCGGCCGGGCCGGAGCCGACGCCCCACGAGGTCGCGATCGCGTTCCATCCGCGGACGTTCGGGCAGCTCCTGTACGTCCGCGACGCCCTCGATCTCGATGATCGAGTCGACCGATTCCTGGCCGCGGCGATCACCGGGATCCTCCACGGCAAGAGCGCCTCGTACTTGTCGGACCTCATGCCGAACACCTTCAGCATGGCGCCGCGGTACGTCCGGGACTTCGCGGCCCGGACCGGGTTCGTGGCGGCGGAGCGCGACGTCTTCGACTGCCTGGGAGCCAAGCTGGACCGCCTGTATCGCGCTCCCCTCCCCCAGGGCCGCGGCGTCTCCCTCCTCGGCGACGCGCGCGACGTCGGCGTCCGGGCCCGGGCGGCGCTTCGCGCTCGCGGCCTGCCGGATCGTGCCCGGCTCGTCGTCACGTCGCCGCCGTACTTGCGGGTCGTGAAGTACGGCTACTACAACTGGCTGCGGGCCTGGTTCCTGCGGGAGGACCCTCGCGCCATCGATGCGGCCCTCGACGACGCGCATCACCGCGCGCCGTACCTCGTCTTCCTCCGCGACGTCCTCCGCGGCCTCCGGCCGGCATTGACCGACGACGCGATCGTCGTCCTCGTCATCGGCGATGTCGCAACCGACCGCGGCCGCCGGATCCGGAACGGCCACGCCCTCGCCGAGCAGGTCTGGGCGTCGGCCGCGGCGCCGGAGGGCTACCGCCTCGCCGGCGTCGCCCTCGACGAGGTCCGCGCGAACCGGAAGATGACGAAGCTCTGGGGCGACGAAGCGGGCCGGGCGACCCAGCTGGACCGGATCCTCGTGCTCGGTGCCTCCGAGGCCGGCCGGCGCCGGGCGCTGTCCACCGCTGCGTTCCCGGTCGACTGGACCTGGCCACCGCGTCTCCGCGCCCTGTAGCTCGACGCCCGACGGGCGTGCGCCCGGTCCGCGCGCCGGGTCCCGCCCGATCGCCGGGCCGGCCTTGCTACGATGCGGGCATGCAGCAGATGTACCACCCGTCGGACCTCGCGGCGATGGATCCGCTCGTGCTCATGAAGAACCTCGACCACGTCCGGATGACGAGCCGTCGCCTGAGCTACATCCTCCAGCAGCAGACCCACCTCTACACGCCCGAGGCGAACCAGCTGCGCGAGCAGATCGACCGGTACGTCGAGGCCGAGCGACAGATCGAGGGCGAGATGTCGAGGCGCCGGATCCGCGCCTGACGCCGCCTGACCCTCGCTCGGATCTCAGCCCGCGGGCGCCGCGGCCACGCTCAGGCGCGCCTTCGCCGTCCGGGCCCGGTCCTCCGTCACGATCTCGGTCACGAGCGCCGCGAGCGCGGGCATCTGACCGAGGCTGAAGCCGATGCCGTGGGTCGCGAGGTCGTCCGGGCCCCATCCCCGGAAGAGCCCGCGGCCGGCGACGCCGCACATCTCGTCATACAGCTCCGGCCAGCCGACCTTCCGGCGCTGATAGCAGAACTTCACGAACTCGACGGCGTCCGCCGATGGTGCTGGCGTCGGCGCAGGGCGCGCGACCATCGATCCCTCTCCTCCTCGTGCCTTTGGGGGCAGGCGAAGCCGACGCGGCCGCGGCGAGATCGTGCCGTGGCCGGCGGCGATGAGTCCGGGCAGTCGGCGGGCCCCCTCCCGGGTGAGCTCGCAACCGACGCCGTCATGGTACGTCCGGGCCCGTCGGACCCGGAAGGGGTGTTCTCCACCTTTTCGTCCACGAACTTATCCACAGCTGATCCCCGGCGCCCTGAAACGGTTCAGCCGGGAGACCGGGACACCCCGAGGCCCGGCGCGTCGCCGAGCAGCCAGGCGTGGTCGGGGCCGAGCTCGAGACCCTCGAACGGGTCTTCCGCGAGGAGGAGGTTGCCGTCGAGGTCGACCCACTCGGCGAGCGACGCCACGGCCGCCGACGCGGCGATGACGACCGAGGTCTCCTCCATGCAGCCGAGGAAGGTCCGGAAGCCGAGCTCGCGGGCGCGGGCCAGCATTCGCGCCGCTGGGCCCGG
The DNA here is from genome assembly GCA_036277775.1 of Candidatus Limnocylindrales bacterium. Classification (GTDB taxonomy): domain Bacteria; phylum Chloroflexota; class Limnocylindria; order Limnocylindrales; family CSP1-4; genus UBA5189. Next base: position 9,177 of record DASUMJ010000083.1, read on the forward strand.
TCCGCCGCACTTCGCGAGCTTCACGTTCACGCCGGCCACGACCCCGACGAGGGCGTCGAGGTCCTCGTCGGCGACGCACGACTCGTCGGCGACGATCGGCAGGGCGGAGGCCTGCTGGAGGTCGGCCAGCCAGTCGAGCCGCCGCGGCGGGAACGGCTGCTCGATGAGCTCGACCCCCAGGTCGACGAGCTGCGGCAGGAGCTCCAGGGCGACCTCGGGCGTCCAGCCGGTGTTCGCGTCGACGCGGAGCGGCCGGTCGTAGACCTCGCGAACCGCGCGCAGCGTCGACACGTCGGCCGGGCCACCGCACTTGATCTTCAGGGCCGGGAAGCCCGCGGCCCGTCGGGCCCGCTCGGCAACGACCGCCGGCTCGTCGAGGCCGAGGGTGAAGTCCGTCGGCGGGATCGAGGTCGTGAGGCCCAGCAGCCGCCAGGCCGGTGCGCCGGTCGCCTTCCCGACGAGGTCGAGGAGTGCGCTGTCGAGGGCGCACTTCGCGCCGCCGTTCCAGCGGAGCGCACCCGTCATGGCCTCACCCGCGGCGGCGTGTCCCGCCGCCGACAGCTCCGGCTCCCCGATCGCCTCGAGGAGCGTCGGGAAGACCGCCGCCATGGACGCCGGCGTCTCGCCGTAGTAGTGGTCCGGGTAGCCCTCGCCATGGCCGACGATCCCGGGGAGGCGATCGTCCTCGAGCTCCACGACGACCGTCGTGACGTGCTCGCCGGCGCCCGGCTCCGAGCGGGCGATCCGGAACGGGTCGCGCAGGGCGAGCCGGAGCACCTCGTGCCGGAGGCGGAGCGTCAACCCACGCCCCGGGCGTCGTTCTCCCGGACCCACGGCAGGGATTCGACCTGGCGGTGGATCGCTCGCCACAGCTCGTCCGCCCCGAACCGGACCGGGTCGCCGGCCGGCAGGCCCGTTTCCGTCTCGGTCCAGTCGATGATCCGCCGGGCTTCGGCGTCGTCGGGGTAGAGGGACGTGTTCAGGGCGATCGCCACGACCTTCGACGGGGCGACGAGCCCGGCGACCTGCTCGTGGAGGGCGATGAACTCCGGCAGCCGCGCGATCGGGAAGGACGCGTCGGGCAGGTGATCGAAGTCGTGCTCGCGGAGCCCCGGCTTGTGGACCATGACCATGGCGTGAGGCGTCGAGCCGTGGATGAGCCCGAGCGTCACGGACGAATAGGCGGGGTGGTCGAGCGAGCCCTGGCCCTCGACGATGAGCCAGTCGCCCCGTGCCTCACCCTCCTCGAGCATCCACTCGACGGTCCCCTGGACGAAGTCGCTGATCACCCGGTCGACCGCGACGCCCCAGCCCTCGATCATCATCCCGGTCTGGCCGGTCGGGACGAAGACGACCCGGTCACCCGCGGCGCGGGCCGACTTCCGGAGCTCGAGGGCGACCGACATCTTGCCGATGGCACAGTCGGTCCCGACCGTCAGGATGACCCGCGAGCCCGGCTTGTGCTTCCGGCCGACGGCCGTCTCGTTACGCTGCGGCGGCCGCCGGTGGTCGACGATCTCGACGCCCGACATGTGCGCCGCCGCCGCGAACTCCGGGTCGTCGCCGAGGAAGGTGTGGAGCCCGGAGTGGACGTTCAGGCCGGCGCGGATCGCCTCGAGGATCGTCGCGCGCCAGCTGTCGGGCAGCTTCCCGCCGGTCGGCGCGATCCCGATGAGGAGCGTGTCGGGAGGCTTCGGCGCGGCGAGCGCATCCGCGAGCGTCCCGACGATCGGGATGTCGTGGCCGGGCATCCACTCGGCGACATTCCGGCCGGCGATCGTCGAGTCGAGGAGGGCGACGATCTCGTCCGTGCCGAACCGGATCACGCCCATCGCGGTCTTCGCGTTGTGGACGTGCCACTGCCCTTCGGTGAGGATCACGAGGCGGCGAGTCGCGGGTGGGTTCATGGCCGCCGAGTCTACGGGACGGGTGCCTCGTGGACACGGCGGGCCGATCAGCCGGTCAAGGCCACCACCGCAACAGGTTGCTCGATCCCCTTCAGGCGCAGCGCGCCCCGTTCCTCCCAGGCCACGCCGTCGCCGAGCCAGGCGGCGGCCTCCCTGGGGATGAGGATCTCGCCGGAGGCCGCCTGGCCCGAGAGCCTGGCGGCGACGTTGACCGTGTGCCCGTAGATGTCACCGTCGCGAATGACGAAGGAGCCTGCGGCGATGCCGGCGTGGGCGGGCGGGAGCCCGGCGGCGACGATCTCCGCCATGAGGTCGCGGACGGCCGCGACGCCGTCGGCGGCCGACTCGAAGCGAAGCATGATCCCGTCGCCGAGCGCCTTCACCACGCGGCCTCGGTGGCGGCTCACGACGGCGGAGGCGAGTGCCTGCAGCGTCGCCGCGTCCTCGGCGGCCGTTTCGTCGCCCGCTGCGAGGGTCCGCTCCGTGAACGCGGTGAGGTCGACGAACGCGATCGCCGGCGGATCTGACGACGGCGTCGGCAGTCGGCCCGCACGGGACAGCGACACCTCCGTGAAGGCGACGATCCGGTCGAAGACCTCGTGCTCCAGGTGGCGCTCGCGCAGCCACGCGAGGAGCGCGTTCATCACCCCGGCCTGGCGGATCGACGGCTCGATCGCCTCCTCGGAGCTCAAACCTCGCCGCAGCCTCGCCGGCGGGGAACCGTCGAACTCGTCGATGAGGTCGACGGTCCCGAGGACGATCCGCCGGACACCCTCTCCGGCGATCCTCGCGGCGCGCTGCATCACCTCCGGCCGATCCTCGACCATCGCCCAGAGCGAGATGAACCCGGTCAGCGCCTCCTCTTCGTCCGCTCGCATCGCAGTCTGGGGCGGCGGCGCGGCGAGGCCGAACGCAGCGTAGAGAGCCGGGAGCTGCGCCGCCCGGTCCTCACCCAAGGCCGCGGCAAACTCAGCGTACGTGCGGCCGGTGCTCGGCGGGGTGATCCCCATCCGCGGGATGTCGCGGAACGGCATCCGGCCCGTACGAATCTCGTGCATGAGGTCGTCCACGCTGATGCCGCCGCTCGCCAGGGCGTGGGCAAGCCGGACACGCGCGACGTCGTCGCGAGCGTGTGTGCCGTCAGCCGCCCGCTCGATGGCGCCGGCGGCGACGAGCTCTTCGACGAGCGAGCGGGGCGCGCTTGCCTCGAAGGCGAGCTGATCGGGCGTCAGGCGCGGCGCTCTCGCGTCGGTCGGGCCAGCCATCGAGGCCGAGTGTCGCGAGCGATCGGCGGGGGCGCAAGCCCCTGTCAGCCGCCGACTCGCGGGACGCGGCACCGCGGCGAACTTCCGCCGCCCACACAACATGGCCCGATCCCGGGTGGGATCGGGCCATGGGGCAAGGCATCCGTGTCGATGTCCGTCGCGGTCGGAGCCGTGCGGCTCAGTCGCGCGACACGTCGAGCTGGCCGGTGCTGATGGCCTCGAAGGACGTGACCAGCAGGCGGTAGGTGCCCGTGGCCGGGGGGACCCAGTCGAACGCGGCGAAGTAACCAGCGTCGTCGTCGCTGCCGACGACCGGCGACCCGTCGGGGCCGAGCAGGACGGCGATGGAGTCCCACATGTCGCCGCTGCTGGTCGCGACCGAGATCGTCGCGCCCGCGGTCGCGTCGAGCGGGACCTCGTACGTCCGTCCGGGAACGAGGTCCACGGACAGCACGGCTCCGGCGGGCAGCGACGGGGTCGTGACGAGCTCGGTGGTGACGAGCTCGATGTGCCTCGCGATGTGGGCCGCGGCGGCTTCGAGGTTCCCGAACGCGTTCTCCGCGCTCGCGAGGATCGCGTGGACGCGCGGGGTGTCAAGGCCGCCGTCCAGTGCGAGCGACGCCTCCGCGAACGCCCGCTCCGGGTCGGGCAGCCCGTAAGTGTAGGCGTCGGCAACGATCCAGCGAACGTTCGGGTTCTCCGGATCGAGGTCGATCCCGCGCTCGAGGTCCGCAACACCGGGCGGCGTCGGCCCGCCATGGAGGACCCGGCTCGAGCCGCGGAACAGGTTGCCGTAGGGATCGTCGCCCCGGACGTCCAGGAGGTCGTTGAGCAGCTGGATCGCATGGACGTAGTCGAAGGCCCACCAGTAGGCGAAGCTCGCGCCCGTGAGGGCGGGGATGTCCCCGGGGACGGCAGCAAGCCGAGCCGCGTAGGCGTCGAGGATGTCAGCCTCCGCGTCCGGGTGGATCGGCATGACCACGGTGGTGATGCGGTTGTAGTCGGCAAGTGCATCCGAATAGCGGCCGAGCAGCAGCTGCGCCTCGATGCGACCGACGTAGCCCACGACTCCCGTCGGCTCGGTGTCGATGACGCAGGTGAACTCGCGAATTGCCAGCCGATACCGTCCGGCGTCGATGAGTGACTGGCCCCGATCCTCGGTGCAGGCCTGCCCTCCCGCCGCCTGCGCCGCCGTCACCGGCGCAAGCAGGGCCAGGGCAAGCCCGAATCCGAGCGCTCGCCGCACGAGGGCCGACCCTCGCGCTCCGCGCCGATGGGCCGGGGCCCGGGTCGTTCGATCTGACGACATGGTGGTGTCTCTCCTTCTCCAGATTCCTGGGGTGACGGGCGGATGGAGTCCGGCCAAGGCGGCCGGGAGGAAGGTGGGCGGCGTCCGCACAGGGGCGCCCTGCGGCAGCCCCTGTGCGCGCCCGCGACCGGGTCTCAGCAGCCCTCGGACGCGATGACGACGGCCGGGAGCAGCTCGCCGTGGGTCGGATCGGCGACACCGGTCGGGTCGCCGACGGTGCCCTTCAGGTGCGGGAAGGTCATGCCGTCGCCGAGCGAGGCGGAGAAGTTCCCGATCAGGCGCTGGCCCGGCAGCTCCGGATCGGACGGCACGAGCGTCCCGACGACCACGCCGTGCAGCGTGAGCTCACTGGGCGGGTCCGACTCACCGGGCGGGTCCGACTCACTGGGCGGGTCTGCGGTCACGGTGGCGATGAGCTCGCCCCGGCCGATGACGTCGGCGGTCCGCGGGTCCGTCAGGTGCCAGCGCCCCTCCGCCGAGCCGAGTCCGGCGCGGACGTCGACGAGCGCCTCGAGCACGAAGTGGATGCCGAACTCCTCGCCATCGATCGTCATCGTCCCGAGGTACCGACCCTCGATCTTCCGACCGTCGGGGCCGAGGGCCGGACACGACGCGATCGAGGTTCGTGCCGAGCGCGTCTCGAAGGTAGCGGCGAACTTCCCGGTTGTTCCGCCCCCGCCATACGAGTAAGCCGCCGCGAGGGAGGTGCTCCCGACGATCGCGAAGAGAGCGATGAGTGCCGGGAGGCCCCGGCTCGCGCGGCGCGGCAGCGCCGCGATGCCACCTGGCGCGTTGTGACCTGAACGATTCATGACGACGAGCTCCTTTCGGTTCGATTCGGCTCCGCGCGTCGCGAAGCACGCTTGCGTTCGGCGCCGCTCCGGACGTCCAGCCCCGCGAGCGAGTCGATCGCCTCCGCGAGCCCGAGCCAGCCGTGGAACGGGCGACACGTGCCGTCCGGGAGTCGAGCGCTACCGACTGGCGTGTCCGCCGATTCGTCGAGCTCGAGGACGATCGTGATGCCCGTGCGTGCCATGACCCGACGTTCCCACGCCGAATCGGCCCGCACATCGCGGCCGCCCCGAATCGGGGACCCCAGTCTTTCGCCGCGGACCCCTAGTAGACCGGCTCCGATGGCGGCCGTACGATCCGTTCGTGGGAGTCATGGGTGCCACGGATGGAGGGGGCGAGGGAACGGGGCTCCCAGTGGATCCCGGCCGCCTCCTCGAGCGCGAACGCGAGTTGCGGGTGCTCGATCGAGGGATCGCGAGCACGCTGTCCGGCAGGGCCGGCGTCGTCCTCATCGAAGGCCCCGCCGGCATCGGCAAGTCCCGGCTCGTCGCCGAGGCTCGCCGGCGCGCCGCCCAGCACGGCCTGCTCGTCCTGTCGGCACGCGGCAGCGAGCTCGAGCGCGACTTCCCGTTCGGCGTCGTGCGCCAGCTGTTCGAGCCGCGCCTCGTCGACCAGCGTGTGCGCGAGCGGGTGCTTGCGGGCGCGGCGGTGGCGGCAGGCTCGATCTTCGGCCTGTCGGGACCGGATGCGGGCCACGTTTCCGGTGATTCGACGTTCGCCGCGCTCCACGCGCTCTACTGGGTCACGGCGAACCTGAGTGCGGAGACGCCGCTCCTGCTCGCGGTCGACGACCTGCACTGGTGCGATCGCACCTCGCTGCGATTCCTGGGCTATCTCACCCGGCGGCTCGAGGGGCTGCCCGTCCTCGTGGTCGCCGGCCTGCGATCCGCGGAGCCGGGCGTGGACGTGGCGCTGCTCGCCGAGCTGACGGGCGACCCGGATGCGCAGCACATCGTGCCGAGGCCGCTCAGTGCCGACGCCACCGCGGAGCTCGTTCGCAAGCGGCTTGGCGATGGCGTGGAAGCCGCCTTCGCGGAGGCGTGCCACGCCTCGACGCACGGCAACCCGCTCCTCCTCGGCGAGCTCCTCAAGACGCTCGAGTCGGAGCGTGTGCTGCCGGACGCCGCGCACGTCGGCGTCGTGGCCGAGCTCGGCCCTCGAGCGGTCTCGCGGGCGGTGCTGCTCCGGCTGGCCCGCCTCTCTCCCGGGGCCGTCAGCGCGGCGCGCGCCCTGGCCGTCCTCGGGGACGATGCGGAGACCTCGCTCGTCGGCGCGCTCGCCGGTCTCGATGGCGAGGCCGTCGCCGACGCCGGCCGGGAGCTCGTTCGGGCCGAGATCGTGCGCCGCGAGCCGCCGCTGGGGTTCGTGCACCCGCTCGTGCAGGCTGCCATCTATCGCGACCTCGCACCCGGAGAGCGCGAGCTGACCCACGAGCGCGCGGCGCGCCTGCTGCTCGAGCGAGACGCGCCCGCCGAGCGGATTGCCGCACACCTCCTCGCGATCCCACGACAGGGCGAATCCTGGGTGGTCGACGTCCTGCGGGCAGCCACGCGCGCCGCGTTCGCGAAGGGCGCGCCGGATGCTGCGATCGCCTCGCTCCGCCGCGCGCTCCACGAGCCATTGCCGCCGGAGCTTCGCGCCGAGATGCTCTTCGAGCTGGGAAAGGCCCAGTCCCTGATGTCCCTGCCGGATGCCGCGGACGCCCTCCGACGCGCCTACGAGGGCGCGCGCGATCCGGCCCTTCGCGGGCATGCGGCCGACTGGCTCGCGTGCACGCTGACCTTCCTGGACGAGCTCGAGGAGGCGGCGGAGATCGTGCGGCGAACGCGGCTCGAGCTCCCACCGGAGCTGGCAGATCTGGGCCGTGAGCTCGAAGCCGGGGAGCTCATCTCGGTATTCTTTGGCTCCCGAGGCGACGACGAGGATCGGCTGGCACGGCTGCGGGGCCATCGAACGATCGATACCAGGCTCGGACCGGGGGCCAAGATGCTCGCCGCGGTCGCCGCCTGGGAGTGGGCGGAGAGCGCCGGCCCGGCGAGCGATGTCGTCGCCCTTGCCCGCGCGGCCCTCGAGGACAACACGATCGTCAGCGCGGATGCCGGCGAGCTCGTGGTCGGCGCCATCGTGCCCCTGGCCCTGGCCGATCTCGATGAGGCCGTCGCGCAGTGGGATGCCGTGCGCGCCGAGGCGCACCGCAGCGGCTTCATCTTCACCATGCTGGCCGTCCAACTCTGGGGCGGTTACACGCAGTACCTGCGCGGCGAGCTCGCCGATGCCGAGGCCGAGCTACGAGCGGCGCTGGCGACGGCGGCACTGTGGGGCGTGCCGACGCAGCAGCCATGGGCTACGGCCGTGCTCGCCGAGCTGCTCGTCGATCGTGGAGCCCTCGCCGAGGCGCGAGCCCTCCTCGACGCCGCGACCCAGCCGCGCCCGGGCTCGGACCCGGCGATGCTGCTTGATCGGGCGCGACTGCGCGTCCTGCTCGCCGAAGGTCGCGCCGAGGACGCACTCGAGCACGCCGACGTCTTCCAGGGCCATGTGGGTTGGCGGCGCCATCCCCGCTATGCGCCGTGGCGTTCGCTCAAGGCGCAGGCGCTCGACCGCCTCGGTCGCCAGGACGAAGCGATCGAGCTCGCCGCCGAGGAGCTTGAGATCGCCCGCGGCTGGGGCTCACCGGGTACGGTCGGGCGCTCGCTCCGCGTGCTCGGGACGATCGAGCGGGACGACGGCCTCGACCATCTCGAAGCGGCGTGTGCGCTCCTCGAGCACGCGCCGGCCCGGCTGGAGCGGGCGAAGGCGCTCGCGGCGCTCGGGGGAGCGCTTCGGCGGGCGCGCAGGCCGACGGACGCTCGCGAGCCGCTTCGTAAGGCGCTCGAGCTGGCCGAGATCGCCGGCGCCACGGCGCTCGTCGAGCGCACCCGCGCCGAGATCTACGCGACCGGTGCCCGACCCCGAACGGCCGCCCTCCACGGGGTTGCTGCCCTGACCGCGAGCGAACGCCGCGTGGCGGACCTGGCCGCCGACGGGCTTTCGAACCGCGACATCGCCCAGTCGCTCTACGTGACCCCAAAGACCGTCGAGGTGCACCTGAGCAGCGCCTACCGCAAGCTCGGCGTCGGCTCCCGGCGCGGGCTCCCGCACGCGCTCGCCCGGAGCGGGTGACGCCGGTTGCCGTCACCGGCAGGCTCGCGCGGCGCAGGAAATCAGCCGCCGACGTCGACCCAGCGCGGCGCGTCGTTGCCGCTCGCCGGGTGGTACGTGATCCGAGTCGGCCCTGAGCCGTCGAGCCGCATGGCGTAGAGGTCGTGGTAGGGCCCCGGTTCCTGGAGGGCGAAGACGATCCATTCGCCGTCGGGAGAGAGCGACGCCCCGTACTTGTGGGCGCGGTACACCTGGGCCGAGCTACTGACGTCCTCCTCCGACCTCTGACGAAGAGCAGGCGCGTCCCGTCGGGCGAGCCCTCGTAGAGCGCCTAGTCGTCGAAGCCGCCCGGCTAAGCTCGTGCGCTTCCGACCCCCATCGAGCCTGACGCGACTTCCACGCGACCGCCTCCAGATCCCACGCGGCGTTCCCCGCCGAGGAACCGCCAGCCCGCGCGCCGCTCACGCCCCTGATGCGTCGGGCACCACGTTCTCGCGGCGCAGCTCGATGCCCTCGATGATCAGATCGAGCCCGAACTCGAAGAACCGCAGGCCGCGGGCGGCGCCGCTCAGGTGCTGGCCGATGTGGAGGACGAGGTCCGGGTAGATCTCGGCGGGGATCCTGGCCAGCACATCCCGGGCGAGCACGTCGAGCTCCGCCTTCGGCGGAATTCGGGCCAGCCACAGCGCCGACCCGACGATGTGGCTGTCGAGCGCGTGGTAGGCGTGGTGGGTCAGCTCCGGCGCGAGTCCGGCCTCGCGGAGTCGCCGCAGGAGCACGTCCATGTACCGCAGCTGGGCCACGGAGGGCTCCCCGGACGGTGGCACGCTCGTGACCCACGGGTGGCGTAGGAGCGTCTCGTGATAGGAGATCGCGCTCCGCCGGACCGCGGCCTTCCAGTCGTGGCCCTCGGCCGGCGGCTCGACCTCGGCGAGCGCGAGGTCGACGATCCCGGCGAGGATGTCGTCCTTGCTGTTCACGTAGTAGTAGAGGGACATCGCCTCGACGCCCAGCTCCGCGGCGAGCCGCCGCATCGAGAGGACGTCGAGGCCGTCGCGATCGGCGAGCTCCATCGCGGTGCGCAGCACGCGCTCCTTGCTCAGCGGTTCGCGCTGCCTCACGGTCGACGCTGCACGCTTCGCCATCGTTCGGTCGCCCCTTCTTCGCGTCCGGCCTTGACAGCCTTACTTAGTACGGTATCTTACGCCGTACGGCGATGTTCGCCGACGATGATAGGGGCTCTGACCGATGACTGCCGCATCCACCGTGCCGACGATCGCCCACGATGTCGAGCGCCAGATCGCCACGATGAAGGCGCTCGTCCAGGAGGGCTACGGCTCGGCCGACGTCCTCCATCTCCGGGACGTTCCCAAGCCGACGCCGGCCGAAGGCCGTGTGCTGCTGCGGATGCGAGCGGCATCGGTGAACGCGCTCGACTGGCACGCCGCGCACGGTGGCCTGCTGCTCGACATCGTCGGCCGGCTCATGCGCCAGAAGGACGACCCGATCCGGGGCGTCGACTGCGCCGGGGTCGTCGAGGCCGTCGGACCGGGGGTCAGTCGGTTCAAGCCGGGCGACGCGGTATTCGGCGGGGCGCCGGCTGCGTTCGCCGAGTACGTCACCGCGCGCGAGGACCGCATCCTCCTGAAGCCCGAGGGGCTTTCCTTCGAGGCGGCGGCAACGATCGGCGTGGCCGGCCGCACTGCCCTCCAGGCTGTTCGTGACCACGCGAAGGTGCAGCCGGGCCAGCGGGTGCTCATCCACGGCGCGGGCGGCGGCGTCGGGACGTACGCCGTGCAGATCGCGAAGGCCTTCGGCGCGGTCGTCACTGCGGTGACCGGGCCGCAGAACGTCGACCTCGTCCGCTCGCTCGGCGCCGACCTGGTCCTCGACGCCTCGACCGAGGACGTCACGCGCCGTCAGGAGCGCTATGACGCGATCATCGACGTCGCAGCGACGCGTTCCGTGGCCAGCCTTCGACGCGTGCTGGCGGCGGGCGGCATCTTCGTCCAGGTCGGGGCGGCGAAGCACGGCGGCTGGATCGGCGCCTTCGCACGGATCATCAACGTCATGGTGATCCGGAAGAAGCTGCTTCGGCAGCGGGCGACGTTCTTCGTCGCGAAGACCGATCTCGACGATCTCGCGTACGTCACTCGGCTGATCGAGGACGGCAAGGTGCGCGCGGTCATCGACCGGGTCTTCCCCCTCGCCGAGGGTCGGGAGGCGGTCCGCTACGTCGGCACCGGCCGGGCCCGGGCGAAGGTCGTCATCACGGCGTCGTAACGACGCGGGCTGAGCAGGAGGGGGTTCGCTCCGCGTCGGCGGACGTCGCGAAGCGGCCCGGCGGCGGATCGACTCCACCACCGGGCCGTGCTTGGCAGCGAGACCGTGGGCTTACCCCACGCGGTCCAGCATCAGGTACGGCCGGACCTCGGAGGAGACGGTCGTCAGGCCGTCGCTCACCTCCGCCCAGACCTTGATCGGGGCTGCGAACGATGACGTCCAGGGGCTGCAACTGAACGTCCCGTCGCCGTTGTCGGTCACCGTGAAGGTGTTGGCCCCGGCCGAGCAGTGCCAGGTCACCGTGAGGCTCCCACCGTCCGGATCCGAAGCGGTCAGGCTGAAGGTCAGGGGCGGGTGGAAGTTGCCCACGGTGCCGTTGTAGAGCACCGCCCCGGTCGGTACGCGGCAGAAGCCGCCGATGCAGTGGTAATCGGTGTCACAGTCCAGATCGTCGGGGCCGCAGACCGCGAACGGTCCCTTGTCGGCCCAGACCTTGAACGAATTCGGGTCGATCAGCGGAGCCGCGTTGCCCGGCGCCGATGTGACGTTGACCGTGATGGGCTGTTCGCTGGACTTCCCGTGCCGGTCGGTCACTTTGACGGTCACCGTCTGGGATCCGGTCTCCGCGAACACGACGGAGGCGCCGCAGCTGCGGGTGTCCGAGGTTGGCGTCGCTGTGCCGCCCGTCGCGCTCCAGGTGAAGCTGGAGCAGGGCAGGAGCGAGCCTTCCTCCTTGTCGTAGGCGTAGGCCGCGACGAAGTACTGGACCGAGACGGGCACGCTGGCGGACGGCGACGTCGCGGAGAGGAACGGCGCGAGGTTGTTGACCTCGATGGTCAGGCGGAAGGTCGTCGACATGCCTGACTGGTCGGACGCCGTGACGTCGACGTAGTACGTCCCCGGTACGGTCCACAGCGCTCGCGTGTAGTCGATCTCGGTGGCGCCTTCCCTCGCCACATAGTCGACCTTCTCGCCCTCCGGGTCCTGGCAGACGAAGTAGCCGCGATACGAGTTGGTGTCCTCGCGCGGGCCGAGGAAGATCCGCTCGTTCAGTTCGGCCGGGATGGGATCGGTTCGTGCGCCGCAGACCGGCTTCCCGTTCTCGGACTCCTTCAGGACGAACTTGACCTCGGGGAGGTCCATGACGTGCTCGGACAGCTTGAGGACGCCCCCGAGATCGACCGCGAAGTTGATCTCGGCCCGCGCGTGGCCGAAGACCTGCCAGAGCGGATTGCCCGGGAACTGGACCTTGGCGCCCAGGCCGACCCGGCCGGCGAAGCCGGGGCCGGCGATGCCGTAGAGGAGCAGTTTCGCGTCCGCCTTGGCGTAGGCCCGGAGCTCCATGCTCGCCTCGAGGTCGGCGTCGGCCGTGCCACTCGGCAGGGGCAGGACGCTGGTGTCCTTCCAGCCCTCGCCCCCGTCGTCGGGATCGGTCCACTTCGCCCCGAGCTGGAGCTTGTCGCTGACCTTGGCCTCGAACGAGAACTCGAGATGGGCGTTGCCATCGACGCCGGCGATCGCCTTGACGATCGGCACGAGCACCACCGGGATGGGGCCGATGAAGAAGACGATGGGCTTGAAATAGTGGGTCGAGAGCGTGGTCTCCCTGTGCAGCTGGCCGTCGAACTCCCCGGAGACCTTGAGGTCGACGAATGCGTCGATCCCGGCGTGAGCCTCGAATCGGTCAACGTGGGTGAAGAACGGCGGGCAGGTGAAGCATTCCTCGACGCCGAACCCGACGTTCCAGCCGGCGTTGAAGCTGACCTCACCCTGGATGCGGACGTGCCCCTGGCCGCTCACGCCGGAGCCCGAGGTGGCGCCGTCGAGTTGGACGTCGATGATCTCGTGGAAGCTATAGCCGTCGCCGATGTCGAGGGCGCCGAACATCGCCGTGGCCGTCGCCGACTGGGCTTCCCGGAGCGTGACGCCCGGGAGTGCCTCGGTCGAGGCGATGTCCTCGGGCTGGAGGTCGCCGGCGGCGTCGAGCGTGCCCTTCGTGATGACCTCGTTGATCATCGCCTGGCGAGTGTCCACGAGGATCGGGCCGCGCTTCACCCTGGTGATGGCGGTCACCGCGCGGAGGTAGCCGTTCGGGGCGGCATCGTCCGGCTCGCCCACCAGGACGTCGCCGACCTCCAGGTCGGCAAGGGTCGGCGTGGAAGTCGTGAAGGTCATTCGCCCGGTGGCCGCGTCGAAGGCGGTCAGGGATGCCTGCGTCGCGTCATCGGCGACCTTCGTGGTCTCCGGAACGACGACCTCCTGGAAGACGCCGGCGAGGGCCAGGTCGATCTCTGCCTGAGAGTAGGGGTCGAGGTCGGCGGCGAGGAGCGCGGCGACCGCCTCGGGTCCCAGGTTGAACTCGCTCTTGATGGCATGCGCGACCTGGGACGCGGACTCACCGGCGGCACGCAGGATCCTGACCCGGATCGTGGGGTCATTCTCCACGATGAACTTGATGGGCCACGTTCGACCAAAGGACTTGTACTGGGCGGGCCCCACGTCGACCGACCCGAGGGTCAGCCCTTCCACGGTGACCGTGACCCGGAAGGTGTCGGGGCTGAGCTTGAGCTTCTGCGTGTCCCAGTTGGCGAGGTAGTAGGCCTCGGCCCCCTGGGTGAAGCCGATCCGCAGCCGCTCCGAGAGGCTGGATGCGGAGGTGAGCGTCTTCACGGGCGTGCAGGCGACGCCTTCGACCCGGCAGATCGAGACGACCAGGTGGTCCAGGAGCGTCTCGTCGAAGTCGGCAGCGTCGCCGGCAGGCGGAGCGAGCGGCTCGAGGAAGTGGAAGGGCTCGCCGTAGTCGGCTGGCTCCGCGCCCATGGCGCGGGGCACCGGGACCAGGACGGACCCCGAGATGAGCAGGACCGCGAGGATGGCCGCGACGCCCGCCCGCAGGTGGACCGCTGGGCCGGTGCGCGCAGTTCGTTCCGACGTCATCGTGCGTCCCTCTCTCCGGGTCGCGGCGCCGCCGGTCCTCCCGAACGATCTTCGCGCCATCGAGCCCTCACCGACGTCGCACGCTAGGGGTGCCACCTACGCGGTGACATCGGGTGTTTCCCTACAACGCGAGCCCCCGGAACCCGCGGAGTCCATCGGCCCAATCGTTCCCGCGGTACGGTCGCCCCGGAGGTCAGGTCCCGGCCGCGGCAGGCAACTCGTCCGCAGGCGCTTCGTGAGCCCGTTCCGGTCGCAGGCTGGATGATCTATACTGAACCAGATGGTTCAGTATAGACCCGGCCGACTCGACGGCTCGTTCTCCGCGCTCTCCGACGCGACCCGGCGTGGCGTCCTGGAACAGCTCGGGCGCGCTGACGCATCGATCTCGGACCTTGCCGACAGGTTCCACATGACCCTGACC
>DASUMJ010000084.1:0-19757 GCA_036277775.1 Candidatus Limnocylindrales bacterium
CCGAGGTCGTGGGTGATGAGGATGACCGCGGTGCCGGTCTCCTCGCGGAGATTCCGGATGAGATCGAGGATCTGGGCCTGGATCGTGACGTCGAGGGCGGTGGTCGGCTCGTCGGCGATGAGGAGCTCCGGCTCGCAGGCGAGTGCCATCGCGATCATCACCCGCTGTGCCATCCCGCCCGACATCTCGTGCGGGAAGTTCTTCAGCCGCCGCTCCGGATCGGGGATGCCGACCATCTGGAGCAGCTCCTTGGCCCGCGCGAGTGCCGGGCCGCGCTTCATCTTCCGGTGGAGCTCCAGGACCTCGGCGATCTGCCGGCCGACGTTCCAGACCGGGTTGAGCGAGGACGTCGGCTGCTGGAAGATCATGCCGATCCGCTCGCCCCGGATCTGCCGCATCTCGTTCGGCTTGAGCTTCAGGAGATCCTGGCCGTCGAAGATGATCTCGCCGCCCTCGATGCGCCCGGGCCGGCCGACGAGCTGCATGATCGAGAGCGAGGTCACGCTCTTGCCGCAGCCCGACTCGCCGACGAGTCCCATGATCTCGCCGCGGTTGACGTGGAAGTCGATCCCGTCGACTGCCCGGAGGACACCGTCGCGGGTCTGGAACGACGTCCGCAGGCCCCGCACCTCGAGGAGCGGCGGCCCATCACGTTGAACCGACCAGCGCCGCCGGGCGGAGGCCGGGACGAGCTCTTCGATCATCGGTTCAGCCTCGGATCGAGGGCGTCACGGAGGCCGTCGCCGAGGAGGTTGAAGGCCAGGACGGTGAGGGACAGGGCGATTCCCGGGAAGAGCACGACATGCGGTGCGACGAACATCGAGTTCGAGGCGATCCCGATCATCGAGCCCCATTCGGCATCGGGCGGCTGGGTGCCGAGGCCGATGAACGAGAGGGCCGCGACGTCGAGCACGGCCCCGGCGACCCCGAGGGTCCCCTGCACGATGAGGGGCGTGAGCGCGTTGGGGATGATCCGTCGGACGACGAGGCCGAGATCGGACTCGCCGAGGGCCCGCGAGGCGGTGACGTAGTCGCGCTCCCGGATCGACAGCACCGATGCCCGCATGACCCGGGCATAGATCGGGATGGCCACGATCCCGATCGCGAGCTGGGCGTTCAGGAGGCCCGGGCCGAGGACCACGACGATCGCCACGGCCAGGAGGAGCGCCGGGAACGCCAGCAGGACGTCCATGATCCGCATGAGGACGTTGTCGACCTTGCCGCCGAAGTAGCCGGCGATCGAGCCGATGAACATGCCGATGACGATCGCGAAGCCCACGGTGAGGAACCCGATTCGCAGCGACACCCGCGTCCCGTGGACGACCCGCGCGAAGACGTCGCGGACGTTGCCGTCGATTCCGAAGTAGTGCTCCGCCATGGTCTCCGGGCAGCCGAGCGCATGGATGCAGGGCGGCGCGAGCTTCTTGATCCCTTCCTCGTCGCCGATGAGGACGTCGATCGGATCGTAGGCGGCGATCTGGTCGGCGAAGATCGCCACGAGCACGAAGAACGACAGGATCACGAGCCCGATCACCGCGTTCCGCTGGCGGAGGATGTTGCCGAGGGTGTCGCGCCACAGCGACGCCGGGCGCGCCCCGGCCCGCCCGTCCTCGACCGGTCCCGCCACGGGCGGCTCCAGCACGACCGGCGCCGTCATCGCTGCTGCACCCGCGGGTCGAGGAAGGCGTACGACAGGTCGACGAGCAGGTTGATGAGGACGAACCCGATCGCGATGACGAGCGTGAAGCCCTGGATGACCGCGTAGTCGCGCGAGAGGATCGCCTCGGTGACGGCTCGGCCGACGCCGGCGAGGTTGAAGATCGTCTCGGTCAGGACGGCACCGCCGAACAGGCTCCCGAGCTGCAGCCCGATGACCGTGACCACCGGCAGCATCGCGTTCCGCAGCCCGTGGCGAAGCACGACGGCCCGGTCGCGGAGGCCCTTCGCCCGGGCAGTCCGGATGTAGTCGAGGCCGAGCTCGTCGAGCAGGCTCGAGCGCGTGATCCGGGCGATGATCGCCAGCGGAATCGTGCCGAGTGCGAACGCCGGGAGGATCATGTGCCGGACGACGTCCCCGAGGAGGGCCCAGTCCGCCCGAGCGATCGCATTGAACGTGTAGATGTTCGACATGAAGTCGAGGATCGAGCGCAGCGGGCCGCCGAGGTCCTCGAGGCCCCAGGTGGCCGCGAGCGTCGGGACGTCGGTGCCGGGCGAGAGGCGGTAGGACGGCGGCAGCTCCAGGGCGGTGTCACCGAGGACGATCGCGAAGAGGTACGCCAGCGACAGCCCGAGCACGAAGACGGGTGTCGAGACCCCGATGTTCGCGATGAGCATCGTGAAGACATCCGCAAAGGAGTTCCGTCGCCAGGCGGACATCACGCCGAGCAGGATCCCCGCGATGATCGCGAACGTCAGGGCGTAGAGCGTCAGCTCGACGGTCGTCGGGAGTCGCTGGATCAGGAGGTCGGTGACGGGCAGGCCGAACTTCGATGACGTTCCGAAGTCGCCGCTGACGACATCCCCCACGAACACCACGAACTGGTTGTCGAGGAATGTGGCCGGGATCTCCCCGGGGCGAGCCTCGATCGCCCCGCCCGGCACACGGAAGATGCCGGGAATGATGGCCTTGTCGAGTCCGTGCGCGACGGCGTACCGCTCGCACGTGACCTCGTTGGCTCGCTCGCCAAGCGCGGCCTCGCACGGATCGCCGGGAATGATCCGGGCGAGCGCGAAGACGAGGAAGACGATCCCGATGATGACCGGGATGCTCGAGAGCAGGCGTCGAAGGATGAACCGCGTCATGCGTACGCTCGGCTCGGGTTGGGGAGGGTACGGCGAAGGGGCGCCACGGCGTGGCGCCCCTTCGCTTCAGATCACGAGTCGGTAGCTACTCGGTCGGCGGCGGTGGGTTGAGGTTCCCTGCGAACAGGTAGCCCCAGTACTCGAAGAGCCCTTCGCGTCCGACACGGAGCGGGTGCTCCGCGTCCCACTGGACGGCGTACGTGGTGACCACGTCGTTGGCGTCCAGGGTGGCGCCGTTGTGGAACGTGATGCCCTCCTGGAGGGTGCACGTCCAGACGGTCGAGTCGGCGTTGGCCTCGCAGGTCGCGAGGTTCGGGATCGGCTCCGTGCCGGCCACCTTGTAGTCGTAGAGCGACTCGAGGATCTGGCCGCAGATCCGGAGGGCCTCGCCGTCCGTCTCGTCGGCGCAGTAGAGGCCGCCAGGCTCGCCGTTCTGGACGAAGACGAGCTGGTCGCGATCGCCGGGCTTCATGACGCTGAAGTCTTCCTGGTTGAGCGGCGAGGAGTGCGCCCCCTCGACGTCGGCCAGGAACGCCGTCGCCGATCCGCCGTGCGAGATCGGCACCATCGGGACGTGCTCCTTGATCAGGTCGTTGGCCTGCTCGTAGATCGCCTTGCGCTCCTCCAGATCGGCCGTTCGGCCGCCCTCGGTGAGCAGGGCCGTGACGTCATCCCACGGCGTCCCGAGCGAGTCGTCCTGCCCGACACCGAAGAAGGTGTCGAGGAAGTTCGTCACGTCAGGGAAGTCGGCGCACCAGCCGAGCAGGAAGATCCCATCGAGCTCGCCGCGGCTCGCGATTCCGAGGTACACGGTCGTGTCGATGATGTCGATCTCGGCGGTGATGCCGAGGTTCTCCTGCAGCTGGTCCTGGACGTCCGTGGCGATGTCGAGCGGCGCCGGGAGGTAGCAGCGCGGCGGCTCACGGAGGCTGACCTTCGTCACGATCTCCGTGATGTTCTCCTCGGCCATTCCTTCGGCCAGGAGCTCTCGTGCGCCCTCCGGGTCGAACTCGTACCACTCCTCGCCTTCACAGCCACCCGGGATCTCGCACGGGGTGAAGTGGGACGCCGTGATCGATCCGGGCGGGAAGAACGTGTCGACGATCCGCTGCCGGTCGATGCCCATGGCGATCGCCTGGCGGATCTTGTCGTTCTTCCAGTACGGCTTGGTGTTGTTCATGCCGAGGTAGAAGGTGTTCAGGGCCGTGCGTCGGAAGAGCGCAAGATCGCTGTCGCCCTCGATCGTCGGGAAGTCGTCGGCCCCGACGTTGTCGATGCCGTCGACCTGCTGGGACTGCAGCTCGAGGAGCTTCTGGGCCGACTCGGTGCTCCAGCGGATGACGACGTTCGGGGTCAGCGGAGCGGTGCCCCAGTAGTCCTCGTAGGCCTCGATCGAGATCTCGGTGCCGGCAGTCCAGGACTTGAACTGGTACGGCCCGGTCCCCATCGGGTTTCGGAAGAGTGCCTCGCCGCCGCCGCCGGTCTCCTCGAGGTAGCCCTCATCCTGGATTCCCAGCGAGGTGAAGGCGATCTTCGAGAGGAACGCCGCATCGGGCGCGCAGAGGGTGAACTCGACCGTCTGGGCGTCGAGCGCCTTGATCGAGCCGATCTGGCCGTTGTAGCCGTCGGTGCCGCAGGCTGAGCTGCCGTCCTCTGGGTAGACGTTGCCGTCGAACGGCTCGGCCGTCGGTCCCTGGGTCGGCGTCGTCGTCGGCTCGCTCGACGGAGCGGTCGAAGCCGCACCGCCGCAGGCGGCGAAGATGATCGCCGCCGTCGCGAGCAACGCGAGGATCGGTGATCGCCTCGTGTCTCGGGTCATTCGTCCTCCTCCAGTGGCCCTTCAGCCGGCCTGACCACGCTCGTGCCGGCAGGGGCGTCTTCCGCACGCATTCGGCCGGTCTGGCCACTCGGTTGCGGGTGCCGGAAGCCTAGCATTCGCATTCGAGCGCGTCACCACTGGTACACGCTTCGGGACCGGCAGGTTCGGTGCGCGTTCGTGGGTCGCCGGGGGCGGCTCGGAGGTGTTCGGGCCTCGGGTATGCTCGGGCCGTGGAGACTCGTCGCATCGCGCTCGCCCAGCTGGCGCCGCGGCTCGGTGCCCTCGACGAGAACCTCGCCCGGCACGCCGAGGTGCTCGAGGCCGCCCGCGCCGACCGGGCGGATCTCGTCGTCTTTCCGGAGCTCGGGCTGACCGGCTACCAGCTCCAGGACCTCGCCGGCGAGGTCGCGATGCGGCTCGACGATCCGCGACTCTCACGCCTCGCGGCCGCGACCCGCGGACTCTCCGCGATCGTCTCGTTCGTCGAGGAGTCGGGAGACCACCGGCTCTTCATCGCCGCGGCGCTCCTCGAGGACGGCGAGATCCGGCACGTCCACCGGAAGGTCCACCTGCCGACGTACGGCCTCTTCGACGAGCGTCGGTTCTTCGCGTCCGGCGACGTGCTCCGGGCGGTGCCGTCGCGGCTCGGGCTCGGCCTCGGGATCGCCGTCTGCGAGGACTTCTGGCATCTCCCCGTGGCCCAGCTCCTCGCGCTCGACGGGGCCCAGCTCCTCGTGAACGTCTCGTCCTCGCCCGGGCGGGACCTCGCGGCGACGAACGAGGTCGGGCTCGGGACCGCGAGCTCGTGGCGGACGCTCATGCGGACGTACGCCCAGCTGACCACGTCGTTCGTCGTGTTCGTGAACCGGGTCGGGGTCGACGAGTCGATCTCGTTCTGGGGTGGCTCGGAGGTGATCGGGCCGGCCGGCGACGCGGTCTTCAGCGCGCCGCTCTACGACGAGGGCGTCTTCACCGGCGAGATCAACCTCGCGGACGTCCGTCGCGAGCGGATCACGCTGCCCCTCCTCCGCGACGAGCGCCTCGAGCTCCAGCACCGGGAGCTCGGCCGGATCATCGCCGAGCGGGCCGGCATGGCGCCCGACTCGACCGCCGAGGAGGGCGCCCAGGACGGCCTCGACGTGGCCCCCGAGCCCGGGCCGACGCGGCCGATCGGGTTCGACGCCGAACGTCCGACCGGGCCGAGGGCCGGCGCCGCGTGAGCCGGGCGACGCCGGATATCCCCGTGGGCGCCGACGGGACGCCGCTGTTCGAGCTGCCGCCGGAGCTGGCGATCGACACGGACATCGCCCGCCGCGTCATCACCGAGTTCATCCGCGGCCAGCTTCGCCAGGCCGGGTTCGAGCGGGCGGTCCTGGGCCTGTCCGGCGGGATCGACAGCGCGCTCGTCGCGTACCTCGTGAGCGAGGCGATCGGGGCCGAGCGCCTCCGCTGCGTCCTCATGCCGTACCGGACGTCGTCGCCGGCGTCGCGCGGCGACGCCGAGACGATCGTCGCGGACCTGGGTTGCCCGAGCGAGGTCGTCGAGATCTCCGCGATGGTCGACGGGTTCTTCGGGGCGGGGGAGACGCCCGGCGCATCGGGGCCCGAGGGCCTCGCCGCGACCGCCCTCCGGCGCGGCAACTTCGCCGCCCGGATGCGGATGGCCGTCCTCTACGACCGGTCCGTGACATGGGGCGGGCTGGTGGTGGGGACCGGCAACAAGACCGAGTCGCTCATCGGCTACACGACACTCTTCGGCGACAGCGCCTGCGCCTTCAACCCGATCGGCGACCTCTACAAGAGCCAGGTCCGGCAGCTGGCGGCCGCGGTCGGGGTCCCGGAGGCGGTCATCCGCAAGGCCCCCTCCGCGGACCTCTGGCCGGGCCAGACCGACGAGGGCGAGGCGGGCTTCAGCTATCCCCAGCTCGACCGCGTCCTGTTCTGGCGGATCGACAAGCGCCGCTCGGTCGACGAGGTCGTCGCGCTGGGATTCGACGCCGCGCTCGTCGAGCGGGTCGACCGCATGGTCGCGACGTCCGAGTTCAAGCGCCAGGTGCCGCCGATCGCGAAGCTCGGGCCGCGGACGGCGGGGGTCGACTACCTCTATCCGAGGCGGCGGCCCGGCTCGGCGCGGACCTGAGACCGTTCGTGGCGGGCGGGTCCGACGGCACGGGCGGCATGGGCGGCACGCTCTACCTCGTCGCGACGCCGATCGGCAACCTCGGGGACGTCACGTTCCGGGCGGTCGAGGTCCTCCGGTCGGTGCCGCTCATCGCGGCCGAGGACACGAGGATCACGCGTCGCCTCCTCGCCCGGTACGAGATCCCGACGCGGCTCGTCAGCTACCACGCCCGGAGCGGCCCGGCCCGTGAGGCCGAGCTCGTGGCGCACCTCCGCGACGGCTCGGACCTGGCGCTCGTCACCGACGCCGGGACGCCGTCGGTCAGCGATCCCGGCGCCGAGCTCGTGGCGGCCTGGGCGGCCGCCGGCGGCCGGGTCGAGGCGATCCCCGGCGCGTCGGCCGTCCTCGTGGCGGTGGCGGCGTCCGGGATTGCCGGACCGCGCTGGGCGTTCGAGGGGTTCCTGCCGCGGCGCGGCCGCGACCGGCTCGAGCGGCTCGCACGGCTCGCAGGCGACGAGCGCGGTGCGGTGATCTTCGAGGCCCCGGGTCGGGTCCGGGCGACGCTCGGCGACCTCCTCGCCGCCTGCGGACCGGCTCGGCCCGCCGCGATCTGCCGCGAGCTGACGAAACGGCACGAGCAGGTCGTGCGCGGCACGTTCGAGGAGCTCGCGGCGGCGCTCGACGCGGGCACGATCCCGGCACGAGGCGAGGTCGCGATCGTCGTCGGCTGGTGGCCCGGTGCGGGACCGTCCGCGGCGGCTCGAACGCCGACGGGAGCAGCGAGCGTGCGGGACGCCGAGGCGGCCGCGCTCGCCGAGGTCGAGGCCCTCGTCGCCGGGGGTCTCGGCCGGTCCGATGCCGTGCGGCGCGTCGCCGCGGCAACGGGCCTGCCGCGCCGGCGGCTCTACCGGGTTTCGCCGCCCCGATAGTCAGCCGCCCATCCGGCCGGCCTTCCCGGCACGGTCCGACGGCGCCGGGGGGATCGGCGCCGCCGCGACCGCTGGGAGGAGGGGAGGCTCGCCGGGTGCGTCAGGCCGCGATGGCCTCGGGGATGGGATCGTCGGCGGAGACCTCGCCGGCCGGCTCGTCGGACGAGCCCTCGAGGCGCGTCGCCTGGGCCTCGAGGCCCTCGGCCGCGGACTCTGCGGCGTAGTCCTTCTTCTTGCGCCCCGAGAGCATCTCGACCGAGTTCGCGACGACCTCGGTCTTCCAGTGCCGGGCGCCCTTCTCGTCGTCCCAGGTGCGGGTCTGGATCCGGCCCTCGATCGCGACCTGCTGGCCCTTCCCGAGGTACCGGCCGCAGATCTCCGCGAGCCGGTCCCAGGTGACGATGTTGTGGTACTCGGCGCGCTCCTTGCCGGCGCCGGCGTACTCGTTCGTTGCCACGCTGAACTGCGTGACGTGCTTCCCGGAGGCGAGCGCGCGCATCTCCGGGTCCCGCGTGAGGCGGCCGGTCAGGAGGACCTTGTTCACGGTCCACATCTCCTTGTCGGTCGGCCGACGGGTCACGGGCCGACCCTGCGTGCGGCGGGACGGATCGAGGTGCCGGCCCCGGCGGTGCGTCCCCGGGCGGGTCGGCGGTCGGCGAGGCCGGCGATCTTCGGCGGGCGAGGCGACCCTAGCAGCGAGCGCTCACCTGCCGGTCACCTGCTGCGTAGCGTTGGCTCATCGGCCGCGTACCCGCCGCTCAACTGCCGCCCAGTGCGGGCCATGAGCGGGTTCCAGTCCGGCCTCCGGCTTTGTCCTGTCCCGGGGCGGGTTGGTCAGCGATCGTTGGCGGCGACTCGTCGTCGGGGCGCGGCTGACCGCGACACGGCGGACCGCGACACGGCGGCCTCGGCTGCCGCGGCACGCTCCTGGCTCCGGGCGGCGGCGATGAAGCCGAGGGCGGCGGGATCGGCCTCCGGTGCGCGGTCGCCGTAGATGTCGCAGAAGATCTCGACGAGCTCGGGATCGAACTGCGTCCCGGCGTGGCGGCGGAGCTCGTCGATTGCTGCCTCGTGGCTGATCGCGCGCTTGTAGGGGCGGTCCTGGATCATCGCGTCGTAGGCATCTGCGATCGCCACGATCCGCGCCCCGAGCGGGATCTCGTGGCCGCGCAGTCCGTACGGGTAGCCGGCACCGCCGAAGCGCTCGTGGTGGTGGAGGATGATCGGGACCGCGTCGCGGAGCACCGTCGCCTGCTCGAGGATGACCTGGCCGATCCGGGGGTGCTGGACGACCGACCGCCACTCGGCGGGCGTGAGCGACGACGGCTTCTCGAGGATGTCCTGCGGGATCCCGACCTTCCCGACGTCGTGGAGGAGGGCCGCGACCCGGATCTTGTCGATCTCGTGCTCGGGCAGGTTCAGCTGGCTGGCGAGCATCGTGACGATCGTCGCGATGAGCGCCGACGGCTGGCCACGGTAGTGGGGGAGCGGCGAGATGATCTGGGCGAGGGCATCGGCCGCCGCCCCGTGGGCTCGCCGGCCGAGCTCGATCGCCTGGGTCCGCCCTGACGGCGAGATCGGCGACCGGATGACGGTCGAGTCGTCGTTCGGTTCCTCGAACGCGTAGACCTGGTCCCGACCGAGCGCCTTGGCCGAGTACATCGCCGCGTCCGCCTCGCGCACGAGGGCATCGAAGCTCACCCGGTCGCCGGCACCACCCGTGACGCCGAGGGAGATCGTGACGCTGATGACGTGGCCGTCCGGGAGCTCGAACGGCTCGCCGGCGACGATGAGCCGGAGCTTGTCGGCCAGGGCCGCCGCATCCTCGACCGAGGTCTCGGGCAGGACGATCATGAACTCCTCGCCGCCGTATCGACCGACTCGATCCGAGGCGCGGACGTTGCGCCGGAAGGCGTTCGCGACTCCCTTGAGGACGACGTCACCGGCCTCGTGGCCGTACGTGTCGTTGATCGTCTTGAAGTGGTCGATGTCGGCGAAGGCGACCGACAGCGGCCGCCGGTACCTGACCGACCGCTCCACCTCGGTGAAGAGCTGGCCGATGATCGCCGGCCGGTTCGGGATGCCGGTGAGCACGTCGGTCGTCGCCTCGGAGTGGGCCTCGGCCATCGATGCACCGAGGGTGCCGACGGCGGCCGCGAGTCGCCGGCCGAGATCGTCGCGCCGCACCGGGATGACGACACCGTCCTCGCCGGCCGCCAGCCGCTCAGCGACCCGGACCAGGGGCTCGATCCGCGACCGGACGTAGGACTGCGTGACGGCGACGGCGAGGCTCACGGCGATGAGCGCCACGAGGATCGGCCTGGCCAGCAGGCCGGCGGATTCGGGTGCCGCGAGGAGGACGATTGCAGCCCCGGCGGGCACGAGCGGCCAGAGCCCCCAAAGATGGCGCATGTGGTCCCGACGGTACGGCCGGCCCGGGCGTCGACAACACGCACCGGTGGTACCACGCTCGCGCCGCGGATGGTCCGGTCCGGAGCGGAGGGCGGGCAGGCATCGAGAGCGGAATTGGGTCTGCCGAGGTGGTCGCCGTCGTCGCGCCGGCCGTTGGTATACTCGGCCGGTCCCCGGACCGCGACCCCGCGAGCCGGGCAGGGAGGGTCCTGCGATCGCGCGACCAGGACGTATCGGTCGTCCCGTGAGGCGTCCGAGCGACCAGCAGCATCGGCCCCGCCGGGCGGGCAGCCGAACGTCGCGGGAGATTTGCATCCAGGTCTCGGTCTCGACCGGGGCCTTTTTCGTTGGGCGTGGCCGGCCGGCGGGCGCGACCGGGTTCGGAGTGGCCTGAGATGCCGGCAACCGTCATCGTCGGGCTGCAATGGGGCGACGAGGGCAAGGGCAAGACGACCGACTTCCTCGCCGAACAGGTGGCGATGGTCGTCCGGTACCAGGGCGGCGACAACGCCGGCCACACCGTCGTGACCGGCGGCGAGGTCTTCAAGCTCCACCTGGTGCCGTCGGGCGTGCTCTACCCGCACATCACGTCGGTCATCGGGAACGGGGTCGTCGTCAACCCGGCGACCCTCATCGCCGAGCTCGACATGCTGACCGCGCGGGGCATCGACGTCGCCCGGGTCCGGGTCAGCCGGAGCGCCCACGTGATCATGCCGTACCACGTGGCTCTCGACCGGGCGAACGAGGCCCGCCTCGCCGAGTCGAAGGTCGGGACCACGGGTCGGGGGATCGGGCCCGCGTACGGCGATCGCGCCTGGCGCGTCGGGCTGCGGATGGAGGACCTCCTCGATGCCGCCGTCCTCGAGGAGCGGCTCGAGCGGGTGCTCGGCGACAAGAACCGGCTCCTCGACGGGATGGGCGGGGAGCGGTTCGCGCTCGGCGCGCTCGTCGAGCAGGGGCTCGCGTGGGGCCGTCGCCTGGAGGCCCATCTCGACGACTCGACATGGCTCGTCCAGGCCGCGCTCGCGCGCGGCGAGCACGTCCTCCTCGAGGGCGCCCAGGGCACGCTCCTCGACATCGACCACGGCAGCTATCCGTTCGTCACCTCCTCGAACGCCGTGGCCGGCGGCGCCTGCACGGGCGGCGGCATCGGTCCGCTCCAGGTCGACGAGGTCATGGGCGTCATGAAGGCCTACGCGACGCGCGTCGGGTCGGGCCCGTTCCCGACAGAGCTCCGCGACGAGGTCGGGGCGGGGATCGCGTCGCGCGGCAACGAGGTCGGCACGACGACCGGACGGCCGCGGCGCGTCGGCTGGTTCGATGCGGTGCCGCTCCGCTACGCGGTGGCGGTCAACTCGATCAGCTCCATCATGCTGAACAAGCTCGACATCCTGTCCGGGATCCCGACGATCCGGCTCGGCGTGGCCTACGAGGTCGGCGGCCGGCGCCTCGACCACTGGCCGTCGAGCGCCACGGCGATCGCCGATGCCAGCCCGATCTACGAGGACTTCCCGGGCTGGGAGGAGCCGATCCACGACGTCCGGTCGCTCGGCGACCTGCCCGAGAACGCCCGGCGCTACGTGGCCGCGCTGGAGGAGCACGCCGGCGTCCCGATCGTCCTCGTCTCGGTCGGACCGGAGCGCACCCAGACGATCGAGCGCGCGTGGCGGCCGATGCGGCATCGCGGCGGGGTCGCGCTGTCGTGAGCCTCGTGATGCCGACCCGGATCCTCGTCGTGGGTGGTGGCGGGCGCGAGCACGCGCTCGCCTGGAAGCTCGCGGCCGAACCCGGCGTGAACGAGGTCGTCGTGGCGCCCGGCAGCGCCGCGATCGCCGCGGAGGCGCGCGTCCGATCGCTGCCCGGGGTGGACCCGACCGACCCGGCCGCGATCGTCGCGGCGGCGCGAGCGATGGCGGCGGAACTCGTCGTCGTCGGCCCGGAGGCCCCCCTCGCGACCGGGGTTGCCGACGCGCTCGGCGAGGCCGGGATCGCCGTCTTCGGGCCGACGCGGGCCGCCGCCCGGCTCGAGACATCGAAGGCCTTCTGTCACGAGATCGCCGCCGCGGCCGGCGTCCGGATGGCCCGGGCACGGGCCTTCGGCGGGGGCGAGGACGCGGTCGCCGCCGACTTCGTGCGCGAGCTCGACGCGGCCGGGGCGAGGATCGTGCTCAAGGCCGACGGGCTCGCGTCGGGCAAGGGTGTGATCGTCACCGACACCGTCGAGCAGGCCCTCGAGCTCGCGCCGTCCTTCCTGCTCCGGCGACCCGCGGGCACCCCCGCGCTCGTCATCGAGGAGCGGCTCGAAGGCCGCGAGGCGAGCGTCATCGCGGTCTGCGACGGCACGCGGGCGATGGCGCTCCCGGCCGCGCGCGACCACAAGCGGCTCTGCGACGACGACCGCGGCCCGAACACCGGCGGCATGGGCGCGTACTCGCCGCTGCCCGACCTCGGTGACGACGCGGTCGCGGCGGTCCTGGAGACCATCCACCGCCCGATCCTCGCGGAGCTCGCACGTCGCGGGACCCCGTTCCGCGGCTTCCTCTATGCCGGGCTGATGCTCACCCGGGGCGGCCCCGCGCTCCTCGAGTGCAACGCCCGGCTCGGCGATCCCGAGGCGCAGGTCATCCTGCCTCGCGTCGCGGTCGCGCTCGGGCCGCTGCTCCTCGCCGCGGCGCGCGGCCGGCTGCCGGATGCGGCAGCGCCCATCGTTCCCGCGATGCCGGCCTCGGCCGTCGGGATCGTCCTCGCCGCGAAGGGCTACCCGGGAACGCCGCGGCGCGGCGACCCGATCTCGGGGCTGGAGTCGGCCCACAATGCGGGCGCGCTCGTCTTCCATGCCGGCACGGTGGCGAGGCCCGGCGGCGGCTACGGGACGAACGGCGGGCGCGTGCTGACCGTCGTCGGGCGAGGCCCGGAGCTCGCCGCGGCGCGTCATGCGGCGGAAGCCGCCGCGAACCTCATCGCCTGGGATGGCCTGCAGCGACGTGGCGACATCGCGGCGAACCTTCCCGGACCGTCCTCGGGAGCCGCCGCAGCGGCCGCCGGAGCCGTCCGATGATCCGTCGCTACACGCTCCCGGAGATGGGCGCGATCTGGGCGGAGGCGGCCCGGTTCGAGCACATGCTCCGCGTCGAGATCGAGGTTGCCCGGGCGCAGGCCCGGCGCGGCCAGGTGCCGGCCGACGCCCTCGCCGCGATCGAGGCGCGAGCCCGCGTCGACGTCGCTCGGATCGCGGAGATCGAGCAGACGACCGATCACGACGTCATCGCGTTCGTGACCCAGGTCGCCGAGTCGGTCGGGCCGGACGGGCGCTACCTCCATCTGGGCCTGACGAGCAGCGACGTCCTCGACACGGCGCTCGCCCTCCAGCTCGGCGCGGCCGGCGACCTGCTCCTCCGCGACTGCGATCGGCTCATCGCCGTCCTCGTCGCGCGGGCCCGGGAGCACGCCCGGACGGTGATGATGGGCCGGACCCACTCGGTCCATGCCGAGCCGACGACGTTCGGGCTGAAGCTCGCCGGCTGGGCGTTCGAGGCCGATCGGGGGCGCCGCCGGCTGGCCGTCGCCGTGGACGAGATCCGGACCGGGAAGATCTCGGGACCCGTGGGCACGTACAGCCACCTCGCCCCGGACGTCGAGGCCGAGGTCCTCGACGCCCTCGGCCTGCACGCCGATCCCGTCTCGACCCAGATCGTCCAGCGCGACCGGCACGCGGCGCTGCTCGCCGCGATCGCGATCCTCGGCGGCAGCCTGGAACGGTTCGCGACCGAGATCCGGAACCTCGCCCACACGGAGATCGGCGAGGTCATGGAGCCCTTCCGGGCCGGCCAGAAGGGCTCGTCCGCGATGCCACACAAGCGCAACCCGATCGTCTCGGAGCGGATCTCCGGGATCGCCCGCGTCCTCCGCGGCTACGCCCAGACGGCGATGGAGGACCAGGCCCTCTGGCACGAGCGGGACATCAGCCACTCTTCCGCGGAGCGGGTGATCCTGCCCGACGCGATGATCCTCCTCGACTACGCGCTCCTGAAGCTCGCCGGCCTCGTGGAGGGCCTCGTCGTCCGGCCGGAGCGGATGCGCGAGAACATCGAGCGCGGCCTCGGGCTGCACGCGAGCTCGCGGGTCCTCGTCGCGCTCGTCGACCGGGGCGGGATGGCCCGCGACGACGCCTACGCCATCGTCCAGCGGGCGGCGATCGCGGCCGCCGACGGTGGCCGACCGCTCCGTGAGCTGCTCGCCGTCGAGCCGGCGGTCGCTTCGCGCCTCGCCTTCGCGGATCTCGACGGCTGCTTCGACGACAGCCGGCACCTCGCCCACGTCGACGAGGTGATCGCGCGCCTCGACGCCCTCGAACCCGCGGCCGCCCCGGCCGGAGCCGCCCGATGACCGGCGGCGCCGGCACGTTCCTGCGCTCGGGGAAGGTCCGGGACCTCTACGCGATCGGTGATGACCGGCTGCTGCTCGTCGCCTCGGACCGGCTCTCGGCGTTCGACGTCGTCCTCCCGACCCCGGTGCCGGACAAGGGCCGCGTGCTCACCGGCCTGTCGCGATTCTGGTTCGCGCGCACGCGCGACATCATCCCGAACCACCTCGTCGGGACGAACCCGGCGGACGTGCCGGACGGCGTCGCCCCGCCCGATGTCGCGGCCGAGCTCCGCGGCCGGATGATGATCTGCCGGCGGGCGGAGGTCCTGCCGGTCGAGGTCGTCGTCCGCGGCTACCTCGCCGGGAGCGGCTGGAAGGAGTACCAGGCCTCGGGCGAGGTCTGCGGCGTCGCGCTGCCGCCGGGCCTCCGGGAGAGCGACCGGTTGCCGGAGCCGATCCTGACCCCGGCCACGAAAGCCCGTGCCGGGGAGCACGACGAGAACATCGACTTCCCCGCGATGGTCGCCGCCCTCGAGCGGACCGCCATCCGGAGCGGCAGCGTCGGATCGCCGCGCGATCTCGCGGGGCGCGTCCGGGAGCTCGCGATCGCGCTCTACCGGCGCGCTGCGGCGCAGTGCGAATCGGTCGGGCTCATCCTCGCCGACACGAAGTTCGAGCTCGGGCTCGTGGACGGCGACCTCACGCTCGTCGACGAGGCCCTGACCCCGGACTCGTCGCGCTTCTGGGACGCCGCCACCTACGCGCCGGGCGGGCCCCAGGCGAGCTTCGACAAGCAGTTCGTCCGCGACTGGCTCGAGGGCCAGCCGTGGGACAAGACCGCGCCCGGCCCGGCGCTGCCGCCCGATGTCGTCGCCGGGACGCGGGCGCGCTACGTCGAGGCGTTCGAGCGGATCACCGGCGCGAGCTTCGACCGCTACCTCGAGGAGGACGTGATCGCCTGATGGGCACCGAATTCCGATTCGCCGTGAACGTCCTCCCGAAGGCCGGGATCCTCGATCCGCAGGGTCGGGCGGTCGAGGGGAGCCTCGACCACCTCGGGATCGCGGGCGTGAGCGCCGTCCGCGTCGGGCGGCGGGTCGAGCTCACCGTCGCGGCGCCCGATGAGACCGCCGCCCGCGAGGTCGTCGACCGGCTCGCCGGGGAGCTGCTCTCGAACCCGCTCATCGAGGCGTTCGCCGTCGAGCGGCTCCAGACGACGAGCTCCACGACGTCGACGGCATCGACGCCATCGGCTTCCTCGGCCGCGCCGACCGCGCCCGCCACCGCGGGCACGTCGGAGTCCGGCGCCCGATGACCGTCCGCGTCGGCGTCGTCGTCTTCCCGGGGTCGAACTGCGACCGCGACACGACCCACGCCCTCGCCCTCGCCGGCGCCGACCCGGTGGAGCTGTGGCACGAGACGGCCGACCTGCAGGGCGTCGCGGGGGTGGTCCTGCCGGGCGGCTTCGCGTACGGCGACTACCTCCGGGCCGGCGTCATCGCCAGGTTCTCGCCGGTCATGCGCTCCGTGGCCGCGTTCGCCGCCGAGGGCGGCCTCGTCCTCGGGGTCTGCAACGGCTTCCAGGTGCTCGCCGAGGCCGGGCTCGTGCCCGGCGCGCTGCTCCGCAACCGCGGGCTCCGATTCCTCGGGCGCGACGTCCGGATCGCGGTCGAGGAGCCGGACACGCCGTTCACCCACCTCGCCGGGCCGCGCCGGCCGCTCCGGATGCCGGTCGCCCACGGCGAGGGCTGCTACTTCGCGGACGACGCGACGCTCGACGCCCTCGAGGCCGGCGGCCGCGTGCTCTTCCGGTACGTCCGCGAGGACGGATCCGTGGCCGGCGAGGCCGACGATCCGGCGAATCCCAACGGCTCGCTCCGCGCGATCGCCGGGGTCCGGAACGCCGCGGGCAACGTGGCCGGCCTGATGCCGCATCCCGAGCGCGCGTCGGAGGCGATCCTCGGCTCGGACGACGGGTTCGGGCTCGTCCGGAGCTTCGTCGAGAGCGCCGCGGCGACCGCCGCGTCCGCCGGCCGGCCGCTCGAGGCTGCGCGCCGATGACCGTCGCCGAGCGACCCGAGACGCCGGCCGTGCCACTCCACCGGGCCCTCGGCCTGACCGACGACGAGCTCACGGCCATCCGGGAGCGGCTCGGCCGTGACCCGAACGACGTCGAGCTCGCGATGTTCAGCGTGATGTGGAGCGAGCACTGCTCGTACAAGAGCTCGAAGCCGCTCCTCCGGACGCTGCCGACCGGCAGCGCCGCCGACGGCGTCGTTGCGGGACCGGGCGAGAACGCCGGGGTCATCTCGATCGGGGGCGGGCTCGCCGTCGCGTTCAAGATCGAATCCCACAACCATCCGAGCGCCGTCGAGCCGTACCAGGGCGCCGCGACGGGCGTCGGGGGGATCCTGCGCGACATCTTCACGATGGGCGCCCGCCCGATCGCGGTCCTCGACGCCCTCCGGTTCGGGGACGCCGCGGATCCCCGGACGCGGCACCTCGTCGACGGCGTGGTCCGCGGCGTCGGGGGCTACGGCAACTGCGTCGGCGTCCCGACGGTCGGCGGCGAGCTCGTCTTCGATCCGAGCTACGGCGGCAACCCGCTCGTCAACGTCATGGCCATCGGGCTCCTGGAGGAACGCTTCCTGACGCTCGCGAGCGCGCCGGGGCCCGGGAACCTCGTGATCCTGTTCGGCAGCACGACCGGGCGCGACGGAATTGGCGGGGCCTCGGTCCTCGCGTCGGCCACGTTCACGGACGACGATCCCTCGAAGCGCCCGTCCGTCCAGGTCGGCGACCCGTTCGCCGAGAAGCTCCTGATCGAGGCGTCGCTCGAGCTCATCGAGCGCGGCCTCGTGGAGGGGCTCCAGGACCTCGGCGCCGGCGGCATCACCTGCGCGACCTCCGAGACCGCAGATCGGGCGGGGACGGGCATGGCCATCGACCTCGACGCCGTGCCCCGGCGCGAGCCGGGGATGGCGGCGTTCGAGGTCCTCATCTCCGAGAGCCAGGAGCGGATGCTCGCGATCGTCAGGCCGGAGCGGGAGTCGGACGTCCGCGAGGTCTGCGCCCGGTGGGGCATTCCGTGCGCCACGATCGGTCTCGTCACCGCCGACGGCGACATCGCGGTCACCGAAGCCGGCCGCGAGATCGTCCGGATCCCGGCACGGTCCCTGACCTCGGACGCGATCGTCCACGAGCGGGTCGCCTCGCCGCCGGCGCGGCGGCGCGCGGCCCCGGCCCCCGGCATCCCGGCAGCCACCGCCTCGGCCGCGGCGTCGGCCCGGATCCCGGAGCGGGGGATGGACCCCGGTGCCGTCCTCGCGGCGCTCCTCGGGGCGCCGAACCAGGCCAGCCGGCGACCGGTCTTCGAGCAGTACGACAGCACGGTCCAGGTGAACACCGTCGTCGGGCCGGGTCATGGTGCGGCGGTCCTCCGGGTGAAGGGCACGACCAAGGCGCTCGTCGCCACGACCGACGCGAACGCCCCGGTCGGCGGGGTCGACCCGTGGCTCGGCGCGGCCCTGAGCGTCGCCGAGGCGACCCGGAACGTCTCGATCACCGGCGCGCGGCCGCTCGGCGTCACGAACTGCCTGAACTTCGGCGACCCGACCCGGCCGGAGGCGTTCTGGCAGCTCCGCGAGGCGGTCCGCGGGCTCGGGGACGCCTGCCGGGCGCTCGGGCTGCCCGTCACCGGCGGCAACGTCTCGCTCTACAACGAGTCGCCGGCCGGCGCGATCCTCCCGACCCCCGAGATCGGCGTCGTGGGGCTCCTCGACGACGTCGCCACGCTCGTCGGGCCGGCCTTCGCCGCGGAGGGCGATGCGATTCTCCTCGTCGGGGAGGCGACCCCGGGCCTCGCCGGCAGCGAGTACGCCCGGCTCGCCGGCCCGGCCGCGGAGGACGAGCCGCCGGGACTGGACCTCGATCGGGAGCGGCGGCTGCAGGCGTTCGCCCGCGAGGCGGCGGCCCGGGGGCTCGCGGCGTCGATGCAGGACGTGTCGGGTGGCGGCCTCGCCGTCGCGCTCGCCGAGGGTGCCATCTGGGGCGGGATGGGCGTCACCGTCCGGGTCCCGGTCGCCCATTCGCCGGCGGTCGATCTCTTCGGGGAGAGCCCCAGCCGCGTCGTCGTCACGACCCGTCCGCGGCACGCCCCCGCGCTCGAGCTCCTCGCGCGGCACCACGGCCTGCCCGTCGAGCGGATCGGGACCACGGGCGGTGACCGCTTCTTCGTGGAGCTTGCCGGCGCCGGGGCGACCGGCGCGGCCGAGGAGCGCGGCTCGCGCGTCGCCGACCCGATCGACCTCCGCGTGGCCGACCTCGCGCATACGTGGGACCACGGGCTCGCGCGGGCCCTCGACTGGGAGGCGCCCGCCGCGGCGCCGGAGGGCCGCTGACGTGTGCGGCGTGTTCGGGGCGGCCCTGCCGCACGGCTCCGGGACGGAGGCCGCGAACGTCGCCGCGCTCGGGCTCTTCGCCCTCCAGCACCGGGGCCAGGAGTCCGCGGGCCTCGCGGTCAGCGACGGCGCCGAGCTCTTCCTCTACAAGGACCTCGGGATGATCTCGTCGGTCCTCGACGAGCGGCGGCTGCCGTCCTTCCACGGCGACCTCGCGATCGCCCACTGCCGCTACTCGACGACCGGCTCGACGGTCTGGGAGAACGCCCAGCCGACGCTCCGTCTCGGGCCGCGCCGGGCCGTCGCGATCGGGCACAACGGCAACCTCGTGAACACCCGCGAGCTGCTCGGCGAGCTGCGCGGGGGGCGGGGCCGGCTGCCCGCCTCGACCGACACGGAGCTCCTGACCGCGCTCCTCGCCGACGAGCCCGGCGCGGACACCGTCGAGGCCCTCGTCACGCTCCTGCCGCGGGTGCGCGGCGCCTACTCGCTCGTGATCCTCGACAAGGACCGGATCATCGGCGTCCGCGACCCGCACGGCTTCCGGCCGCTCTCGATCGGGCGGATCCCCGACGTCGCCGCGCCCGTGCATGCCCCCGGCAGCCTCTGGGGCGACGACGAGCCGGCCGCGGGGCCGCGCCACGCATGGGTCCTGTCGTCGGAGACGACGGGCCTCGACATCGTCGGCGCGGAGTACGTCCGGGACGTGGAGCCGGGCGAGATCGTCGTCCTCCAGCCCGGCCGGGAGCCGCAGTCGGTGCGGTTCGCACCGGCGACGCCGGCGCTCTGCGTGTTCGAGCTGATCTATTTCGCCCGCCCGGATTCGTACCTCGAGGGCCGGTCGCTCTACGAGGCCCGGCGGCGGATGGGCATCCAGCTGGCGACGGAGCACCCGGCCGAGACCGATC
>DASUMJ010000085.1:0-10698 GCA_036277775.1 Candidatus Limnocylindrales bacterium
GCTCCGGATGTAGACCTGGTAGACGACGGCCCGGCGCCACCAGTCCGACCCCGCCCGCGCGGTGGTCGCCGATCCAGGGCTCTCGAAGCGGTCGCGTGGCATTCGCGGAGGTTAACCGGTTTACACGCGGGCTGCGCGGGCACAACGCGCGGGCCCACGACGGCGGGCCATGCGGCCCCTCACGTTGGGGCCGGAGGGGCCTCCCCGGATCGATGCCGTCGAACCACCCTAGGGCCATGACGTCCACCGCCGCGCCGCGCCCTTCGACCCCCCTGCCCATCGACCCGGTCCCATACCCCGGGATCCCGGCGATCGTCGACGGCTCCGAGGCCGTCGCCCACGTCGAGAGCCGGCTCGCCGAGGTCGCCTGCGTCTACCCGATCACGCCGTCGACGACGATGGCCGCGGTCTACCAGGCCGCGGTCGCCGATGGCCGGACCGACCTCTTCGGCACGCCGCTCCGGTTCATCGAGCCCGAGTCCGAGCACTCGTCCGCGTCGGCTGCGGAGGGTGCCGCCCTCGCCGGTGCCCGCGTCACGAACTTCACGGCCGGCCAGGGCCTCGTCCTCATGAAGGAGGTCCTGTTCGTCATCAGCGGCAAGCGTTTGCCGGTCGTGTTCCACGTCGGGGCGCGCGCCCTGACCAGCCAGGCCCTCAACATCCATGCCGGCCACGACGACATGATGGCCGTGGCCGACTGCGGCTGGGGCATGCTCTTCGCCCGCAACGCCCAGGAGGCGGCCGACCTCGCGGCGATCGCCCGCCGTGCGGCGGAGGCCTCGGACACGCCGTTCTTCGTGGCCCAGGACGGCTTCCTGACGACCCACACCCTCGAGAACGTCCTGCTCCCCGAGGACGACCTCCTGCGCGAGTTCGTGGGCAACCCCCGGGACCACATCCGGGACCTGTTCGACCCGGCCGAGGCCCTCATGACGGGCGTCGACCAGAACCAGGACAGCTACATGAAGGGCCGGATCGGGCAGCGGGCCTACACCGACCGGATCCCCGCCATCCTCGATGACGCGTACGGCGAATGGGCGCGTCTCACGGGCCGGCAGTACGGGCCGATCCAGGCCTACCGGACCGAGGGCGCCCACGAGATCCTCGTCTCGATGGGCACGATCGCCGACACCGCCATCGCGGTCGTCGATCACCTCCGCGCCCAGGGCCGGCCGGTCGGCTGCGTGGCGGTCACGGCGTTCCGACCGTTCCCGTCCCGCGAGCTCGTCGCGGCGCTCCGGCACGCGCGGACGATCGGCGTGGTCGAGCGGACCGACGAGCCGCTCGCGGCCGCGAACCCGCTGACCCGCGAGCTCCGCTCCGCGCTCTACGACCGCGCCGCCGAGGGCGCCATGGTCCCGCGGGTCCTGTCGATCTCGGCCGGCCTCGGCTCGCGCGACGTTGCCGCCGGCGACCTCGTGGCGATCTTCGACCGGCTCGCCGACCACGGCGAGGACGAGCAGCGCCACTACGTCGTGGGGATCCGGCATCCGCTCGCGCTGCCCGTCGAGCCGGTGGACCTCCGCCCGGCCGGTGCCTACAGCCTCCGCGGCCACTCCATCGGGGGCTTCGGCAGCGTCACGACGAACAAGCTCGTCGCGACCCTCTCGGGCGAGCTCTTCGGCAAGCAGGTCCAGGCCTATCCGCGCTACGGCTCGGAGAAGAAGGGCCTCCCGACGACCTACTACCTGACGATCGCCGACGAGCCGATCCGGCTTCACGCCGAGCTCGACCAGGTCGAGTTCGTCCCGCTCCACGACGTCTCGGCCTTCAGCCTCGGCGACCCGCTCGCCGGCCTCGCGGACGGCGGGGACGTCTTCATCCAGTCGCCGCTCGCGGATCCCGAGGCCATCTGGGCATCGATCCCGGCGTCGTTCCGGGCTGAGATCGTCGCCCGCCGCATCCGGGTGACGGCGCTCGACACCGCCGAGCTCGCCCGGCGCCACGCGCCGCGCGCCGACCTCGAGGTCCGGATGCAGGGCGTCGCCCTCGTCGGCGTCTTCCTTCGGGTCTCGCCGTTCGCGGCGCGCGCCGGGATGGACCGCGACGGCCTGCTCGTCGCCGTGCGCGAACAGCTCGCCCGCTTCTTCGGGAAGCGCGGCGGGACCGTCGTGGACGCCAACCTCGACGTGATCGCCGAGGCCTACGACGGGCTCATCGACGTCACCGCCGCCATCGGCGCGCCGCCGGACGCGGCAGCCACGTCCACCGCGGCACCGGCCCTCGAGGGAGCAGCCCGATGACGACCGAACGCATCCCCGCCCCGACCGTCGGCGACCGGATGGCCATCGAGCCGATCGTCATCCGGGCCGACGCCTCGCTCAGCGAGGCCGCGATCCTCATGGACAGCCGCCACGTCCACGGGCTGCCGGTCGTCGATGCCGCCGGCTCGCTCGTCGGCGTCCTGTCGCAGACCGACCTCACCCGCGCCCGCGGCACCGAGTACCTCTGGGCGAACTGGCCCGGCCTCGCGGTCCGCCACCTGATGACGAGCCCGGCGATCACCGTCCACCGCTCGACGCCGCTCGCGATCGCGGCCCGGAAGATGGAGCGCCACCGGATCCACCGTCTCGTCGTCGTCGCCGACCACGACGAGACCATCCCGATCGGCGTCCTCTCGATGACCGACCTCATCCACGCGATCGCCGAGGAAACGGCGACGATGGCGGCCGCGCCGGCCGCCGAGACGGGAGCCACCGATGCCTGACGTCCCGACCACCGAGCGCCCCGTCGCGACGATCGTTCCCGCCGCGGTGGATCCCCACCCCGACGAGACGCCGTTCGTGAAGGCGGTCGGCGAGCTCAAGGAATCCCACCTCGATCGGCTGGCCACGATCGCGCCGCCGCTCCTCGACATCGATGCCTACGTCGAGGAGTTCGGCCGGAGCGTCGTGCCCGCGTATCGCCGCGGCGTCGCCGACCGCGAGCTGCCGGCCGACGCCGGCCTGGCCCGGAGCATCATCCCGCCGGCGACCTCGGCCGTCCGCGACTTCTCGAAGCTCGCGCCGCGGATCCCGGATCTCCTCGCCGAGAAGTGCGTCGGCTGCATGGCCTGCGTCTCGGCCTGCCCCGACACCGCGATCCTCGGCGTCGTCGTCCCGGAGCCGGAGCTCGACGGCCGGATCGCGACCTTCGCGGCGGACCTGAACGGCACCGCCGAGCTCGCGACCTCGACGGCGCGAAGCCACTTCGCCGACACCCAGAAGTACGGCGAGGTGCCGGCCCGCAAGGGCCACGACCGCGGCGCGTTCGGGATCTTCGTCGACCCGGTCCACTGCAAGGGCTGCGCCGAGTGCGTCGAGGTCTGTGCGGCGCTCGGCCACGACGCGCTCGTCATGATCGACAAGGTCGCCGAGGAGCCGACCGGGGAGTCGACGCTCGAGCGCTACGACCGCGACATGCGGTTCTTCCGCTCGCTCCCGACGACCCCCGACGTCTACCGCAATGAGAAGGCCCTCGCCGACCTCATGCTCGGCGAGCATGCGATCGGCTACGTCGGCGGCGCCGGCTCGTGCGCCGGCTGCGGCGAGGCGACCGCGATCCGGATGGTCCTCGCGGCGACCCGCCAGGTCCACGGCCCCGAATCGATGGGGATCGTGGCCGCCACCGGCTGCAACAGCGTGTTCGGCGCGACCTATCCGTTCAACCCGTACCGCGTCCCGTGGACGAACTCGCTGTTCGAGAACTCGCCGGCCGTCGCGATGGGCATCCGGGCGCGCTGGGACGCGAGCGGCCACCCGGAGCGGAAGCTCTGGGTCTTCGGCGGCGACGGGGCGATGTACGACATCGGCTTCCAGGCCCTGTCGCGGATGGTGGCCTCGGGCGCCGACATCAAGGTCCTCGTCCTCGACACGCAGGTCTACTCGAACACCGGCGGCCAGGCCTCGACCGCGACGTTCGGCGGCCAGGTCACGAAGCTCTCCGCCTATGGCAAGGCGCTCCACGGCCGCCCGGAGCGGCGCAAGGAGCTGGGCCGGATCATCGCCGCGCACGGCGAGGTCTACGTGGCCCAGACGACCCCGGCCCATCTCAACCACTTCTACCGCTCGATCCTCGACGCGAACGAGTACCCGGGGCCGGCGGTCATCGTGGCCTACACGCCGTGCATGCCCGAGCACGGGATCCCGGACGACGCGTCGACCCGCCAGGCGAAGCTGGCCGTGGACTCGCGGGCGTTCCCGCTCTTCACGTACGACCCGCGCCGCGGGGAGTCGATGGCCGAGCGCCTGTCGCTCCAGGGCAACCCGGCCCTGAAGGAGGACTGGTCGAAGGCCCCGGACGGGACGCCGATCGACTTCCTCGCGTTTGCCCGGACCGAGGGTCGGTTCGCCCAGCACTTCGGGCGGGACGGCTCCGAGACGCCGGAGATCATCGCCACCCAGGCCGATCGGCTCGCGAACTGGCACTCGCTCCAGGAGCAGGCCGGCATCCGATAGGGCAAGGCCCTCCGCGGCCTCGCGGACCTAGCGGAGGGTGGCGGCCAGGGCGATCGCGTCGTCGCGGGTGAGCTCGCCCTCGAGGCGGTAGGTGATGCCGTCGCGCGTCCACAGGATCGTGTTGCCGACCTCGCGGATGGCGTCCTCGATCACCGACCCGTCGGGCGCGATGAAGGTCAGGAAATGGCGCTCGCCGGAGATCCAGTAGCCGTCCGCGCCGTCGACGGTGACCCGCTCGACGTGGGTCCCGACCTGGATGAGCTTCTCGATCCAGTCATGGTCGACCGTCGCCCGGAGCTCGAGGAGCAGGAGGCCGAGGCCCTCCGCGGCCGTGCCGGGCAGGGCGGGGTCCGGGCCCCAGGCCAGGGCGACACGTCCCGCGGCCAGATAGACCGCGTCGGGCGGGCCGATCGCCGGGTCGGGCGGCAGGAGGATCTCGAAGTCGACGAGCGCACCGGCCTCGTCGAGGGTGAGCGGCGTGCCGAGGCCGAGGGTCGCGCCAGGGGCCCCCGAGGCGGGGACGGACGCGGTCGGCACGATCGACGGCGGCGGCCCGAACAGGATCCGGATCCCCGGCAGTCCGTAGCCGATGGCCGCGGCCACGGCCGCCGCCGCGACGAGGAGCGCCGCCGCGGCCAGGAGCGCGCTCCGGCGCAGTCGCGGGACGGCGACGCCGCCGCGTCGCAGCCACGTCGGGGTCGCCGTCGCGGTTGCGCGGCGCGGCCGCTCGGACAGGATGCGGCGGGTCACCGCGGCCGCCAGGTCGCCGTCCCGCGGCGGGCTGGCGGCCGCGATCGCCGCCCCGAGGTCGCGGAGCGCGGCCTCGAACTCGAACCCGACCGCCGGCATCGGTCGTTCCGCGCTCATGCCGGCTCACCCGGGATGTGGTCCCGAAGCCGTGCGATCGCGCGCGACAGTCGCGACTTCACGGTCCCGCGGGCGATCCCGAGGACCTCGGCCGTCTCGGCCTCCGACAGGTCGAGGAAGTAGCGCGCGGCGATGACCTCGCGATCGTCGTCGCGGAGGCGGTTCACGGCCTCGAGGAGGATCGCGCGGCGCTCGGCGGCGAGGGCCGCCGCCTCGGGCGACGGGGCCGCGTCGTCCGAGGGGCGGTCGGCCGTGGCCCGGATCGCGAGACCCTCGCGCCGGCCGGCCGATCGACGCCGGTTCCGGGCCTCGTTCGCGACGATCCGGAGGAGCCAAGGCCGGAACGGCGCCTCCGGGCGGAAGCGGGGCAGCGCGACCCAGGCCTTGACGAAGGCTTCCTGGGCGGCGTCGTCCGCGTCGCCCGAGGGCGCGATCAGGTGCGCCGTGCGCACCGCCACGTCCTGGTAGCGGCGGACCAGCTCTTCGTAGGCCATCACCTCGCCTGCGCGGGCGCGCTCGATCAGCTCGGTGTCTTCCGTCGGACGGCCCTCCTCGGGTCAACCGTACGTCCTACACCGGGGCATCGCGAGCGGTTCCGCGCCCGCGCCCCGGCCCGGCGCCCGGCTCCGCGCCCGGCTCCGCGCCCGCCCCCGCGCCCGCCCCCCGGCGCCAGCCCCCGGCGCTCGCCACCACTCCCAGGCCGGCTCCATGACCGGAGTCCGACCGGCGACGACGTGCCGTCACGCTATGACCGTCCGCGTCATACGACGGCGGTGGGCGATTGCCGGGACGACGGGCGCGGCAGACAGGGCTCATGACGCCGACGGTCATCAGCAAGACGGACGTCCGGCGGGCGCCCGAATCCGGTCATACGGAGGGACGGCCGTGCCGGCTGTGCGGGCCTTGCCGGCCGTGCGGGCCGCGCCGCCCACGCCGCCCGCGCTGCCCACGCCGCCCGTCAGGCGGGCGCGAGGCTCCCTTCGAGCGCCGCCGCGTAACCGGCCTCGAGCGCCGCGAGGTCGGCCGCGAGGATCTCCGGCCGCTTCTTCAGGAGGACCGCCTCGAGGGCGCCGCGCGCCGCCGCGATCGGCACGAGCGGCCGACGGGCGAGGAGCGCGCCCAGGCCCACGACGCTGACGAGCTTGTCGTCGCCGGCGGTTCGGGCGAGGTTCGTGCACGGGACGGCCACGATCTCGAGATCGCTTCTGGTCGGCAGGGCCTCGATGAGCGACCGGTTGAGGACGAGGAGCCCGCCGGGAGCCACCGCCATCTCGAACTTCGCCAGCGACGGCGGGTTCAAGGCCACGACGGCATCGGCGCGATCGACGATCGGGGACCCGATCGGCTGGTCGGCGACGATGACCGTGCACGACGCGGTGCCGCCGCGCATCTCGGGACCGTAGGACGGGATCCAGAGGACCTCGAGGCCCTCGGTCATGGCCGCTCGGGCGAGGATGGTGCCGGCGAACAGGATCCCCTGGCCGCCGAACCCGGCGAAGATCGTGGAGCGGTCCATCGTCAGGCCTCCACCGGGACGGGCTTCGGAGCAGCCTTGAGCCGATCGACGATGACCCCGGTCGGATACGTCTCGGCGACGACCTTGAGGTGATCGATCGACTCCTGCGCGGTCATGCCCCAGCCGACCGGGCAGTTCGCCAGGACCTCGACGATCGCAAAGCCGCCGTCCTTCAGCTGGACCTCCATCGCACGCTTCAGCATCGCCCGGAGCCGCCCCACGGACGGCGCGTCGGCGAGCGTCCCGCGGGCCGCGTACGCGACCCCCGGCAGGATCGCGAGCATCTCGGTGATCGGGATCGGGGCGCCCGTCGTCCGCTCGTCGCGGCCGGTCGGCGACGATGTCGTCTTCTGGCCGAGGAGGGTGGTCGGGGCCATCTGGCCGCCGGTCATGCCATAGATACCGTTGTTCACGAAGACCGCGGTGATCCGCTCGCCGCGGGCGGCGGCGTGGATGATCTCGGCCGTCCCGATCGCGGCGAGGTCGCCGTCGCCCTGGTACATCAGGACGAAGGCCTCGGGCCGCACGCGTCGGACGCCGGTCGCGACGGCCGGAGCCCGGCCGTGGGGCGCCTCGACCCAGTCGACGTCGATGTAGTCGTAGGCGAAGACGGAGCAGCCGACGGGCGCGACGGCGATCGTCCGCTCGGCCAGCCCGAGCTCCCCGAGGAGCTCGGCCAGGAGCCGGTGCACGACGCCGTGGCCGCAGCCGGGGCAGTAGTGGGTGGACCGATCAGCGAGGAGCGCCGGGCGTCCGGCGATCACCCGGTCAGGCGCGGGGGCGGGCGCGACCGGGGCGGTCATCGCCAGACCTCCTGGAGCGCCGGCTCCCTGACGTCGCTCTCCTCCTCGACGAGGCGCGGCGGGTGCTGCGGATGCTGGGGCGGTACCCATCGCGCGCTCCGGCGCGGGCGGCGCCGTTCGCCGTCCACGGGATCCGTCACGGCCCAGAGGCGGCGCAGCGAGGCGAGGACCTCGTCCGGCGACGGGACCATCCCTCCGGTGCGGCCGTGGAACGCTACCGGGGTGCGGCCCTCGACCGCGAGCCGGACGTCCTCGACCATCTGGCCCGAGGACAGCTCGACGGTGAGGATCCCCCGGACCCGGTTCGCGACGGCCGCGAGGGGAGCGGTGGGGAACGGCCAGAGGCTGATCGGGCGGAAGAGGCCGGCCCGGAGGCCGCCTTCGCGGGCTCTGCGGATGGCGGTCCGGGCGACGCGGGCGGCCGTGCCGTAGGCGACGATCACGAGCTCGGCGTCGTCGAGGAGCTCGCCGGTCCACCGGACCTCGGCGGCCTCGATCGCCCGGTACTTCGCCTGGAGGTGCTCGTTGTGGGCCTCGAGGTCCTCCGGCTTCAGGTGGAGCGAGCGGACGACCCGCGGTCGTCGACCGGCCGCGCCGTTGGCGGCCCAGTCGAAGTCCTGCCGGGGCGGCAGCCGGTACGCCGGCACGACCGGCTCCATCGCCTGGCCGAGGGTCCCGTCGGCGAGGATCACCACCGGAGTCCGGTAGCGCTCGGCGAGCTCGAAGGCATCGGCGACGAGCTCGATCGCCTCGGCGATCGAAGCCGGGGCGAGCACCGGCGTCCGGTAGTCGCCGTGGCCGTGGCCCTTGACGATCTGGAAGTAGTCGCTCTGTGACGGCCCGATCGACCCGAGCCCGGGCCCGCCGCGCATGATGTCGACGAGGACGACGGGGACCTCCGAGCCGGCCATGTACGACATGCCCTCGGCCATGAGCGAGATGCCGGGCGACGACGAGCTCACGAGGACCCGTGCCCCCGTCGCCGCGGCGCCGAGCGCCATGTTGATCGCCGCGAGCTCGCTCTCCGCCTGGACGAAGACGCGCCCGACCTCGGGCATCCGCCGCGCCATCCACTCGAGGATCTCGGCCTGGGGCGTGATCGGGTAGCCGAAGTAGGCGTCGCAGCCGGCCTGGATGGCCGCCTCGGCGATCGCCTCGTTGCCCTTCATGAGGACCCGCTCGGGGAGTGCCGTGGCCTCGGAGGGCATCGCCGCCTCGGCGAGCCCAGTGGCGGACTGAACGTCGATCGCCACGTCAGGCCTCCTTCCGCGGGGCGAAGACGGTGAAGACGGCATCCGGGCAGACCTTTGCGCAGAGCGCGCAGCTCGTGCAGCCGGCCGCGTCGACGAGCCGGATCGGGTGGTAGCCAAGCTTGTTGACGACCCCCGTGTCGAGAGCGAGGACGGCGTGCGGGCAGGCGCCGATGCAGAGCTCGCAGCCCTTGCATCGGTCGCTCGCGATCGCGAGTGGGCTCCAGCTGGTGGGATCGGACGTTCGGCGCGGGCGCTGCGCCGTCGTGGCGGCGCCAGGGACGTTCTCGAGCGCGACGGTCATTGGGCGCGCACCTCCGATCGAAGCGTGCATCCGGCATCCGTCCCGCCGCGAGAGCCGGACGGCGCGCGCGGGCGGGCCGGTCGGCCCGCCCATCCGTGACCAGACCGTCGGGCCGGCGTGACGCGCGGCCCTGTCCGCCGCGTGGCGACGGCCCGAGGCTATGGCCATGAGCCGTCCTCTGTCCTGCGGGCGGGCCTGACCCGTGTGCATCAGCTTCCCGGGCACCGTCGTGTCCGTCGACGAGGTCGGCGCGACCGTCGACCAGGACGGGCGTCTGCGCCGGGCCTCCACGCTCCTGATCCCCGACATCGCTCCAGGCGACCAGGTCTACGTCGCCGCCGGGACGATCGTCGAGCGGCTCGACCCGGAGACGGCCGCAGGGATCCGCGAGACGCTCCGCGCGGCGATCGCGCTCGACGACGCCGGGAAGCCGGCCGACGCATCAACCGGAGGGACCCCGTGAACCCTGCCTCCATCCGGACCGGCGCTCTCGCGCGACGGATTCCCAACTCGATCCGCTGGGGCGTGGGTCTCGCGTTCGCGACGGCGCTCATCAGCGGCGTCTCGATCTTCGTCAACGGCCTCGCGGTCAGGCAGCTCCCGGATGCGGCGGTCTTCACGACCCTGAAGAACGGCGTGGCCGCTCTCGTCCTCCTCGCGCTCGCCGCGGCGACGGTTCGGGGAACCGACGTCCGGGCGATGCGCGGGGCGTCCTGGGCGCGCCTCGTGGTCATCGGGGTCATCGGCGGCAGCGTGCCGTTCCTGCTGTTCTTCTCCGGGCTGGCGATGGCGAGCGCGCCCTCGGCGGCGTTCATCCACAAGACGCTGTTCGTGTGGGTCGCGATCCTGGCGGTCCCGTTCCTCGGCGAGCGCCTCGGCCGCGCCCAGCTCGGCGCCCTGGCCGTCCTCCTCGTCGCGCAGCTGCTCGTCGTCCCGCCGACCGGCGTGACGTGGGGCACGGGCGAGACGCTCATCGCGGCGGCGACCCTCTTCTGGGCGGTCGAGGCGATCCTCGCCAAGCGACTCCTCGGCCGCGTGCCGTCGGCGATCGTCGGCGTCGGCCGGCTCGGGATCGGGCTCGTCGTCCTCGCCGGCTACCTCGTCGCGACCGGCAGGCTCGGCGCAATGGCCGCCCTCTCCGGCGAGCAGCTCGGCTGGGTCCTCCTCACCGGCCTCCTCCTGTCGGGCTACGTGGGCACCTGGTACGCGGCGCTCAAGCGCGCGCCCGCGAGCCTCGTGACCGCCGTCCTCGTCGTCGGCGCCCCGGTCACCGCGGCGCTCCAGGCGCTGCAGAAGGGTGCCCTGCCCGCGCCACCGGTCCTCGCCGGGCAGTTGCTCATCGCCGTCGCCGCGCTCGCGCTCGCGCTGCTCGCCGTGCGAGCCCCGGGCCGATCGCCGGCCGACGACGCGACGGCCGCCGTCGCGGCCTGAGGACCAACGGGCCGGCCGGCGTGCCCACGCCGGCCGGACCTCCCCCCCGACCATGACGACCGCCGTCCCGACCCGATCCCTCGTCGCGAGC
>DASUMJ010000086.1:0-27460 GCA_036277775.1 Candidatus Limnocylindrales bacterium
GACGCCGACGGGCGCTGGTACCTCGACTGCATCGGCGCCTGGGGCCCCGCGATCCTCGGCCACGCCCACCCGGCGGTCGTCGAGGCGGTACGCGAGGCGGCCCTCGACGGCTTCGCGCTCGGGGCCACGTCGCCGCGCGAGGTGACGCTCGGCGAGGCGATCCGGGACGCGGTCCCGTCGATGGAGAAGCTGCGGTTCACGTCCTCCGGCACGGAAGCGGCGATGAGCGCGCTCCGGCTGGCCCGCGGCGCCACCGGCCGCGACCTCGTCGTGAAGTTCGCCGGCGGC
Source organism: Candidatus Limnocylindrales bacterium (assembly GCA_036277775.1). GTDB lineage: Bacteria > Chloroflexota > Limnocylindria > Limnocylindrales > CSP1-4 > UBA5189. The sequence continues at coordinate 289 of DASUMJ010000086.1, forward strand.
TACCACGGCCACTCCGACGGCCTCCTCGTCGAGGCCGGCTCGGGGCTCGCCACGCTCGCCATGCCCGGCAGCGCCGGGGTCCCGGCGCAGGTGGCCGGCGCGACGGTCGTGGTCCCGATCAACGACCTCGACGGCGTCCGGGCCGCGTTCACCGCTCACCCCGGTCGGATCGCCGCGGTCATCGTCGAGCCGGTCGCCGCGAACGTCGGCGTCGTCGCCCCCGCCCCGGGATTCCTCGAGGGCCTCCAGGAGGTGACGGCCGCGAACGGCGCGCTGCTCGTCTTCGACGAGGTCATCACCGGCTTCCGCGTCGCCCGCGGCGGTGCCCAGGCCCGCTACGGGGTCCGGCCCGATCTCACCGTGCTCGGCAAGATCGTCGGCGGCGGTATGCCGGTCGGGGTGTACGGTGGGCGCCGCGACCTCATGGCGAGCATCGCCCCCGATGGGCCGGTCTACCAGGCCGGCACGCTCTCCGGGCACCCGCTGACGATGGCCGCCGGGGCGGCGACGCTCGCCCTCCTCGACGACGCCGCGTACGAGCGGCTCGAGGCCGCGGGCGCCGCGCTCGAAGCGGGCCTCCGCGCGGCCGCGGCCGATGCCGGCCGGACCGTCGCGATCGCCCGCGTCGGCTCGCTCCTCACGGTCTTCTTCCGCGACGGCGTCCCGACGACCACGGACGACGCGATGGCCTCGGACCGCACGGCCTACGCCCGGTTCTTCGGGGCGATGCTCGATGCCGGTGTGCTCCTGCCGCCGTCCCAGTTCGAGGCCTGGTTCCTGTCGCTGGCCCACGACCCGGCGACCATCGACGAGCTCGTGGCCGCCGCCCGGACGGCGTTCCTCGCATGAGCGCCTCGACCGCCTCGACCGCCACCCTGCCCGACGTCGCGGTCGCCGACCCGCGGACCGACCGGTACCTCCGGGCCGCGCTCCGGCTGCCGGTCGACGTCACGCCCGTCTGGTTCATGCGCCAGGCCGGGCGCTCGCTGCCGGAGTTCCGGGCGATCCGGGAGCGGGCCTCGCTCGTCGAGATCACCCGTGACCCGGCGCTCTGCGCCGAGGTCACGCTCCAGCCCGTCCATCGGCTCGGCGTCGACGCGGCGATCCTCTTCGCGGACATCACCACCCCGTTCACCGGGCTCGGCGTGGCCTTCGAGATCACGCCAGGTGTCGGCCCGGTGATCGAGCGGCCGATCGCCTCCGCGGGCGACATCGAGCGGCTCCGGCCGTTCGAGCCCGCGGAGGCGGTCGCTCCCCTCCTCGAGGCGATCGGCCTCATCCGGGCCGCCAGCCCCGTGCCGCTCATCGGGTTCGCCGGCGCGCCGTTCACGCTCGCCTGCTATCTCATCGACGGCGGTCCGTCGCGCGACTTCCCGAAGACCCGGCTGTTCATGCACGCCGAGCCCGCGGCCTGGGACGCCCTCATGGCGCGGCTCGTGGACGCGACGATCGCGTACCTCGGGGCACAGGTCGCCGCCGGCGCCCAGGCGGTTCAGGTCTTCGACTCGTGGGTCGGCGGCCTCTCGCCGCTCGACTACCAGCGATCGGTCGCGCCGTGGATGCGCCGGCTCTGGACGGGCATCGAGGTCCTCGGCGTGCCGTCCACCCACTTCGGGATCGGGACCGCCGGACTGCTCCGGCTCCAGGCCGCCGCCGGCGGCGACGTGATCGGCCTCGACTGGCGGATCGCCCTCGACGATGGCTGGGCGATCGTCGGCGACCGTGCCGTCCAGGGGAATCTCGACCCGACCCTCCTCCTCGGTCCGTGGGCCGAGGTCGAGGAGGCCGCCCGCTGGATCCTCGGGCTCGCCGGCGGCCGCCCGGGCCACGTCTTCAACCTCGGCCACGGCGTCATCCCCGAGACCGATCCGGACGCCCTCCGCCGGCTCGTCGACCTCGTCCACTCGATCCCGCTCGGAGGCCGCTGATGTCCCGCGACGCCGTCCTGCTCATGGCCTACGGCGGCCCGGCCGCGCTCGACGAGGTCGAGGCCTACTACACGGACATCCGGCGCGGCAGTCCGCCGTCCCCGGAGCAGCTCGAGGACCTCCTCCGCCGGTACCGCGCGATCGGTGGCGCGTCGCCGCTCTCCGGCATCGTGGAGCAGCAGCGGGCCGCCCTCGCGGCCGAGCTGGCGGCTCGCGGCACGCCGATCCCCGTCTACGCCGGGATGCGCCACATCGCCCCGCGGATCGCGACGATCGTCGAGGGCATCGCCCGCGACGGCATCCAGCGGCTCGTGGCGATCGCCCTCGCGCCCCAGCGCTCGTCGAACGGCGCCGGCTACCGTCGTGCCGTCGAGGCCGGCCTGACCGGCGCCGCGGCCGCCGCGATCCACCCGCCCGAGGCGGTCTTCGTCGAGTCATGGCACGACGAGCCGGGGTTCATCGCCGCGCTCGCCGCGGCGACCCGCGAGGCGATCGCCCGCTGCGAGGTCCCATCCGAGGCCCGCGTCCTCTTCACGGCCCACAGCCTGCCGGAGCGGGTCGTCGCCGAGGGCGACCGCTACCCGTTCGAGGTCGCCGAGACCGCGCGGCTCATCGCGGAGCGGCTCGGCCTGCCCCGCTACGAGCAGACCTTCCAGAGCGCCGGTCGGACCGCCGAGACGTGGCTCGGGCCGGATCTCCGCGACGAGCTCCGGCGCCTCGCCGCCGACGGCGTCCGCGAGGTCGTCGTCGCGCCGGTCGGGTTCGTCGCCGAGCACCTCGAGGTCCTCTTCGACATCGACATCGAGGCCCGCGCCGTCGCCGATGAGCTCGGGATCCGCCTCGAGCGGGCCCGCTCGATGAACGACGACCCGACCTTCATCGCGGCCCTTGCCGACGTCGCCGTGCGGGCACTCGCCGCCCCATCCCCGAAGCCGCTTGCAGGAGCCGTCCGATGACCGTCGCCATGCGTCCAGCCGGGCATCCCGGCGCTCACTCCGCGGGCGGACCAGAGGGCGGTGCCGCCCGCCACCCGGGCGGGCATCCCGGGGCCATCGGCGGCGTCGGTTCGGTACGCCCGGACGGCTACGTCTTCAGCCGTGCCCCGATGCTCGTCTACTGGGAGACGACGATGTCGTGCGGCCTCGCCTGCCGGCACTGCCGGGCCGAGGCGATGCCCGACCGCGCACCCGACGAGCTGACGACGGACGAGGGCTTCCGCCTCCTCGACGCGATCACCGGCTTCGGCCAGCCGTACCCGCACATCGTGTTCACCGGCGGGGACCCGCTCCGCCGGCCCGACCTCGAGGTCCTGGTCCAGGCCGCCACGGAGCGCGGCATCGGGGCGTCGCTCGCCCCGGCCGCGACCGCGGAGCTCACCCCGGAACGGCTCCGAAGCCTGAAGGCGGCGGGCATCCAGACGATGTCGCTCAGCCTCGACGGCTCGACGGCCGAGCGCCACGACGCCTTCCGCGGGGTGCCCGGGACGTTCGAGGCCACGCTCCGGGCCGCCGAGTGGACGCACGAGATCGGCCTGCCGCTCCAGGTGAACACCCTGGTGACCGACGAGACGCTCGACGACCTGCCGGCGATCTACGACCTGATGACCAGGATCGGGATCATCCGCTGGAGCCTCTTCTTCCTCATCTCGATCGGGCGTGGCTCCGCGCTCCGCGAGATCGAGCCCGGGCAGGCCGAACGGCTCAACCACTGGCTCTACGGGCTCTCGAAGGGTGCGCCGTTCGCGATCAAGACGACCGAGGCGACGCACTACCGGCGGGTCGCCGTCCGGCGGATGGAGGCCGAAGGCCTGGATGCCGCCGCGATCGCCGAGACGTCGGTCGGGCGCGGGTTCGGCGTCCGGGACGGCAACGGCATCCTCTTCGTCGCGAACAACGGCTTCGTCTTCCCGTCGGGCTTCCTGCCGCTCCCGGTCGGAAATGTCCGGACCGACGACATCGTGACGCTCTACCGCGAGCACCCGGTCTTCGCCGGCCTCCGCGATCCGCGGAACTTCAAGGGTCGCTGCGGTCGCTGCGAGTACGCCGCGATCTGCGGCGGCTCGCGGGCCCGGGCGTTCGCCTGGACCGGGGACGCCTTCGAGTCCGATCCGCTCTGCCCGTTCGTCCCGCCGGTTGTCGATCTCGCCGTCACCGGCGCCGCCGGGGCCGTCGGGGCCGCCGTGCCTGGCGCGGCGCCGGGAACGCTGTAGGCCGGCCGATCGACATGACCGTCCTCGTCGTCGGCGGCGGGATCACGGGGCTCGCGAGCGCCTACGAGCTCGGGCGGGCCGGGATCCCGACGCTCCTCGTCGAGGACTCGAAGCGCCTCGGCGGGAAGGTCCGGACCGAGGCCGTGGACGGCTTCGTCATCGAGCACGGGCCCGATTCCTTCGTCAGCTACCGGCCGGCCGGCGTCCAGCTGTGCCGGGAGCTCGGGCTCGAGGACGCGATCATCCGGCCACGGGAGCCGCGCTCGGTCTTCGTCCGGGCGGGCGGGCGGTTCCGCCGCTTCCCCGACGGGATGGGCCTCGTCCTGCCGACGAAGTTCCTGCCGTTCGTGACGAGCGACCTCTTCTCGCCGCTTGCGAAGGCCCGGATGGGCCTCGACCTGCTCCTCCCGCGCTCGCGCGACGAGGGCGACGTGGCCGTCGGACCGTTCCTCCGCCGGCGCCTGGGTGCCTCCCTCGTGGACCGGCTCGCCGGGCCGCTCATCGGCGGCGTCTACGGGACCCCGATCGACGAGCTGAGCCTCGACGCCGTCGTCCCGCAGCTCCGGGGCCATGAGCGCGAGCATCGATCGCTGCTCCTGGCCGCCCTCGCCGACGGCCGGGCTCGCCGCCGTGCGGCGGCGGCGCGAGTCCGGGACGGCGCTCCGAGCGCCCCGCCCTCGCCGTTCGTGTCGCTCGCCGGCGGCACCGGACAGCTCGTCGACGCGCTCGTCGAGGCGGTTCGTGCCATGCCCAGCGTCGGGATCTGGACCGGGGCCCTCGTCGAGGACCTCTCGGTCGAGGGCTCACGTGTCCGGGTCCGCCTGTGCGGCGGCGAGCGGCTTGCGCCGGAAGCCGTGATCCTCGCGACGCCCGCGCCGGTCGCCGCCGACCTCCTGGCGCGGGACGTGCCCGCGGCGGCCGCGCACCTCCGAGCCATCCCGCACGGCGACACGGCGGTGGTCAACCTCGCGTACGGCGAGGACCAGCTCCCCGACGAGCTCGCCGGCCACGGATTCCTCGTTGCCGGCGGCGAGCCGCTCACGATCAGCGCCGCGACCCTGAGCTCGAACAAGTGGGCCGGGCGGGCGCCCGAGGGCACGCTCCTCGTCCGCGCGTTCATCGGCGACGGCCGGGCCGACCGGGCGGCGGACGGGTCCGCGCTCGTCGCCGCGGCGCATCGCGATGTCTCCGGGGCGCTCGGCATTCGCGGCCGGCCCATCTTCACGCGCGTCGCGCGCTACCCGCGGGCGATGCCCCACTACACGGTCGGCCACCTCGACCGGGTCGCGGCCGCCGAGGCGGCCCTGGCGGCCCACCCGCTGCTCCGGATCGCCGGCGGCGCATACCGCGGCGTCGGCCTCCCCGACTGCATCGCCCAGGGTCGCTCGGCTGCGGGCGAGGTCGCGGCCCGTCTCTCGGGCGGGCTGTCCTTCACCAGCGCCAGGACCGCGGCGATCGGGACGGCTCCGGCCGCCTCGGTCGCGGCGTCGGCCGCGACGGCACCCGTCCCCGTGATGCTCGACGCCCTGCCGGTCGGCCGCGCCGCCCGGATCGTGTCGGTCGCCGGCGAGCACGGCCCGGAGCTCGCCCTCGAGGGCGTCCTCCCGGGCACCTCGGTCTCGATCGCCTCGCGGGCGCCGCTCGGCGGGCCGGTCGTGATCGGCGTCGGCCGTGCACGCGTCGCCGTCGCGAGGAAGGTCGCCGCCCGGATCGCCGTGCAGCCGCTCGCCGAGGCCGTCGCGGAGGCGGCCCCGTGACCCATCGCCACGCCGCGCCGACGATCGAGCCGGCGCTCGACCTCCCGGTCGTCGCCCTCGTCGGCCGGCCGAACGTCGGCAAGTCGACGTTCCTCGCTCGAGGCAGCGGCCACTTCGCCGAGACCGCGAACGCTCCGGGCACCACGGTGCGGATCGAGCGCCGCCGGGTCTGTGCCGAGGGCCGCGAGGCGATCCTCGTCGACCTGCCGGGCACGAGATCGCTCCTCGATCGGCCGGCCGGCGACGCGCCGTTCTGGGAGCATCTCGAGGCCGCCCGCCCGGACGCGATCCTCGTCCTCGTCGATGCCGGCGACCTCGCCCGCCACCTCCCGCTCGCCCTCGCCTGCCGCGACCTGGGCCTGCCGATCGTCGTCGCCGCCAACCTCGCCGACGACGCCGCGCGACACGGGATCGAGATCGACACCGGCCGCCTGTCGCAGCTCCTGTGCGCCCCCGTTCACCTCACGAACGGACGGGCCGGCGAGGGCGTCGCCGCGGCCCTCGCCGACGCGATCCGGCTTGCCACCCGCCGGCGCGACGTCCGGCTCGGGGTCCTGGCCCCGTCCTCGACCGTGCCGGCGCCCGTCTACGCGCCATCGCTCGAAGGCCGGGTCCAGGTGAGCGCCTCGGAGCTCGCGCGGCAGTTCCGGGACGTCCGCTCGGTCGGCGCGGCGGTCCTCGACGCCACCGGTTTCGGCCGGCTCATCGAGGCCGGGGTCGCCAGCCCCCGAGGTGCGGCGACGATCGCGCTCGGGACGGACCTCGACGCGGCCAGGGCCGACATCGCCCGTGGCTGGGTGGGCCAGGTGGAGCGGCAGCGGGCCGTGCGACCGCCGTTCCGGGATCGCCTCGAGCGCCTCGCCACCGAGCCCTGGCCCGGCATTCCGGCATTCATCGCCGTGACGCTCCTGACGTTCGGCGCGATGGTCGTCATCGGCGGCTGGCTCGCCGCTCTCCTCGGGACGGCGTGGACGGCGACCGTCTCGCCGGCGATGACCGCGGTCGTCACGGCGCTCGTCCCGATCCCGACGCTCGCGACCGCGCTGCTGTGGGCCCTCGACGGCGGCCTCCTCGCACTCATCTCCGTCGGCATCCCGTACATCCTGACCTTCTACGTCCTGCTCGCGATCCTCGAGGACTCCGGCTACCTGACGAGCGCTGCCGTCCTCCTCGACCGGATCTTCAACGCCCTCGGCCTGCCGGGCCGCGCCGCGGTGCCGCTCCTCGCTGCCGCCGGCTGCAACGTGCCGGCGCTGTACGGGACGCGGATCCTCCAAACGCGCCGCGAGCGGATCCTCGCCTCCATGCTCATCACCCTGACGCCGTGCTCGGCCCGGAGCGCCGTCGTCATCGCCGCGCTCACGCCGCTCGCCGGCCCGGGGGTCGCGCTCGCCGCGTTCGGGGTCACGGCCGCGGTCGCGATCGGCGCAGGCGTCGCGGCGAACGCGATGGTGCCCGGCCGCCAGCCGAGCCTCGTCCTCGAGATGGCGCATCTCCGCGTGCCCGTGCCGGCGCATGTCGGTCAGAAGGCGTGGGCCCGCTTCCGGGGCTTCGTTGTGACCGCCGCGCCGATCATGCTCGTCGGGTCGTTCGTCGTGGGGCTGGCCTGGGAGTCCGGCGCCTGGGCGCCGTTCTCCGCCCTCCTCGGACCCGTGACCCAGGGCTGGCTCGGCCTGCCGCCGATCGCCGGCGTGGCGATCGCCTTCGGGTTCCTCCGCAAGGAGCTCGCGCTCCAGCTCCTCATCGCGCTCGCGATCGTCGAGTACGGCCTCGCGGCCGGCGACCTCGGCTCATTCATGTCGGCCGGCCAGGTCTTCGTCTTCGCGATCGTGACCTCGATCTCGATCCCGTGCGCCGCCACCCTCGCGGCCCTCGCCGAGGAGCTCGGCCGGCGGCCGGCCCTCGCGATCACCCTCGGGTCACTGGCACTCGCCCTCGTCACCGGCGGCGTCCTGGCCCGACTCCTCGGGATCGCGTAGCCGCGGCCGACCGTCCAGGGCCCGGGAGCCGGGGACAGGCCGCCTCGGCGACGCGGCCGGTCGAACGTGGCCAATTCGACACCCCGGGTCGGTAGGGGCGACCTGTCGCGCCGCGGTGCCCGTCGAGCGTGGCGTTCGGGGCACGCCCCACGTTCAGGCTCTACGGGCGACGACCGCCGGGGCACGCCCGGCGAGGCCCGAACTGTGCCGAGCCGACCGGGGATGTCGATCTGGCCAGGTTGACCCGGGTCGCCGCACCCCTCCCACGGGCAGGAGCGGCAGCGGTACGTCTGATCGGGCCACGCGGGAGGGAGGGCGGCGGCCCGGCGCGGCGGCCCGGCGCTGCGCGGCCGCGGACGACCGCCCACGGCCTCAGACCAGCGGCGCGATCAGCTCGGCGGCCCGTCGCGCGCCGTCGTGCTCGACCGCCAGCGATCCGACCGGGCGCTCGATCTCCTCCGCCATCGCCGCCGCGAGGACCTCGGGGCTGCTCTCGTCGTACTCCATCGGTCGGCCAGCCCCGTAGCGCTCGAGCCGGTGGCGAACGTGGCGGCGCTGCTCGAAGTGGCCCCGGAGCGGGAAGTACAGGAACGGCCGGCGGGCGGCGGCGAGCTCCATGGTCGTCGTCAGGCCGCCCTGGACGACCGCCAGGTCGCAGGCCGCGAGGTGGGCGTAGAGGTCCGGCACGTACCCGCGAACGTCGACGCCGGCCGATGCGCCGAGCGATGCCGGGTCGATCCGCGGACCGGCCACGGCCACCATCCGCAGTCCCGGGATCCGGCGCCGCGCCTCCGGATACGCGGCGATCACCCGCCGCAGGAGCGCCTCCCCCACCCCGGACCCGCCGACGGTCACGATCACGACCCGCTCGTCGGGCTGGTAGCCAAGCTCGCGGCGCAGCTCCTCGCGCCGAGCGAGAAGGGGCGCCGGATCGAAGCCCGTGATGTAGCCGCTGAAGTCGTAGTTGCGGCGGGTCCAGTCGCGGATCGACGGCAGCCCCGGCCCGAAATCGTCGGGCACGATGTCGTCGGGGTTGCCGACGAAGATCGCCGCGTCGCGGAGCCGCGGGAAGCGCTCGACGTGCTCGATCATCTCGGCGTTGTAGTCGGCCGTCAGGAACGCCTCGCGCTCGCCGCCCTCGGGCATCGGCAGCCAGCCGACGAAGTCGGTCAGCCACGCGAATGCCGTCCGCTTGAGCTCCGGGTTCTCGAACAGGAAGTGATCGACGTCCCAGGCCTCGTCGCCGATCACGAGGTCGTATTCGCCGGTCTCGACGGCGTCGTGGAAGACCATGAAGTTGGCGACGAGGATCTCGTCCATCCGCCGGATCGCCTGGAAGGCGTTGAGGTCGTGCTCGGACGACTCGGTGGTGAAGTGGGCCGACTCGGAGGCGAGCTCGGCGCTCAGCGGATGGACCCGCTCGCCGTGCGCCGCGAGCACGTCGGTGACCGGATGCTGGGCCAGCCAGTCGATTTCGAGGTCGGGACGGAGGGCCCGCAGCTCGCGGGCGATCGCGAGGTCCCGTTGGGCATGACCGAGCCCGATCGGTGACGACAGGTAGAGGGCCCGGCGACGGCGGGCGAGGGACCGGGTCCAGGTGACGGTGCGGGACGCGGGCATCAGGTCATCCTCCGGCGAGCGAGTCGACGAAGCCACGGATCAGCAGGTTGGCCTTGATCGGGTGGCGAGCCGGGATCATGTGGTCGGCGCCCTCGACGACGACGAGCGGTGCCCCGGTGAGCTCGCTGAGGCGCTCGGCCCGGGCGAGCGGCTGGCAGGTGTCGTCGGTGCCGTGGACGAGGAGCATCGGGCAGGTGAGCGAGCGGCAGATCGCCTCGACGGCCTCGCGGTCGAGCGAGAAGCGAGCTTCCGCGTCCGCGAGCATCGAGTCGACCGACCCGTCGAGCGCGAAGTCGACGGCGTCGTCGATCACCTTCGTGGAGTGCGGCTCCGAGGTGATCTCGCCGAAGAAGAACGTCAGCCAGTCGCGGTAGTCGCGCCGCCAGTGGTGGCGGTTCATCTTCTGCCAGCCCTCGAAGGCCGGGAGGTCCTCGTCGAAGGTCGCTGCGGCCGCCACGTAGTGCGGGTGCGGCGGGGTGAGCCGCGGCACGCCGACGGCGAAGGCGACGATCCCGAGGACGCGCTCGGGCTGATCGGCCGCGAAGCGGATGGCCCGCCAGACGCCGTCGACGCACAGCCCGACGAGGACCGCCCGCTCGGTGCTCGTCCCATCGAGCACCGCCCCGAGATCGCCGACGAAGCGGTCGTCGGTGAAGGCCTCGGGCGTCGCCGGACGGTCGGACCGGCCGTTGCCCCGTCCGTCGTAGGTGATGACGCGATGGCGTCGGCTGAAGTCCGGCACCTGGCCCTTCCACTGGCGCGAGTGGACGATCGGCGCAGACGGCAGGAAGACGATCGGCGGCTCGCCCACCCCGAAGACCTCGTAGAAGATCCGGACGCCGTCGGCCGAGGTGACATGGCCGGCCGCGACCGGCTCTACGGCCCGGCCGGGTACCCGAGCCGTGTCCCCGGCCGGAGTCGGCTTCGGACGGCTCGCCGGGGTCGCGGCCCGGCGCGCCCGGTCAGCCGTCCGGGTCGTGGCCATGGGACGCTCCGGCCACCCGGCCGAGGAACTCGCGAAGGGCGAGGTTGACCCGAACCGGATGGCGCGCATTCGGGATGTGGCCCGAGCCCTCGATGACGATGAGCTGCGCGCCCGGGATGGCGGCCGCGAGCCCGAACCCCTGGGACGCGTGCGAGATCCGCTCGTCGCGTCCCTGGATGACGAGGGTCGGACAGCGGATCGCGGCGCACATCTGCGTGAAGGTCGGCAGGTCCACGGATCGCGGCGCCCGGACGGTCGCGGCGAGCGACTCCGGGTCGGTGTCGAGGCCCCAGCCGACGGCGTCCTCGCGCTGCTTCGTCGAGTGCGACTCGGGGAAGGCCTCCCCGAAGAAGAACTCGAGGTAGGCCCGGTAGTCCCGCCGCCAGAAGTGGATGTTCTCCTTCTGCCAGCCCTCGTCGTCGGTGAGCGGGACCTCGAAGTCGACGTCTGAGCCCGCGCTCGCCGCGCCGAACGGCGAGGCCGGGCAGACGAAGGCCAGCCCGAGGACCCGCTCGGGGTGCTCGGCTGCGAAGACGATCATCGGCCCGCTCGCCGACGAAAGCCCGACGAGGACCGCCGCCCGGATGCCGGCCGCATCCATGACCGCCGCGAGGTCGGCCGCCCGGGCCCGCGTCGTGTGGGCCAGCGGGTCGCTCGGCCGGTCCGAGCGACCGTTGCCGCGGGCGTCCCAGGCGACCACCCGGTGACGCCGGGCGAAGTCCGGAATCTGGGCCTTCCAGACCCGCGAGTGGACGATCTGCCACGGCGGCACGAAGACGATCGGCGGGTCGCCCCTCCCATAGGCCTCCCAGGCGACCCGGCCGCCATCGCGCTCCGCGAGGCCGACGTCGTCCGGCTCGCGCGCCCGCGACGCGGCCGGGGCGGCCGCTGCGCGCGGTGCCTCAGGTGCCTTGATCGCGGCCATCGACCGGCGCCTCGCGAACGTCGCCCAGCATCGCGTCGTCGCCCACGGCCATGCTCCGGAGGAGCGTCCCGACCTTCCGGAGCGCGGACCGGATCGGGAGCGCCGACTCGGTGACGCCCAGGAGGATCAGCTCCTCGGCGCCGAGGAACGGCGTGCCCATGAGGGCCGCGATCTCCTCGGGCGTGAACGCCCCGAAGTCGGCGCCGCGCTCATGCTCCCGACGGGCCGTGTCCGCGAGGACCCGGTACCAGCCGCCGACGAGCTCCCGGACGGCGGTGGCGACCTCGGCGTCTGACCAGCCGGCAGCGATCATCTCCTGGAGGATCCGGACGTAGCCCGACTCGACGTCGGCGTCGAGGTAGTCGCAGGCCCGCTCCCACCGAAGCCACAGGGGCTCGGGGCTGTCGAACATCTCGCGCTGCCGCTCCAGGAGCCGGGCATTCTGGTCGGCGAGGACCGCCAGGACGAGCTGCTGCTTGCTGCCGAAGTGGTAGTGGATCTGGGACAGTGGAACGCCGGCGGCATCGGCGACCCGGCGCGTCGAGAGGCTGCCGTAGCCTTCGTCGAGGATGCACGCCCGAGCCGCCTGGATGATCGCGGCGCGCGTGTCGGCGGTCGCCTGCTCCCGGCGCTCGGCGCGGGTCTGGGGCGCGGGCCGGCTGGCGTCCACCATGGGCTGAGCATACGGGTGATCCGTCACGGCGTGAGGGTGGAGATGCCGGCGAGGATCAGGATGACGCCTACCGGTCGGGTCAGCCGGCGACCCCACGGCAGGTTCTTCTCGATGGCCGTCACCCCGCCGATGGCGAGCATGGCCGGGAGGCTCGCGATCCCGACCCCGAACATCACCAGCATCAGCGGCCAGCAGCAGCCGATGCAGAACGCGCCGTGGGCGATCCCCATCGCCAGCGATTCCCGGGCCGGGTACCGGCCCTGCCAGCGGTTGAGGACGAACCCGAGCGGGCTCCGGCATGCCTCGAGGCAGCGCTCGCGGAGCGGGCTGAACTGCCACAGCCCCGCGCCGACGAGGGTCGTCGCGAGGATGAGCTGCGGGTAGGCCGCCAGGATCGGCAGGGCCTCGACGCCGGCGTGGACGATGCGGTCGGCCAGCCAGGCGCCCAGCCCGAAGGCGGTCCAGACGACGAGATAGCCGAGGACGAGGAGCGCGACGAGCAGTCGCGGCCGGGCCCGGCGACCGACGATCGCGGCGAAGACGAGGACGAGCGGAATGCTCGTCGGCAGCATCATCGCCGCGATCATCACGAACCAGCCGGCGCTGAAGATGGCGGCCTGGACGATGACCGGGCCGGCTGCGGCGCCGGCATCGTGACCGAGGAATCGCCCGTACGGGCCGGCCTCGATGCCGAGGAGCGCCAGCCAGGCGATGGCGGCAAGCCCGATCAGGCAGGCCGCCAGGATCGCGCCGTCTCGCCGGGCAGCGCGGAGGTGAGCGATGGCGAACACCGTGGCCGCTCCGATCCGGTGGGACGCTCGCGGTCAGGCCGCGAAGCGGAAGTGGCCCTGGAGGGCGTTGTTGCCGGTCCGGGCGACGTCCGGCATGCCGTGGCGCCGGCCGTCGCGATTGAAGTGGCTGGACTTCGCGGCGTAGACCGGCGACCCGGGGATCGTGGAGAAGACGGTCTCCGCGAGAACGGTTGGCTGACCGGTGGCCCCGGTGTACGGGATCAGGTCGGCATCCGCGACGTCACCGACCTTGAGCCGGCCCGCGCCGCCCTCGACGGTGAAGGTGATCGGCGCTCGCTCGACGCTGACGACCTCGCCGATGAGGCCCGCGAGGTCGGCGATCGCACCGCCGAGCTGACCGGTGAAGACCTTCAAGAGCGCCTGCTCCTGCTCGGCCGTGGCCTGCGCGTCGACGATGACCGCAGCCTTCCAGGACTTCGGGACCAGCACGTTGCCGGGGATGTGCACGGACAGCGCGAGCGTCAGGCCGGTGACGTCCACGCCCTCCACCACGCCCTTGTCGATCCGCCAGGCGAGGGCCGAGTCGCACGTCCCGCCGTCGGGGTTCTCCCCTACCCAGCACGGGCAGAGGACGTTGCAGGTGCAGACCTCGAGCAGCCTGCCTTCGATCTCGTAGGCCATCGGAGCACCCTCCTCAGGAGCTGTGGCGAACACCGGGGGCCGCACGGGTGCGCGGTGTTCGGTCGGTCGACCGATCTCGGTCGGTCGACCGAATGAGAGCACAGCCGGGAGCGGATGTCAACCCTCCAGTTGCGGGATTCCGCGCCGCCTCGGCGAGGCTGCCGGCCGGACCGCCCGGAACCTGGCCAATTCGACACCCCGGGTCGGTAGGGACGACTTGCCGCGCCCAGGTGCCCATCGAGCACGGCGTTCCGGGCACGCCCCACGTTCAGGATCGACCGGCGACGCCCGCCGGGGCACGCCCGGCGAGGCCCGAACTGTGCCGAGCCGTCCGGGGATGTCGATCTGGCCAGGTTGACCCGGGCGGCCGCGCCCCCACCGGCAGGGGCCGGCGTCGCCGCCGGCCCGTCGTCGTGGCGCCCGGATCAGATCCGGAGCATCACGTGCTTGACGATCGTGTAGTCCTCGATCGCGTACATCGACTGGTCCTTGCCGTAGCCGGACTCCTTGAAGCCGCCGTGGGGCATCTCGGAGACGAGTGTGAAGTGGTCGTTGATCCAGACCGTCCCGAACTGGATCGCCTTCGCGACCCGCATCGCCCGGCCGATGTCGGTGGTCCAGACGGACGCCGCGAGCCCGAACCGGACGTCGTTCGCCCAGGCGATCGCCTGGTCCTCGTCGGCGAAGCGCTGGATCGTCACGACCGGCCCGAAGACCTCGTCCTGGACGACCTCGCTCTTCTGGTCGGGGCCGGCGATGACCGTCGGCTCGTAGTACGCGGCGCCCTGCGAGCCCCGCGCGCCGCCGACCACGACCTCTGCGCCGTCACGGGCGCGGTCGACCATCCCCGCGACGCGGTCGACCTGGCTCGGCGAGATCAGCGAGCCCATCTCGAGCTCCTCGCCGGTCGTGGGATCGCCCCACTTCATCTCCTTCACCTGGTCGGACAGCTTCTGGACGAACGAGTCGAAGACCTTTGGGCCGGTGATGACCCGGCAGGCTGCGGTGCAGTCCTGGCCGCTGTTCCAGTAGCTCGCCATCCGGAGGACCTCGGCGGCGAGGTCGAGATCCGCGTCGTCGAAGATGAGCACCGGTGCCTTGCCGCCGAGCTCGAGGTGGAGCCGCTTCACGTTCTCGGCGGCGACCCGGGCGATCTTCTTGCCCGTGTCCGTGTCGCCGGTGACCGAGATCATCCCGACCTTCGGGTGGGCCACGAGCGCCGGCCCGATCGCATCGCCGGTCCCGACGAGGACGTTGAGCACGCCGGGCGGGAGGATGTCCGCGGCCAGCTCGGCGAGCTTGATCGCGGTGAGCGGCGTCCGGGCCGACGGCTTCAGGACGACCGTGTTGCCGGCAGCGAGGGCCGGCCCGATCTTCCAGCCGGCCATCATCAGCGGGTAGTTCCATGGCGCGATCGAGGCCACGACCCCGACCGGCTCGCGGCGGATGATCGAGGTCCGGTCGGCGATGTACTCGGCCGCGGCCTTGCCTTCGAGGTTCCGGGCCGCGCCGGCAAAGAACCGGAGGTTGTCGGAGACGACCGGCATGTCGCCCGCGGCAACGTTGACCGGCTTGCCGGTGTGGGCGCTCTCGAGCCGCGTCAGCTCGTCGGCGTTCGCATCGATCGCGTCGGCCAGCTTCAGGAGGGCCGTCATCCGCTCGGCCGGGGTCGTCTTCTGCCACGTCTCGAAGGCCGTCGCCGCGGCCTGGACCGCGCGGTCGACGTCTTCGGTGTCGGAGGCCGGCACGTTGGCGATGACCTTGCCGTTGGCGGGGTTCTCGACCGCCAGGGTCCGACCGCTGGCGCTGTCGACCCACTCGCCGTTGATGAACTGCTGGAGCGTCTGGACCTTGTCCATGACCTCGGTCATCGGGAACCTCCGGAGCTGGTCGCGGGCCCGCCGTTCGGGCGCCGCGCGTCGGGTCGAGGATGTCCCGCCATTGTGCGCCAGCGGTGGTAGGCCGTTCCAGCGGGCGGATCGGGCGCGGGCCGAGCCGGGTGCCGAGGCTGCCAGCGCCGGGCCGGTCACCCGCCGAGTGCGAGCGCGAACCAAAGCGCGGCGAGTCCGCCGGCAGCGACGACGAGGTCCGCCCAGCCCCACCGGATCGGGCGGTAGCTCGTCCGCGGGCCCGACCCGAAGGCCCGGGCATCCATCGCCAGCGCGAGCTGGTCGGCGTGGCGGATCGCCCGGACGAGGAGGGCCACGAGCAGGCGCGGGTGCGGCCGGTCGCCGAGGCCGCGGATGCGGCGAGCCTGCCGGATCGTGGCGAGGTCGCCCGCCAGCCGCGGGACGGCCTGGTACGCGGCGAGGGCCCCGTACGCGAAGCGGTCCGGAACGCGGCCCTGGTGGACGAGCGCGTCGACGAGCCGGGTGGGATCCGTGCTCTGGGCAAAGACCGCACCGACGGCGACGATCGCGAGGACGCGAGCCGCGAGCCCGGCGGCGGTCTCGGCCGCCTCGCGGGTGAGCCGGAAGGGGCCCAGGCGGACGAGCTCGGTCGCGCTCGGATCGGCGTTCGAGCCGGAGAAGAGGAGGTTCGCGACCCCGATCGAGGCCGCGGCCACGAGCAGCGGCGCCAGCGCCCGCCAGAGTTGCCGCTCTGGAATTCGCCCGAGCCCGAGACCTGCTGCCACGGCGATCGCGGCGAGCACGAGCGGCGGCACGGGATCGGTGGTGAAGGCGAGCGCGACGAGCCAGACGAGTGCGAGCCCGAGCTTCACGATCGGGCTCGCCCGGCCGAGCAGGCTCGCCGACTGCGCCCGCGTGAGGTCGACCGGCGTGAGCATCAGGCGATCCCCGCGGGGAACGGATCCAGCGCCGGGCGGAACGGCTCGGCCCCGGTTCGGCCCGGCCCGTCGTCGCCGACGATCCAGCCGTCGGCCATCTCGATCCGGCGCGCGGCCACGCGCGTGGCGAATCGCTCGTCGTGGGTCGCGGCCACGACGGCCGTGCCGCCGGCCACCTGCTCGTCGAGGATCCGGGCCAGCGCCTCCCAGCCGCGCCGGTCCTGGCCGAACGTCGGCTCGTCGAGGACGAGGACGCGGGGGCGGCGGGCCAGGGCCGTGGCGACCGAGAGTCGTCGCTGCTCCCCGCCCGACAGCCGGTAGGGGCTTCGATCCCCGAACCGCTCGAGCGGCAGCCCCATCCGTTCGAGGAGCTCGATCGCGGCGACGGCCTGGGGTGCGGCCAGGCCGAGCCGGATCTCGTCGGTCACGGTGTCACCGAGGAACCCGAGCTCGGGATCCTGGAAGACGAAGCCGGCGAGGTTCGCGAGCCGCTGCGCCGGGGCCCGGGCGGGGTCGAGGCCGTAGATCCGGACGGAACCGGCGGCCGGGCGCAGCAGCCCGGCGATGAGCCGGAGGAGCGTCGACTTGCCGCTGCCGTTCGGCCCCACGAACGCGACCCGCTCGCCGGCGGCGATGCCAACGTCGAGGTCCCGGACCGCGGGCTCGAGGCCGACCCCGTAGCCATACCGGACGTGCCGGACCTCGACGAGATCGGGCTCGAGCCGGGGGGCCGGGGCGGTGCGGACCACGCCGCCGGCCGGCCGGGCCCAGTCCTGGGGCAGCCAGATCCCCTCGGCCGCGAGCCGCTTCCCGTGCCTCGTCCGCATCCGATCGGGCGGCTCGAGGGCGATCGGCCGGCCGGTCGCGTCGAGGGCCAGCACGAGGTCGGCGAGCGGCCAGGCGAGGTCCGCCCGGTGCTCGACGAGGACGATCGTGGCGGCGCGCGACTCGCGGAGCACCGAGAGCCGCGCGAAGAGCGCCCGCGCGCCATCGGGATCGAGGTTCGCGGTCGGCTCGTCGAGGACGAGGACCGCCGGGTGCGGAGCCTCGACGCCGGCGAGGGCGAGACGCTGCTGCTCGCCGCCGGACAGGCCGGTCCCGCGACGCCGCTCGAAGCCCCCGAGCCCGACGTCGGCGAGGGCCCCGGGGACGCGGGCCCGCATCGCGGCGAGCGGCCAGGCGCGATTCTCGAGCCCGAACGCGACGTCGTCCTCGGCCCGGTCCATGACGAGCTGGCTGGCGGGGTCCTGGAACAGGATCCCGACCCGCGCGGCGACATCGGCAGGAGCGGCCGTCGAGACCTCGAGGTCCCCCACCCGGAGGGAACCCTGCCACTCCCCGGGGACGTCCCGCGGGACGAGGCCGGCGATGGCCTTCGCGAGCGTGCTCTTGCCCGAGCCGGACGGCCCGACGACGAGCAGCACCGCGCCGGGATCGAGCCGGAGGTCCACGCCGGCCACTGCCGGCCGGCTCGCCCCGGCGTACCGGAACGAGACGCCCTCGGCGGCGAGCGGCAGCGGCCCCCCGATCGGGCGCGCGGCGGTCAGTCGGGAAACCCTTCCAGCACGCCCGACCGGCGAAGCGCGCGCGCGAGCGCGAGCGAGCCGAACGCCACGATCACGACCGCGGAGATGGCCATGGCGACGCCGCGGGCGAGCTGGATCTCGAGCGCGAAGTCGGCGTAGTAGAACGCCCAGTCATGGACCCAGGCCGCCGCGGCGCTCGCGATCGCGGCCAGGGCCACGACCGGCAGCGTCCACGTCCGATAGAGCGTGAACGCGAACACGAGCTCGGCGGCGGCTCCCTGGACGAAGCCGGACAGCAGCGTGTCGACGCCCCAGGCGCTGCCGAGCAGCGCCGAGACGCCCGCCGCGACCATCTCCGCGAAGAGCGCGGCACCCGGCTTCCGGATGATGAGTGGGGCCAGGACGGCCGGCACGAGCCAGACGGCGTAGAGGAGGTCGCGGGCCACGGGCACGAGCACGTTCAGGGGCTCGAACGCCCCCCAGGCGAGGCCCCAGGCCCAGAAGACGACGCCGAACGCCACACCGATGACCGCGGCGACGAGGATGTCGCGGGTCCTCCAGCGGGTGTCGATCGAGACGCCGGGGGAGCCGGCGGCGGTGGCGGTCATGACTGTGGATCCTCCGAGACAGGAACGCCGCCCCTCGGGTCGGCGGCATCGAGCTCGAACAGCCTGCTTCCTTCGCCGGTACGAGCCGGATCAGGTTCGGCGGGTCTGTGGCCGTGGCCACACTCTCAGCGCGGTTGCGCTCCCCGGAGGCGATCTTCAGTTGCCCGAATGCTACACCCCGCCCGCATCGCCCGGCCCCGACCCGGCACCGACGTCGCCCGCACGCGCCGCGACGGGCACCGGCAGCGGTGCTCCGGCGACATGGGCATCGACCCAGGCGATGACGTCGGCGAGGATCGCGGGGCCCTCCGGCTCGTTGTGGAGCTCGTGGCGGATCCCCGCGTACGCCCGGCGGGTGACGATCCCGAGGCCGACGAGCGCCTCCGACGACGAAGGTGGCACCAGCCTGTCGTCGAGGCCGTGGATGACGAGCGTCGGGACGGGCAGCGTCGGTCGTCCCGCCACCGCCGCCCGGAGCCGGGCCTGCTCCTCGAAGAACCGAGCCCCGAGCGCGGCCGTCGAGCTCGACAGGAGGAGCGGGTCGCGGCGGTCCGCCTCGTGGCGCGCCGGATCCCGCGACACCATCTCCGGCGCGATGCCGTTCGGGAAGCGGACCTTCGGGACGAGGCGGGCGAGGAGCGGTGCGAGGAGGTGCTTCCAGGCGGCTCCCTCGTCGTCGATGCCCGGCGCCGAGAGGATCAGGAGGTCCGGCTGCGGGCGACCCGACAGCGCGTACCCGAGTGCGATCAGTCCGCCCATCGAATGGCCGTAGATCGCGACCGGGAGGCCCGGGACCGCGGCCCGGACGGCCGCCAGGCGGTCCTCGACATCCTCGTGGTACCGCGACCAGCGGTCGACCCACGCCCGCTCCCCCGCCGATCCGCCGAACCCGCGGTGATCCCAGCCGAACGTCTCGAGGCCCGCCGTGGCCAGCTGCGCGCCGACGTGCTCGTAGCGACCGCTGTGCTCGGCGAGCCCGTGGACCAGGAGGACGGCGGCCCGTGGCGCGTCCGCGGCCCAGTGGCGGGTGACGATCCGGAGCCCGTCGCGGGTCGTCGCGGTGTCGGTCGTCGATGGCATCGGCGCGAGCGTACCCCGCGACCCTGCGGGCCGCCGGCCCGGCGCCGCGGGCGGAGGCCGCGCCGCGTGC
Organism: Candidatus Limnocylindrales bacterium; assembly: GCA_036277775.1. Taxonomy (GTDB): domain Bacteria; phylum Chloroflexota; class Limnocylindria; order Limnocylindrales; family CSP1-4; genus UBA5189. Next base: position 19,870 of record DASUMJ010000086.1, read on the forward strand.
GCCGTACCATCGCGCGATGACGACGACGAACGCGACGACCGGCTGGAACGAGCTCGGGGATCGGGTCTTCACCCGCCGGTACCGGTTCTTCGACCAGCAGATCGGGCTCGTCCTCGGCGACGGCGAGGCCCTCGTCATCGACACCCGGACGTCGCCGGGGCAGGCCCGCGAGCTCATCGCCGACATCCGGCGCGTGACCTCGCTCCCGGTCCGGCTCGTCGTCGACAGCCACTGGCACTCGGACCACGTCTTCGGCAACCACGACTTCCGGCCGGCGACGATCTGGGGCCACGAGCGCTGTCGCACGCGCCTCCTCGAGAACGGCGAGCGCCAGCGGGTGGCGGTCGCCGAGGGCATCCCGGACCTCGCGGCGGACCTCGCGACGCTCGTCGTCGACCCGCCGGACCAGACGTTCGAGGACGCCGCGACGATCGAGGTCGGCGGGCGGCCGGTCGAGCTGCGGTTCCTGGGCCGCGGCCACACCGATGCCGACATCGTCGTCGCGATCCCGGACGCCGGCGTCCTCTTCGCCGGCGACCTCCTCGAGAACGACGCGGTCCCCTACTTCGGCGACGGCTACCCGATCGAGTGGCCGGCCACGGTGGAGCGGCTCCTGGCGCTCGTCGCCGGACCGGTCGTCCCGGGACACGGGTCGGTCGGCGATCGCGGCTTCGTCGAGGCCCAGCTCGCCGCGTTCCGGGCCGTGGCCGACGCGGCGCGGCGCCTCCATGCCGGCGAGCTCGACCGGGCGGCCGCGCTCGCCGCGATGCCCTTCGACGGTGATGCGGCCAGTGCACCCCTGGATCGGGCGCTGGCCCAGTTGCGCGGCGAGCTCGACTGACACCGCGCCGCCTGCCGGCGCGAAGGGATCGGGCGTGTCGTGCCCGCCCTACGCGCGGCGGCCGATGAGCAGGAAGGCCCGCATCCGGCCCTTGCCCTTCACCTCGATCTCACCCCGGTCCTCGAACTCGTACCGGTCGCGCAGCCGGCGCTCGACCGCGGCGCTGACCTGCGTCCGGCCGGCGAGGCCGTGCGATTCCATTCGGCTGGCCGTGTTCACCGTGTCGCCCCACAGGTCGTAGATGAACTTGTGGCGCCCGATCACGCCGGCGACCACCGGCCCGCTGTCCATGCCGATCCGGATGCGGAGGGCGACGCCGAGGGGGCGGGCCAGCCGCTCGATCGAGGCCTGCATCTCGAGCGCCATCTCGGCCATGACCTCGGCGTGATCGGGCCGCGGGACCGGCAGGCCGGCGGCGACCATGTAGGCGTCCCCGATCGTCTTGATCTTCTCGAGCCCATGCCGGGCGGCGAGGTCGTCGAACGTCGTGAAGATCTCGTCGAGGAGGCCGACGATCCGCTTCGGCTCAGTGCGCTCGCTCAGCGGCGTGAAGTCGACGACGTCGGCGAACAGGACCGTCACGTCGTCGTGGGCATCGGCGATGATCCCGGGCTCGCGCTTCAGGCGCTCCGCGATCGACCGCGGCAGGACGTTGAGGAGGAGACCCTCGGATCGGTCGAAGGCGGCGTCCCGGGCGCGAACCGCGTACTGGAGCAGGAGGTACGCGACGAGGGCGACGCCGGACACGTTGAGCACGAAGAACGAGACCCGCAGCGGCTCCGGGATCGCGACCGGGGTGAACGCGCCGGCGAGCTCGAGGACTCCGGAGATCGCCGTCAGGCCGAGGAACGCGGCGAACCACGGCACGGAGCCGCCGGCGGTGAAGAAGAACAGCGTCCCGATCGCCGCCACGAGTGCCCAGAGGCTCACGGCGCTCGAGGCGACGAAGCCGCCGAGCGTCCATTGGAGGAGGAACGGCAGCGCCGTCATCATCGCGGCCTGGGTGGCCCGGAGGAACTTGTAGTCCTTCGTCCGCGCGAAGACGACCAGGCTGGCGACCGTGGCGACCTGGTAGGCGAACGGGATCGCCGCGGCCTGCGGCAGCCCGAGCGACCAGTACGTGGCGACCCAGATCACGGCGAGCGCGCTGACCGAGACGGCCGCGACGGTCAGCGTCACCTTCCTCGCGCGCGTCTCGTCGTCGTCGGTCGCGGCGAGGCCGAGGTCCGCGAGCCGACGCACGACCGCGGCTCCGGCGCCCCTCACCTCCATGGACGCAGTATCGCGATCGCGCCGGTGACCCGCCCGCACCGCCCGACGCCGACGGGGTGGGCGATCAGCAGTAGGCGCCCGCCATGCCGATCGCGGCGTACGGGCACCCGGCCATGTCGATGAGGTAGAGGAGCGCGCCGCGGTTCCGCGCCGTCTGCGCGGCGATGACCTCGTCCGGCGGCTCGTGGTCGGCGTGCGAGCTGACCTGCTCCGTCGGGTAGAGCTCGAAGGTGAACGAGAAGATCCCGTGGACCGCATACATCCAGTCGATCTGGTCGCCGTCGGTGATGTAGAGGTCGCTCGACTGTTGGGCCCGGTAGCCGTTCAGCGAGGCCATCTTCCGGGCCATCGCGACGAACGTGGCGTGATCGTCGGGCGTCATGTCCGACGGGATGTCGGTCTTCGTGTAGCCGAACGGATAGAGGATCAGCTCGCCGTTCGTGTGGAACGTCACGTGCGTCCGGATCTGCTGCTCGCCGCCGATCACGCGGCTCTCGACGAAGTCACGGAGGGCCCGGGTCTCGGGCGAGCTCCACGGCGCCGGCCCGCGGTAGTCCCAGGCCGACGGGCTGCCGGACGATCCCCCGCAACAGCCCCAGCGGTAGCCATAGTTGCGGTTCGGGTCCGTCCCGATGGCGGTCGTGCCGGCATTGGGCTGGCGGTTCTTCCGCCACCCGACATACGGGCTGCCGGTCAGGTCGTAGGCCCAGCCGTCGGGATTGAGGGCGAAGATGACGACGACCTCGCGCTCGTCCACGAGACGCGTGACGGTGGCGTCCGTGCCGTAGCCCGTGACGAGCGTCTTCAGGACATGGAGGCCCTGCTCGACCGTCAGGTGCTCGCGGCCGTGGTGGAGGGCGTCGAAGAGCACCTCGGGCTCGTCCTCGTCGAGCTCGACGTTGTCGGAGATCTTCGCGGCCCAGATGTCGCGGCCCTGGTGGCTCTTGCCGATCGAGAAGACGCGGAGGATCGACGGGAACGCGAGCTCCGCCGCCCGGATGTACGTGACCATCTCGCCGTAGTCGTGGTAGAGCCCGTCGAAGCCCCGGTACGTCGGACCGGGCGGCGGGACCGCGAGCCGCCCGTCGGCCCAGCCGACGATCTCGCCGAGCGTGATCTCGCCCACGGCCGCGGGACCGCCGAGGGCAACGAGATGCGTCGGGGCTCGGGACCGGAGCGCGTCCCGCGTCTGGATCGGCACGAGCTCCGGCAGGACGAGCAGGAGCGGCGACCCGAGGGCCCTCGCCAGCGGCGCCGCGGCGAGCGCGTCCGCGAAGGTCCCGGCCGTGGCGATGATGACGGCGGTGGCATCGGGCAGGAACCGGTCGGCGATCGCGGCCGCGGTCCCGTAGCGGTCCGGGCCGGCGAGCCGCTCGACCGTCGGCGCGTAGCGACGAACCGCATCGGCGACGGCCGCCGACACGGCGGAGGGGCCGCCGACGATCACGATCCGGCCCGGGTTCAGCCGGTCGAGCTCCGCGGCCGTGGCCGCCGGCAGGAATGCCGGCGCGGTGAGCAGCACCGGCGCGTCGACCGCGGCCGCCGCGGCGGCGGCGGCCAGGGCGTCCGGGAACCCGGCTCCGGAGGCCACGAAGACGACGTCCGCATCGCCGGCGGCGAACGACCCGGTCGACAGCGCCGCGGCCGTGCCGTACCGGTCCGGGCCCGCGACGCGCCAGACGAGGGTCGTCGGGGCGAGGATCGCGCGGACCCGCCACAGGACGGCGTCTCGGATGACCCCGCTGCCGCCGGCGACGATCACGCGACCCGGAGCGAGGCGGATCAGCTCCTGCTCGACGGTCGGCGGGATCGCATCGCGAAGGGTCAGGAGGACGACGCCGCCCTGCCGCGCGGCAATCGGGCCGGCGGCGAGGGCGTCCGGGTAGTCCGTCCCGGCGACGAGGTAGACGACCGGTGCCGGGCCGGACGGGAAGAGCCGCTGCGAGACCGCCACGGCCGTCGCGTACCGATCGGTACCCCCGAGGCGTTCAGCGGTGACGGTCGGGGACGGCACGACGCTTGCAGCGGCCGCGCGCGCCGTCGCGGGCACGAGGCCGGCGAGGAGGACAAGGACGAGGGCGAGGCGAAGCGGGGGCGCGGGGCGGCGGCGGTGTGGGGACATGGGTCCAGCCTCGCGGTTCGGATCGCGCGCGGCTATCGCCCATGGGGGCCAGCCCGATCCGGGACCATGGGGCCACCGGCCCCGGGCCGGCTACCCCGCGATGCGGACGATCCAGCGGCCGCGGGCTGCGGCCGCGAGGATCGCGTCGAGTGCCGGCTCGAGCGTCTCGAGCGTGACCTCCGTGACCCGTTCGCCGAGCGCCCGGGGCCGCAGATCGGTCGCGAGCCGCTCCCAGATCCGGCGCCGCTTCGCGATCGCGATGTACGCCGAGTCGATCCCGAGCAGGGCGTTGCCGCGAAGGATGAACGGGAAAACCGTGGTGGTGAGGGCCGGCCCCGAGGCGTTGCCGCAGGCGGCGACCGCACCGCCCCGCCGGAGCGTTCGGAGGAGGTACGGCAGCGCCGCGGACCCGACCGAGTCCACGGCCGCAGCCCAGCGCTCCGATTCGAGCGGCCGGCCCTCGGCCGCGACCTCCTCGCGGGTCAGGAACCCGACGGCGCCGAGGGACTCGAGCCACGGCCGCTCGTCGAGCTTGCCGCTCACCGCCCAGACCTCGTAGCCGAGCTCGGCGAGGATCGCGATCGCGGTGCTCCCCACCCCACCGGTCGCGCCGGTGACGAGGACCGGGCCGTTAACCGGCTCGAGGCCGCGCGCTTCGAGCTCCGCGACCGACATCGCGGCCGTGAAGCCGGCCGTGCCGATCGCCATCGCCTCGCGGGCGGTGAGGCCCCGCGGCAGCGGGACGGCCCACTCGGCCGGCACGCGGGCGTACTCGGCGTAGCCGCCGTGGCGGCTCACCCCGAGGTCGTAGCCGTGGGCGATCACCTCGCTCCCGGGCGTGAACGAGGGGTGGGCGGACCGGATGACGGTGCCGGCGAGATCGATCCCGGGCACGAGTGGGTAGGCTCGGGCGACCTTGCCGTCGGGCGTGGCCGCGAGGCCGTCCTTGTAGTTGACCGACGACCAGCCGACCCGGATCTCCAGGTCGCCCTCGGGCAGGTCGCCCGGGCCGAGCGATCGAAGGCCGCGCTCGAAGCGATCGCCGTCGCGGTTCACGACGTAGGCGCGGAAGGTCTCGGGGAGCGCGGGCATGGCCCAATGATCGCTCCGGTGGCCGGCGGCCGCCCGGGCGCCGCGCACCGCGCGACGGCCGGCGGGCGGCGGGCTTGCTCCGGCGGCTAGGCTGCGTCGAGGAGGTGCGTCCTGGCGTCCCGGCCCGGCCGGCTCGTGCTGCTGGCCTTCGTCGTCTTCGTGATCTTCGGCGGCTCGAACGCGATCGGGGTCCGGTTCGTTCTCCGCGAGCTGGGCCCGTTCTGGTCGGCTTCGATCCGGTTCGCGATCGCGGGCCTGCTCCTCGCCGGGGCGATGGTCGTGATGCGGCACCCGTTCCCCCGCGGCGAGCGGCTCGTCGGCACCGTCCTCTTCGGGGCGATCGGGTTCGGGCTCGCCTACACGTTCCTCTACAAGGCCCTCGAGGACGCGCCGGCCGGGACGACGATGCTGATGCTCGCGATCGTGCCGCTCCTCACGGCGCTCCTCGCGGCGGGCCAGGGCGTCGAGCGGCTGCGGCTCCTCGGTTTGGCCGGGGCCGGCGTCGCGGTGCTCGGGATCCTCGTCGTCGGCGCGGACCAGGTCAGCCTCGACGTCCCGATCGTGTCCCTGCTCCTGCTCCTCGCCGCGGCGACCTGCCAGGCGGAGTCCGGCATCGTCGTGAAGCGATTCCCGCCAGGCGATCCGGTCGCGGCGAATGCCGTCGGGATGCTCCTCGGCGCCGGCATGCTCGCGGTCGTCGCGATGGTGAGCGGCGAGCCGCTCGTCATCCCGACGAGGGCCGAGACGTGGCTGTCGATGGCCTATCTCATCGGTCCGGGCTCGATCGCGGTCTTCCTGCTCGTCCTGTACGTCCTCGAGCGCTGGACGGCCTCGGTGACGTCGTATGCGTTCCTGCTCTTCCCGCTCGTCGCGATCGCGTTCGGGGCGCTGCTGCTCGACGAGTCGGTCCAGCCGTCGTTCCTGATCGGCGGCGCGATCGTCCTCGCCGGCGTCTACATCGGCGCGGTGCATCGCCCGCGGGAGCGGTCGACCGCGGGCGGGTAGGCGGCCACCGTGGGCGAGGGGCAGCCGCCGCCGGCTGCGCCCAGGCCCTCCCGCGGCCCGAGGAGTATCATCCGGCCCGGCCGCTGGCGCGTGGCTCAACGGTAGAGCACCTGACTCTGGATCAGGGGGTTCCAGGTTCGAATCCTGGCGCGCCAGCCAACTCCAGCAGGAGTGTGGCGCGTCCGTCCGGCGCTCGACTCCTCCCGCCCCGACCCAGGAGCCGCGCCCGATGACCAGCCCGAGCGTCGACCTCGAAGCCCCCGAGCGGCGCGACTTCATCCGGGAGATCGTCGCCGCCGACGTCGCGGCCGGCCGCGTGGCAGCCCCCGTCACACGGTTCCCGCCCGAGCCCAACGGCTACCTCCACATCGGCCACGCCAAGTCGATCTGCCTGAACTTCGGGATCGCCGAGGAGTTCGGCGGCCGCTGCCACCTACGGTTCGACGACACGAACCCCGAGAAGGAGGAGCAGGAGTACATCGACGCGATCGAGGCCGACGTCCGGTGGCTTGGCTTCGACTGGGGCGAGCATCTCTACCACGCGTCCGACTACTTCGAGCAGCTCTACGCCTGGGCCGTCCATCTCGTGGAGCTGGGCCTGGCGTATGTCGACGACCAATCGGCCGACGAGATCCGCGAGACGCGCGGGACGCTGACGTCGCCGGGCACGGCGTCACCCTGGCGCGACCGACCGGCGGCCGAGAGCCTCGCCCTCTTCGCCCGGATGCGGGCCGGCGAGTTCGAGAACGGGGCGAAGGTCCTCCGCGCCAGGATCGACATGGCCAGCCCGAACATGAACCTGCGGGACCCCGTCCTCTACCGGATCGTCCATGCCACTCACCCGCGGACGGGCGACGCCTGGTGCATCTACCCGACGTACGACTTCGCCCACGGCCAGTCGGATGCGATCGAGGGCGTGACCCACTCGATCTGCACCCTCGAGTTCGAGAACCATCGGCCCCTCTACGACTGGCTCGTGGAGCACCTGCCGGTCCCCCATGTCCCCCGCCAGTACGAGTTCGCCCGGCTCAACCTGACCCACACCGTCCTCTCGAAGCGGGTCCTCCTCCGCCTCGTCCAGGAGGGCCGCGTCCGCGGCTGGGACGACCCGCGGATGCCGACGATCTCCGGCCTCCGGCGGCGGGGGTTCCCGGCCGGGGGAATCCGCGACTTCGCGGCGATGATCGGGGTCGCCAAGACCGATTCCGTCATCGAGGTCGGGCAGCTCGAGTTTGCCGTCCGGGCCGTGCTGAATCGAA
>DASUMJ010000087.1:0-2109 GCA_036277775.1 Candidatus Limnocylindrales bacterium
CGGGACGTAGTGGAAGTCCGCGTTCAGCGAGCTGTCCGGGTCGTTGTACATCACCATGCCGACGCCGCCGGCCTCGAGGACCGCCTTGCTCTTGTCGACACGGGCGATGACGCCACGCTTGCAGACGACGATCTTGCCGGCGACCTTCGCCGGGTCGAGGACCGCCACGCCGGCGTTGTTGCTGGCCGCGTAGCAGAGCTCGACGAGCGCCGGATCGGCGCCGGCCATGCCGGCCGCGGTCGAGTCGATGATCGGCACGGGGCCGACCGCCTGGGCCACGGACTTGCCGGTGTACGTGACGCCGTTGCCGAGCGTGACGGAGCCGTTGCCGTCACGGTTGTGGGTCCCGGCCGCGACCGTCGTCAGCCACGGGCTCGGGTGCGCGACGGAGCCGGACGTGCCGGCGTTGCCGGCCGACGTCGCGACGAAGATGCCGGCCGCGGCGGCGAAGAGGAACGAGATCTCCACCGGATCGGCGAAGTTCGACGTCGTGCCGCTCACGGAGTAGTTGATGACGTCGACGCCATCGGCGACCGCCTGGTCGATCGCGGCGGCGAGGTCGGAGGTCGTGCCGCTCGCGGTCGAACCATCGACGGTGGACCAGAGGGCCTTGTACGCGGCGACACGGGCCCGCGGCGCCATGCCGCTGACGGTCCCGAAGAGCGAAGCCGCGCCCGTGGCCACCGTGCCGTGGTTGCCGGCCGAGGTGGATGCCGTGTGGGTGCCGTGGCCGTTGTAGTCACGGACGGAGTTGAACTCCCACGGCCGGTCGGCATCGATCTTGGCGTTGCCGCCCTGGCCGGCGTTGAAGTACTGGGCACCGATCAGCTTCTGGTTGCAGAGCGTCGCGGTGAACTGCTCGCCGGGGACGCACTTGCCGTGCCAGCCGGGAATCTGCTGGTAGACCCGCTTCGCGCCCGGGGCGTTGCTCGGGGCGCCGCTCGCGTCGACGCGGTCGGCGAAGCTGAGGCTCTCCGGCCAGATCCCGGAGTCCACGATCCCGACGATGATGTCCTCACCGGCCGAATCGAAGCCGCCGAGCTGGTCCCACAGGCCGCCCGGATTGCTGATGCCGAGGAAGCCCGGCGTCGACGAGGTGTCGATCTCGCGGACCTCGTCGGGCACGACGGAGATGACGTCCTTGCGGGCCGCGAGGGCGTTCGCCTGATCTGCCGTGAGGCGGGCGGCGAACGCATCGAGGCTGAACGTGTAGCTGTAGAGCTTGGTCGAGGCGCCGACGGCCTTCATGGCGGCGTCGTGCTTGCCCTTCAGGTAGGTCGTGTACTTCACGACGTCGCTGGCGAAGGGGTCGATCTTCGAGCCCTCGCGCGGGGCGGTGGCCTTCAGGCCCTTGATGCCGCCCTGGTAGACGACCGCCGGGTCGCCGCTCATGCGGACGATGTAGACACCACTCTGGGTGAACCTGGCGCCCTGCGCGGCGGCCGACCCGCCGGGGGCCGCCAGGGCAGCGCCCGGCCCCCCCGTGACGAGCATCGCCAACGCTGCGAGCAGGACGACCGATGACCGGAGCTTCCGCAATGCAGTACTCCCACAGGCAGGATGTGGGCGCGCGATCCCGCGGGACCGGCGCTCCTAGACGGGGCAGCGAGAGCCGGCCCTCCAGCCGGCTTGTCGGGCGATCTTAGTCCTCGCCGGCGCGGCCGGCGTTGCGAACCTCAGGGACTGGTGCGCAGGTGCACCACAAGCTGTGAACCGGGCCCGAACCGGAGCCGGATGAGCCCGGCGATGCAGGCGCCGATCACGACGGCGAGCACGAGGTGCTCGGCCCGGAACGGGCCCGCCACCGCGGCGTCGCGCCAGGTGAACGCGACCGCGAACCGACCGGCGCCCCAGAGGATGATCGCGGCCAGGAGCGCCGATCCGTCACGCCGCCCGAAGGCTCCCAGCCGGAGTGCCAGCCCCAGGATCACCACGCCGATCGTCGTCGCGACCGCCTCGTAGACCTGGGAGGGATGGGAAGGGATGTCGGGCGCGAGACTCGACCACGGGCCGGGTCCGTCGTAGGCGGTGGCCCAGGCGAGATCGGTGGGCAGGCCCTGGCCCTCGGCAGCGAGGACGCTGGCGATCTTTCCCGTCGCGAGGACGAAC
>DASUMJ010000088.1:0-4978 GCA_036277775.1 Candidatus Limnocylindrales bacterium
GCCCCTGGGGTCGCAGAAGTAGCTCTGGCCGTAGAAGTCGTCGTCGCCGAGCTCCTTCTCGATGCCGACCCGGTTGATCGTGCCGACGAAGTAGCCGTTCGCGACGGCGTGGCTGACCTGCTCGATCCGCCACAGGTACTCGCTGAGGCCACGGCTGGTGGCGCTCGGGATGAAGACGAGCTCGGCGCCGTTGAGGCCGAGCGCTCGCGCGCCTTCGGGGAAGTGGCGGTCGTAGCAGATGTACACCCCGACCTTGCCGACCGCGGTCTGGAACACGGGGTACCCGAGGTTGCCCGGCCGGAAGTAGAACTTCTCCCAGAAGCCCTTCACGTGCGGGATGTGGTTCTTCCGGTACTTGCCGAGGAAGGTCCCGTCGGCGTCGATGACCGCCGCGGTGTTGTAGTAGATCCCGCTCGTGCTGTCCTCCTCGTACATCGGCACGATGAGGACCATCCCGGTCTCCTTGGCGAGCGCCTGCATCCGCTTCGTCGTCGGGCCATCCGGGATGTGCTCGGTGTAGGCGTAGAACTGCGGATCCTGGACCTGGCAGAAGTACGGCCCGTAGAAGAGCTCCTGGAAGCACATCACCTTGGCGCCCTGTGAGGCCGCCTGGCGCGCGTACTCCTCGTGCTTCTGGATCATCGATTCCTTGTCGCCCGTCCAGGTCGCCTGGAGCAGGGCTGCCCGCACGATACGGGGCATGGATGGGTACCTCCTGCCGTTCTGAGCGCCGGAGCGGCCGAGCCGGCCGCGGCATGCTTCGACCGACCTAGGCTCGCGCGACTCGGCCCGGTCCGCATGGGCCGGAATCCCCGAAAGACTGGGCACCCCGGACCCCGCAACCGTGGCGCCGGCTCCGCGACCGCCACCCGTAGGCCCGAACGGCAGCGAGATTCGGGACCTGCGGCCCGTCCGGGGTCCCGGCCCCTGATGCTCCAATGGGCCATCACCGTGCTGCTGGCACGGTTCCGCTGGTGCGTCCCAGGGATTCCGAGGACGGCATGGCAATCGCGAGCGACCGGCTGACCACCGAAGAGATCGTTCGGCTCAACCGGCAGTACACCTTCTTCTCGTGGTCCGCCCAGGCGAAGGTCAACCCGATCGTCATCGACCGGGCCGAGGGCATCTACTTCTGGGACCCCGACGGCAAGCGCTACATCGACTTCAACAGCCAGCTCATGAGCGTGAACATCGGCCACGGGGATCCCCGCGTCGCCGACGCGATCGCGGCCCAGGCCCACAGCCTGGCGTTTGCCGCGCCGCAGTTCGCGACCGAGGTCCGCGGCCGGCTCGGCGAGCTCCTCGCGACGCTCACGCCCGGCGACCTGAAGACGTTCTTCTTCACCCTCGGCGGGGCCGAGGCGAACGAGAACGCACTCCGGATGGCCCGGATCGTCACCGGCCGGCAGAAGGTCATCGCCCGCTTCCGGTCGTATCACGGCGCGAGCGCCGGCGCGATCAGCGTGACGGGCGACCCGCGGCGCTGGGCGAGCGAGCCGGCGATCCCGGGCGTCATCCGGGTCCTGGACCCGTGGCGCTGGGGTCGCGAGGCGCCGGAGCCGGTCGAGGACCACCTCGCCTACCTCGAGGAGGTCATCCAGTACGAGGGTCCGCACACGATCGCGGCCTTCATCCTCGAGACGGTCACCGGGACGAACGGGCTCCTCATCCCGCCGGACGGGTATCTCCAGGGCGTCCGCGAGCTCTGCTCGAAGTACGGGATCATGCTCATCGCCGACGAGGTCATGGCCGGCTTCGGACGCACGGGGCGGTGGTTCGCCGTGGACCACTGGGACGTCGTGCCGGACATGATCACGATGGCCAAGGGTCTGACGAGCTCGTACCTGCCGCTCGGCGCGGTCGCGATGAGCCGGCAGATCGCGGACTACTTCGCCGATCGCGTCTACTTCGGCGGCCTGACCTACTCGGCCCACCCGATGGGCTGTGCGGCGGCGATCGCGGCGATCAACGTGATGCGCGACGACGACCTCGTCGGCAACGCCCAGCGCCTCGATCCGGTGCTCCGCGAGCTGCTGCTCGGCCTCCAGGCCCGGCATCCGAGCGTCGGGGCGGTCCGGAACATCGGGCTCTTCGGGGTGCTCGAGCTGATCCGGAACCGTGAGACGCGTGAGCCGATCTCGGCGTTCAACACCACGGCCCCGGAGATGGCGGCGCTCGATGCGCGGCTGCGCGCCGACGGCCTCTTCACGATGAACCACTGGAACGCGGTCTTCACGAACCCGCCGCTGTGCATCACCGAGCCCCAGCTTCGAGAGGCGATCGGGATCATCGATCGGGCGCTCGAGACGGTTGACGCATCCGTATCCTGAGGCCACGCACCGCGGTGGGGACCGCGACCTGGAGGAGGGCGGAGGAGAAGGAGGAGAGACAACGGATCGGACATCGCTGGATCTGGTGACGACGTGCGCCGCACGTCGGAGGTATCTCCACGGAGGGAGGCTATGACAGCCAGAACATTCGACGGGGAGATCGTCCTACCCGATGGACGACACGAGCTGACGCCGGAGGCGGACGCCGCCCTCGGGGAGTCGCGGCTCCACAACGAGGACCTCGCCCCGGTCCCGATCGCCAAGCGAACCTGGACGACCTACAACTACCTGGCCCTGTGGGTCGGCATGTCGATCAACATTCCGAGCTGGCTGCTGGCCTCGGGCCTGATCACCCTCGGGATGTCGTGGACGCAGGCGATCTTCACGATCTTCCTCGGCAACCTCATCGTCCTCGTCCCGATGCTGCTCATCAGCCACGGCGGGACGAAGTACGGCATCCCGTACCCGGTCCTGGCTCGGGCGGCGTTCGGCGTCTTCGGCGCCAACCTGCCGGCGCTCATCCGGGCCGGCGTCGCCTGCGCCTGGTTCGGCATCCAGACCTGGATCGGCGGCTCCGCGCTCTTCGCGGTCGTCGGTGCCCTCCTCGGCGAGGACTCCTTCTGGGTGACCGCCAACAAGGTCTCGATCGGCATCGGTGTCGCGGCCTCGCAGCCGTGGACGCTGTGGCTGAGCTTCGCGATCTTCTGGGCCCTGAACATCATCATCATCCTGTGGGGCATGGAGGCGATCAAGCGCTTCGAGTCCTACTCGGCGCCGTTCCTCATCGCGGTCTTCCTCGGCCTCATGGTCTGGATGCTCATCGACGCCGGCGGCCTCGGCCCCGTCATCGACGAGCCCGGCAGTCTCGGCTGGGGTAGCGGGTTCTGGGCCATCTTCCCGATCTCGCTCATGGGCATGATCGCGTTCTGGTCCACGCTCTCGCTGAACATGCCGGACTTCACCCGGTTCGGCCGCAGCCAGCGTGAGCAGGCCATCGGCCAGGCCCTCGGCCTGCCGACGACGATGACCCTCTTCCCGCTCGTCGGCGTCCTGACGACGTCGGCGACCGTGATCGTGTTCGGTACGGCGATCTGGGATCCAGTCCAGCTGACCGGCCGGCTCGAGAACCCGATCATCCTGCTGATCATGCTGGTCACGCTCGCCCTCGCGACGCTGACCACGAACGTCGCGGCGAACGTCGTCAGCCCGTCGTACGACTTCTCGAACGTCTGGCCGTCGAGGATCTCGTTCCGCACCGGCGGCATCATCACCGGGATCATCGGGATCCTGATCATGCCGTGGAACCTGCTGAACGACCCGGGCAGCTACATCTTCACCTGGCTGGGCACCTACGGCGGCGCCACCGGCGCCATCGCCGGCGTCCTGATCGCCGACTACTGGCTGCTCCGCAAGACGAGCCTCCATCTCGCCGACCTCTACAAGGCCAACGGGATCTACCGCTACGCCAGCGGCTGGAACTGGGTCGCGGTGGTCGCGCTGCTCGTCGGCATCGTGTTCGCCATCGGCGGCGCGTACTCCACGGGCGGCGCACCGTTCCCGGTCGACGGGCTCATCCCGGTCCTCAAGCCGCTGTACGACTACAGCTGGGTCGTGGGCCTGGTGGTCGCGTTCGTCGTCTACTACGTCCTCATGCGGCTCGTCCCGTCGCGCGAGGCGAGCCCCATGGCGGAGACGGCCGGCCGGCCCGCCTGATCCGCACCCCGTCCGGGCCACGCCCGGATCGACACTCGATGTCGTGAGGCCCCTCCCGCCCAGGAGGGGCCTCATCGCACCCGCTACCCGGCGCGGATTCCCGCGAGCAGGGCGGCGGCCCGCCTCACGTCAGGGAACGAGGCCTGCGTCCCCGGCCGGGTGACGCTGTCGGTGGCACACGCGATCCCGAGCCGAACCGCGGCCTCCTCCGGGAGCCCCAGCGCCAGCCCCACCGCAAACGCGCCGACGAACGCGTCCCCGGCGCCGGTCGTGTCGACGGCCGTGACCGCCCCAGCGTCCAGCCGCGTCACCGCCCCGTCGCTGCCCACGAGCGCGGCACCGCGCGCCCCGAGCGTGACGACGAGCCGCGCGCCGGTCGACACCGCGAACGCGGCGAGGGCCTCGTCTGATGGGTTCCCGGCGGAATCCGTGATCATCGCGAGCTCGACCTCGTTCGGGATGAGCCAGTCGGTCGCGGCAAGGAGCGCGGGGAGGATCGGCGCGGCCGGTGCCGGGTTGAGGACGGTGACGGCACCGCGGGCCCGAGCGACCGCGAACGCGGCGGCCGTGACCGCCTGCGGGACCTCGAACTGGCCGACGACGACGTCGACCCGGAGCGCGTCGCGGACGCAGCTCGCGGCGTGCTCCGGGGTCACGAGGTCGTTGGCACCGGCCACGACGATGATCCGGTTCGTGCCGTCCGCCTCGACCCAGATCGGGGCGACCCCGCTCGAACCGGCCACCCGCATGACGCCGGCGGCGTCGATTCCGAACCGGTCGAAGTTCTCGAGCGTCATCGTCGCGTAGAGGTCGTCGCCGAGCGCGCCGACGAACGAGACGTCGGCCCCGAGGAGCCGGGCCATCACCGCCTGGTTGGCACCCTTGCCCCCGAAGCCCGACTGGAAGCGCTCGCCGATGACGGTCTCACCCGGACC
>DASUMJ010000089.1:0-12064 GCA_036277775.1 Candidatus Limnocylindrales bacterium
CGGCGATCCGCGTGCGGCGCGAGATGTGCCGGACGGCCTCGTCGATGGCGGTGGACAGCTGCTCGGGCGGGAGCTCGAACCGGAGCTTGAGCGAGCTCCTGGGAGCGGGGGTCACGGTGTTCGACATCGCCGGGAAGTATAGGGGCGGGGCCGGCCGGGCCCGGTTCAGCGCCGCGTCGATGGTGGGCGAGAAGGGATTCGAACCCTTACGCCGCTCACGCGGCACCGGCTCCTAAGGCCGACGCGTCTGCCATTCCGCCACTCGCCCGGAGCCATCCTAGCGGGCCGTGCCGCTGGCCCGCGCCGCTGGGCCGCGCCTCCGCGCGCGGGCGGGCGGACGACCCGGCGCCCAGCCCAGGCCCGTCCAGGCAGCCCGCGGCCGCTATTTCGCCTTGTGGATCACGATGCTGCCTCCGCCGATGGGCTGCGGGCCGGGGGCATCGATGTCGTCGGATGCGCCGAGAGCATTGTCGTAGACGACGGCATCGCCGGCATCCTCGTCCCAGATCTTGATCCGGAACCGGTCGAGTCCGCCGCTGCCGCCGTTCAACTGGCCGTCGACGGCGGTCAGGATGAACCCGAAGCTCCCACTCCCGTTGACCGTGCCCGTGCCCTTGAACTGGGCCTTCGACCCGGCGACGACGAGCCACTGGTAAGCACTCGAGTGGAACTCGAAGTCGGCGAACCGGAGCCGGAATTCGGTCTGCCCGTCGGGGACGTTCTGGCCCTTCTTGTACTTCGAGACGAAGCCGAACGACGCCTCGCCGCTCAGCAGCGGAGCAGTCACGTATGCCCCCGCGGGCGACGCGATCGTGCCGCCACCGGTCACAAAGCCGGCGCTCGGGTCGTAGACGACGATGAGGACGCTGTCGGAATCCGACCAGCCCTCGTTCTCGACCGTCGCCGTGACGGTGTAGACGCCGGCCTGGCTGAAGACGTGTGACGCGCGATAGCCCGGCCCGCCGGTCGCTGCGCCGACCGACGTCGCCCCACCGTCGTCCCAGTCATAGGTCGGCGGGACCTCGCCGAGCACGTCGGTGTCGACCGTGACCTCGGTCCCGATCGGGTAGACGAGCCCGCCCGGGGTAACCGTCGTGATGTCGACCTCGGGCGCGACAACCTCGAGCTCCCCGACCATGCCCTGGTGGTGGTGGAAGAAGATGTGGCAGTGGAACATCCATCGGCCGAGGCCACCGCCTGGGGTCAGGCCCGGGAACGGCCGATCGTCCAGGCGAACGCGCAGGGTCAGCGTGCAGTTACCCGGGACGTCGATGTTGTCGACGAACTCGGGTGGGTAGGTGAAGTTGGGACCCGGCGTCATGCTCCCGAACGGGGGACACTCGGTCAGGCTGAGCGGCTGGATCGAGAAGCCGTGGAGATGGAACGGGTGGTCGGCCGGGCTCTTGTTGACGACACGAAGCTGGAGGGTGTCCTGGATCAGGGCCCAGCGCGATGACGCGTGGTGTTCCTGGAGCGTGTAGTCGACGCTGAAGTCGTGCGACCCCTGGACGTGGTTGATGCCGACCGGCGGGCCGACCGTGAGCTCGATGTCCTGGTCCGGCATTCCCATCTCGATCGTCGGGAAGCTGGCCGGGTCGAGGAGGACGCCGGTCGGCGCCGGGAGGATCTCCACCGGGTCGCCGGTCGCGAGCCGGAGATCGGTCCCCTCGCCGATCGTGTAGGCCGGGCTCACGACGGCCCCGGTCACGTTGAAGTGGGCGACCGGGACGGTGGCCGTCCGGGTCCAGCCGTTGGCGACGTCGCCGCCGCCCGTCCGTCGGAAGTCCTCGGTCCAGAGGGTCCAGACACCCGACGCGGCGGCCGGGAACGCGACGACGACATCGGCCCGGTCGCCGGGATCGAGGAGGATCTCGCCCTCGGCGTAGTCGAAGTCGAGGCCGCCGGCGGGCGTCCCGTCGAGGACCGCCTCGTTCAGCAGCCCGCCCTCGCCGCCCACGCGGACGAGATCGACATCGTTGCCCGTGTCATCGGTCAGGTGGAGCCGGAAGAACCGGGTCGTCGCGGCGTTGGCGAGCTGGAGCCGGAGGCCCTGCCCCGGGTTCACGTCGATGCGTGAGGCACCGGGGGCGAGGGCACCCGGCGCCGCCGGCGACCCGGCTCGGCCGCCGACGTTCATGCCGTTGGTCAGGACGGTCTGCCCCTCATTGACCCGGCCCGTCTTGGTCTGGATGTTCGGGACGTCGCCGGCCTGGAGCGGCGTGGCCAGCGCGTCGCCGTGGTTGTCGAACGGCGTGTCACAGAGGTCCTTGGGGTTCTTGCCGGGCTGGGCCTCGAACGCCCCGGGGCCGCGCCACGGGAACGGTGAGTCGAAGGTCGCGTCGGTCTCGCCGGGGTCGTACGTGAACCGGTCGTTCAGGGAGTCGGCGAGGTTCGTGTCGTCGTTCGGGTCGGCATCCTTGCAGACGGTGATGTCGCTCAGGGCGAACGTGCGCGTGGCCGACGCCGGCGGCAGGACGCCGGAAGCGATGAGGGCCGCCTCGTTCGGGTCGGTGACGATGATCGATCCGTAGAGGCCCTTGAAGACCTGGTTCGTCGAGAACTCGTGGTGCGGGTGGTACCAGTACATCCCGGGACGGGTCACGACGAAGTCGTACAGGAACGAGCCGCCGGGCGGGACCTGGTTCTGGGTGAGTGGCGTCCCGTCGCTGGGGTTCTGGAGCTCGATCCCATGCCAGTGGATGCCGGTCGGCTCGGCCAGCTGGTTCTGGAAATGGACGATCACCCGCTGGCCGACGGTGAGCCGGAACTCCGGGCCTGGGACCGTCCCGTTGAACGAGTAGAGGTTCGCGAACACGCCGCCGCCGATGTCGACGCCGGGCGTCTCGTCGGCGGTGATCGTCGTCTCGACGATGCCCGGATCGGCGTTCGTGTCGACGACGAGCGGGACGCTGTACGGCGACGCCCCCGACGTCGCCGAGGCCGATGGCGGCAGGCCGATGCTGGCCGGGACCATGATGGTCGCCGCGACGATCGCCGCCGCGACGCGACCCGCCGATCGACGTGGGACGCGCATGGTCTCCCCTCCACGATCGTCGTCGATGCCGACCGAGCGCCGGCCGGACCACAACCCGGCCCGGCCGGAGATCGGGACCGTGTCGCGACCGCGGCTGGCCGAGGCCGGCATCCTACACGGCTCGGTTCGGGAAATGTTGAGGTCGGGGCGTGAACGCACCACCTGCGCTCGCGATGTCCGCCCGGCGCCCGGGGGAGGCGCCCTGGCGAAGGCGCCCGTCTTCGGCGTCGCCGCCGTCTGCGACCTAGCCGGCCGGGTCGTCCGGCCGCGGTCCACGCTCCGCGACCGCTCGTTCCATCCGCTGGCGGGCTCGCCGCAGGCCCTCGCCGAACGACGGGCCGTCGGGGTCGAAGAACCGCTCGGCCAGCTCCTTGCCGGCACGGGCCGTCGCTGGCTTCAGGAGGTTGGCGAGGAGCGCGGCGGCGACCGCTCCGAGGTCGCGGTCCCGCCGCTCCGGCGCGGTCTGCTCGAGGTACTTCGTGAACTCCTTCTCGAGCGTCCCGCGGACGCGGTCGCCGTCGGCGCCCATCTTCTTCAGGGTCTTCTCGACTTCCTTGGGGAGCATCGACTTCGGGAGGTCGGCATCCGGCCCGAAGACCGCACGGCGGGCCTGCCGGAAGAGGCGCTTCGGCCCACCGAGGAGCAGGAACGCGGCCCCACCCGCGGCGCCGAGGACCTTCGCCGGCTCGCGACGGAGGCGTGCCGGGATGTCGATGGCGGCACGGCCGGCGGCCTCGAGCCGGACGACCTCGTCCTCGAGGCCCTTGCGGGCGGCGAGGACCTCGTCCCGGGCGGCTAGGACTTCCGCCCGAGCGGCGTCCGTTGACGCACCCACTCGATGGTCTCCTTCGTGGTGTCGATGGTCTGGTCAGGCCAGAAGCGGGCCTTCAGTGCGTCGGTGTCGATGCCGGCTCGCGAGACGTCGAGGCCCATGAGGGCCGGCCAGGCGATCAGTGCGGTCAGCACGCCGAAGGCCGCTCCG
Source organism: Candidatus Limnocylindrales bacterium (assembly GCA_036277775.1). Taxonomy (GTDB): domain Bacteria; phylum Chloroflexota; class Limnocylindria; order Limnocylindrales; family CSP1-4; genus UBA5189. Next base: position 4,017 of record DASUMJ010000089.1, read on the forward strand.
ACCCGCGGCCCGAGGGCCACCGCCGTGAGCACGCCGAGGAGAATGCCGCCGATCGCCCCCATGATCAGCCCACCGACCGCCGAGCCGCCGGAGCGGAGCCCGCCGATGAGCCCGAGGACCGCGCCGATGATCCCGAGCGCGGCGACCGCGATCGCGAGCGGCCGGATCCCTTCGTCGACGGTCGGCAGGACGGCGTCGCCGACGACCGTCCAGCCCCGGTTCGTCAGGTCGAGCCCGAGGACCACGCCCACGACGATCCCGAGGAGCCCGGCGAGCAGCAGGGACCGGCCGAGACGGCCGCCCGATACGCCGACGGCGACGAGCACGGCAACGACCGCGAGGTCGATGAGGAGGAGTGGCCCGAGGAGCACGCCCCAGCCGATCGATCCGAAGATCCACTCGCCGAGGAAGAGGAGCAGGCCGATCGGGATGAGCAGGGCGGCGAGGAAGACCAGCCCGAAGGCGACGCCGCCGAGTGCGGCCATGCGGCCGACCTCGCCGACGATCTCACTGGCTTCGGCCTTCGCGAGCGCGATGTGGGCGCCGACGAGCCGTTTGACCGCCGCGATGACCGCGCCGATCTGGTCGCGGATCCCGGGCGGGTCGGAGCCGGCGGTCGGTCCCGCGGCGCCGTCCGCGTCGGTGGCCTCGGCGGCGGTGGCGTCGGCGGCGGTCGCCGGGCCACGGCCGGCACCGGGGCCGGACGGCGGCGGGGCGTCGGGCATCGGGTGCGTCGGGTCCGCGTCGGGCGTCACGGCACCTCCGGGTTGACGTCGTCGAGCCGCTCGGCGGGTCCGGCGGCGGTCCGCGATTGTAGCAGCGGGGAGGTTGCAGACTGATCGTCCGACCGGCCCCCGAACGACAGGTCCATCGACACGGGCCGTCCGCTACGCTCCGCGGATGCGCCCGATCCATACCGTAGAGCTGCTGGCCGTCGGGTCGGAGCTGACCGTCGGCGAGACGCGCGACACGAACGGCGGCGAGCTCGCCCGGGCGCTCACCGACGCCGGCGTGGAGGTCCTCCGGATCTCGGCGCTGCCCGACGACCGGGCAGCGGTCGAGGGAGCGTTCCGGGACGCGCTCGGCCGGGCCGATCTCGTCATCTCGACCGGAGGCCTGGGCCCGACGCCCGACGACCTCACCCGCGAATCGATCGCCGCCGTCCTCGGCGAGACCCCGACCGTGGACCCCGGGCTCGAGGCCTGGCTCCGGAACCTGTTCGAGCGGCGCGGGCTGCCGTTCCCGGAGACGAACCTGAAGCAGGCCTGGCGGACGCCCTCGACGACGCCGATCCCGAACGACCACGGGACTGCGCCGGGCTGGTGGGTCGATGCGCCCGATGGCCGGGTGATCGTCGCGCTGCCCGGGCCGCCACGCGAGATGCGCCCGATGTGGTCTGGCTGGGTGCTCCCGCGGCTGGCCGAGCGGGGCCTCGGGCGCTCCACGGCCTCACTGACGCTCCGGACCGCCGGCCTCGGCGAATCGCTCCTCGCCGACCGCCTCGGGCCGCTGCTCGAGGTCGGGGCGAATCCGAGCATCGCGACGTATGCCCGGGCCGACGCCGTCGACATCCGGATCTCGGCACGTCCCTCGGACGAAGCGGACGCCGCGACGCTCGTCGCCGCCGCCGAAGAAGAGGTGCTCCACCTCGTCGGCGATCACGTGTGGGGACGCGGCGACGTCAGCTGGGCCGGTGCGATCGCGGATGCCCTCGATGCCCGCGGCTGGCGCCTCGCGGTCGTCGAGATCGGGACGCGGGGCAGCGTCATCGGACTCATCGGCGAGGGGCTCGGCGACCGGCTCGCGCGCGCGGAGTCCCTGCCGGCGGACCATCGGCGGGCAGGCGGCGGGCGGCTCGATCTCGCTGCCCTGGCGGAGGGCGCCCGGCGGACCGGCGACGCCGCGATCGGGCTCGCGGTTCGCGCCCGGACGCGCGGGTCGGACCTCGCGGTCACGATCGCGATCGCCGATCCGGACGGCACGCACGCCGAGCGGCGCGTCGCCTTCCTCGGCGGGCCGCAGGGCCGGAGCCGCGCCGCGCTCCTGGCCGCGGCCGCGCTCCACCGCCGGGTTCGTCGCGGGTGATGCCGCCGATCGGGCGTGCCGCGAAGCTGTCGCGCAGGCGACAGCCCGGATGTCGCAATCGGGCTTCCGAGGTCATCTCGGACCTGCCACCATCCGCCCGACGCGCCGCCCCCCGCGCGCCGCAAGGAGACCCATGCGCCTGACCGTCCTCGGCACGGGGACCGCGAGACCGGTTGCCGACACCGCCGCCTCCGGCATCCTCGTCCAGACCGACCGGACGGCGGTGCTCTTCGACATCGGCAGCGGGATCGCGTCGCGGCTCGAGGCATCGATCGGGGCGGCCCGGCTGGACGGCCTCGTCGTGGGCCACATGCACGCCGACCACTGGATCGACATCGCGCCGCTCCGATACCGGTTCCCGTGGGGCGAGCCGGCGCCGCGACCGCTGCCCGTCTACCTCCCGCCCGACGGCAAGGCCAAGCTCGATCACCTCGCGACGGTCATGAGCGAGCGGCCGGGCTTCTTCGAGGTCGCCTTCGACGTCCACGAGTACGCGAGCTTCGAGACGATCCGGATCGGCGACCTGGCGATCACCCCGCACCCTCGCGGGCACTACGTCCCGGCCTGGTCGATGGACATCGCAGGCCCCGACGGCGAGCGGATCTACTACGCCGGCGACATGGGCCCGTCCGACGACGTCGTGGAGCGCGCCCGTGGGGCCGATCTCCTGATCCTCGAGGCGACCCTCGAGACGAGCACGTTCGACGACGCGCGCCGCGGCCATCTCACGGCCGAGGAGGCGATCGATCACGTCGTCCGGGCCGGGGTCCCGCGCGGCCTCATCGTCCACTACCCGACCGAGCGGCGGGCCGCGATCACCGCGATCTGCACCCCGACCGAAGGGCTCGTGGTGCCGGCCCTGCCCGGGATGGTCCTGGAGGTCCAACGTGGCGCCGTTCCGGCGCTCGCCGTCGCCGGCGAAGCCTAGCCCCGCGGGCGACGGACGGGACGTCCGGACGCCCGGCGACTAGGAGACGGTCAGCACCGGCTGGCCGGCCGCGGTCGCGGCACGGACGCTCATCCTCGCGGCGACGATCCGGGCGAGGGTCGTCAGCGCGATCGCCGCGGGTCCGGGCTCGCGCTGGGCGACGGCCGGGACACCCACGTCGCCGCCCTGGCGAACGGTGACGTCGAGCGGGATGCCGCCGAGGTACTCGAGGTCGTGCTCGCGCGCGAACCGCTCGCCGCCGCCCCGCCCGAAGAGCTCGATCGCCTCGCCGCAGTGCGGACAGATGAGCGCGGTCATGTTCTCGACGAGCCCGATGACGGGGACGCTCATCCGCTTGAACATCGCGAGCGCCTTGTCGACGTCGAGGAGCGCGACCTCCTGGGGCGTCGTCACGAGGACCGCGCCGGAGATCGGGACGGCCTGGGCGAGCGTCAGCTGCGCATCCGAGGTGCCCGGCGGCAGGTCGATGACGAGGTAGTCCAGCTCGCCCCACTCCACGTCCCGGAGGAACTGCTGGATCGCGCCGCCGACGAGCGGGCCGCGCCAGATGATCGGCTGACCGGCCGGGACGAAGAACTGGATCGAGATCGCCTTCACGCCGTGCCGCTCCAGCGGCAGGATCTTCTCGTTCTCGCTCTTCCCGGGCTGGCCGTCGAGGCCGAGCATGAGCGGCACGTTCGGGCCGGTGATGTCGGCGTCCAGCAGGCCGACCGCCGCGCCGTCTCGGGCGAGGGCCACGGCGAGGTTCACGGCGACGGTGCTCTTCCCGACACCACCCTTGCCGGACGCGACCGCGATGACGTTCTTCACCCCCGGGAGCAGCTGCTCCGCGGTCCGCGGGGCCGAGCGACGGACCATCGAGCCCCACGTCACGTCGACGGCGGAGACGCCGATCGGGTCGAGCGCGGCGTGGACCCGCGACTCGATCTCGTCCTTGAGCGGGCAGGCGGGCGTCGTCAGCTCGATCGTGAAGGCCACGGCATCCCCGTCGATCCGGAGGTCCTTGACCATGTTCCGCGTCACGAGGTCGCCGCCGAGCTCCGGCTCCTGGACGGTGCTGAGCGCAGTCATGACGGCGGCTTCGGTGACCTGGGGCATCACGGTCCTCGGACGCTGCATGGGATTCCGACGGTGGGTGCGTCGATATCCTAGCCCCGGGTCGGCGGATCCGCCGGGGGCGCGCGCCGGCCCGCGCGGGCCGCCGTCGAGCGGGCTCGTCGCGAGCCCGAACTCCGCCGGTCAACGCCCGCGATTCGTGCGAATCTCGCAGCGAGCGACACCCTGGCGGCGAGTCATCCGCCGTTTGACACCGCCGATCGGGCGCGCCTATCCTCCCGCCACGCCCCGCCCCTCGGATCGAGATCCGCCGCGGGCGCAGCGTGGTCGAATCGGGATCGGAGGAGCGAAACGCACGTGCCCGAGGTCGAGGTTCGACTGACCAAGGTCTACAAGGCCTTCGGCAACGACGCGACGGGCCGCCGCGTGGCGAAGTACACGGAGCCGTCCGACAGCGGCCTCATCGTCGCGGTCGACCACATCGACCTCGAGGTCCACGACGGCGAGTTCTTCAGCCTCCTCGGCCCGTCGGGCTGCGGCAAGACGACGACCCTCCGGATGATCGGCGGCTTCGAGCAGCCGACCTCCGGGAAGATCGAGCTGGCCGGCCAGGACGTGACCTGGCTGCCGCCCTACAAGCGGAACGTCAACACGGTCTTCCAGAACTACGCCCTCTTTCCGCACCTGTCGATCTTCGACAACGTCGCCTTCGGGCTCCGCCGGCGGCACGTACCGGACGCCGAGGTGAAGCAGCGGGTGACGGAGATGCTCGCCCTCGTGGAGCTGCCCGGCTACGAGCGCCGGAAGCCGGCCCAGATCTCGGGCGGGCAGGCCCAGCGGGTCGCCCTGGCGCGAGCCCTCGTGAACAAGCCGGCCGTGCTCCTCCTCGACGAGCCGCTCGGTGCGCTCGACCTGAAGCTCCGGAAGCAGATGCAGGTCGAGCTGAAGCGGATCCAGCAGGAGGTCGGGATCACGTTCATCTACGTGACCCACGACCAGGAGGAGGCGATGACGATGTCCGATCGCATCGCCGTGATGAAGGCCGGCAAGTACGAGCAGCTCGGCGACCCCGAGACTCTCTATGAGCGGCCGGCCACCGAGTATGTCGCCGGCTTCCTCGGCGTCAGCAACCTCCTGCCGGCGACGCTCGGCGACCGGGACGGCGAGTACATCACCGCCCGCCTCGCCGACGGCGCCGCGGTCCGGGTCCCGTCGAGCGTGGTCGCGGGCAAGCCCTCGATCAAGATCGGGGTCCGGCCGGAGAAGATCCGCCTCCATGCCGAGGCGTCGGCGATCCCCGAGCTCATGAACCGCCTCCAGGGGACCGTCATCGATGCCTCGTATCTCGGCGCGTCCACGAGCTACATCATCGAGTCGGGCGCCGGCGAGCGCCTGACGGTCTTCGAGCAGAACGTCGAACGAACCTCCCACGGGTCGCTCCATCGACCCGGGGCGGAGGTCCACCTTGCGTGGTCCCCGGACCACACCTTCGCCGTCGAACGGAGCGGCAGCGTCGCGGCGCCCGCCGCGCCGCAGTGAGTGCCCGCGTGATCCAACCCCCCGAGTCGGAAGGAGCCAACCCCGTGAGCGATCTCGAGCAGCTCATGACCGCGGTGCCGGTCTCGCGTCGGACGTTCCTCCAGGGATCCACGATGGCCGGCTTCGCCGCGTTCCTCGCCGCCTGCGGCACGGGCGGCAGCCCGGCCCCGACGCCCGGGGGCACGAACATCACCGGGCCCCTCGTGTGGGCCAACTGGGACGCCTACATCGACCTGACCACGGACCCCGGGCCGGACGGCGAGGAGGGCACCGACGACGACGAGTACGTCCTGCCGTCCCCGACGCTCGACGAGTTCGCGGCCGAATACGGCGTCGAGGTCGAGTACGCCAACGCCGAGATCGAGGACAACGAGACGTTCATGGCGACGATCCGCCAGCAGCTCGACACGGGCGTCGCGACGGGCTGGGACCTCATCGTCCTGACCGACTGGATGGCCGCCCGCGTCGTGGGGTCGAACTGGGCCGAGCGGATTGATCCGGCCCACGTCCCGACCGCCATCGCGAATGTCCGCGACGAGTACAAGGGCCTCGAGTGGGACCCGGACTTCGAGTACCACTTCCCGTGGCAGTCGGGGGCGGTCGGCGTCGGCTACAACGTCGCGAGCACGGGCCGTGACCTCACGAAGGTCGCCGACCTGTTCGACCCGGCCTTCGCCGGCAAGGTCACCCTCCTGAGCGAGGTCCGGGACACGTTCCCGCTCATCCACCTCATGCTCCAGGACCAGGGCATCGCCGCGTCCGATCACACGCCAGACCAGATGGACGTCGCGGACTGCGAAGCGGTCCATGCGTTCCTGAAGCCGTACGTCGAGAGCAGCCACGTGACCGGCTTCTACGGCAACGAGTACCTCGCCGCGTTCGCCGCCGGCGACACCTGGGCGTCGATGGTCTGGTCGGGCGACCTGGCGTCGTCGGGCGGCGAGGACGACCGGTTCGCGTACCCCGAGGAAGGCTCGATGTACTTCACCGACAACCTCCTCATCCCGAAGGGGGCGGCGAACTGGTACACCGCCGAGAAGATGATCGACTGGTGCTACGACGTCGACCGGGCGGCACGGATCGCCGCGTTCATCTACTACATCTCGCCCGTGAAGGGCGTCGCCGAGGCGATCGTCGAGCTCGATCCCGACGCGGCCGAGAACCCGCTCCTCTTCCCGCCGGCCGACGTGCTCGAGAAGCAGTACCCCGAGCCCGCCTGGGATGACGAGGACGTCGAGTCCGAGATCAAGGACCTCTACGCGGACCTCGCCGGCGTCTGATCCGGACGGCGCGGGAGGGCGGAGGTGTTCCAGCGTCGCCGCTGGCTGATCCCGTGGCTGCTCATGGCGCCCGGGCTGCTGTGGCTGATCGTCTTCTTCGTCATCCCGAACGTCCAGATGGTGATCATGTCGCTGTCGAGCGGCACGCTCGGCACCGGCTACCGGTTCACGGGGAACGTCGGCAACTACGGCGAGGCCCTGACGGCGTTCCCCACGCAGTTCCGGAACTCGATCGTCTACGGCGGCCTCGCCACGATCCTCACGTTCGTCATCGGGTTCCCGCTCGCCTACGGGATCGCCTTCCGGGGCGGCCGCTACAAGAACATCCTGCTGTTCCTCGTCATCGCGCCGTTCTTCACGAGCTTCCTCATCCGGACGATCTCGTGGCGGATCATCCTGGGCGAGAGCGGCCCCGTGCTCTGGCTCGGGCGTGACGCGCTCGGGCTCTTCCCGGACAACTTCACGATCCTCCGGACCCCCCTCGCGGTCGTATCGGGGCTCGTCTACCAGTTCCTGCCGTTCATGGTCCTGCCGCTCTACACCTCGCTCGAGAAGGTCGACTTCCGGCTCGTGGAGGCGGCACGGGACCTCTACGCCGGTCCGTGGCGCCGGACCGGGGCGATCGTCGGTGGGGTGTTCGGCGCGCTGCTCGGCGCTGCGGTGCTCCTCGGGCTGGGCTACGCCTCGATCGGCGGCGACGGCACGGCGGTGCTCGTCGTTGGGGCCGTCGTCGTGGGGCTCTTCGGCGCGGCCGTCGGCGGCCTGCTCATCTCCGAGGCCTTCGTCCGGGTCATCTTTCCGCTCAGCCTGCCGGGCGTCTTCGCCGGCTCGATCCTGACCTTCATCCCGGCCATCGGCGACTACGTGAACGCCGAGCTGCTCGGGAATCCCCGGACGCAGATGATCGGCAACGTCATCCAGAGCCGGTTCCTGGAGCAGAACGACTACCCGACCGCGTCGGCCCTCGCGTTCATCCTGATGATCGCGATCCTGGTCGCGATCTTCATCTACGCCCGCCTCCTGGGCACCGAAGAGCTGAGCGGAGGCCGCTGATGCCGGACCGCGACGACCTGCCCGAGGAGCCGGCGAACCTCGCCGACGACGCCAACCGCGCGGAGCTGGGCTATGACCCGGGCGGC
>DASUMJ010000090.1:0-23760 GCA_036277775.1 Candidatus Limnocylindrales bacterium
GCCTCGCCGCCCGGATCCGTGCCTGCCAGACACTGCGTCGTGCGTGGCGTGCCTCCCCGAGCCTGCGCTCGGGCCCGGAGCCACGATCTCGTGCCTGGCAAACACGCGGCCGCCGGGCGCCGGGGGCCGCTCGGGTGGCGCCGGCTGCGCCCGCTACCCCTCCCCGGCGTGGGCGCGGGCCAGCGCCGCGAGCTCCGCCTCGAGGTCCAGCCGCCGGCGGTGCTGGCGATCCGTCGGCGCCTCGTGGTTGAGTCGGGCGATCGCGTCGTTCGCCGCGTGCACGATGAGGGTCAGCTCGTCGCGGTCCCGGCGCTGCCCGATGACGCTCGACCGCCTCGCCCGCTCGAGGACCGCATCGCGTCGCGCAATGAGCGCGCGGATCTCCTTGTCCGTCTCGATCCACGGCGGCGCGAAGTTCGCGCTCTTCAGCATCCGGAACGCGAGGGCCCACTCCCCCGCGGCTGAGTCGTCGACGAGCGGCAGCCGCTCGCCATGGTGCGGGAGGTTGTCGAAGGCGCCGGCCGCCTGGGCTCCCGAATCTGCCGATCGATGAGGCTTTCACGGGCGGGGGCGAAGGGATTCGAGAGATCGGGGCGCCTGTCGGTCATGACGGCGCCATCGTATCGGGCATGTCCACGGCCTCGGCCCGACGGCGAGGCCGTGCCAGGCAACGTGGCACGACCCCGGGCTAGAGTGGGCACCAGTGCAGCGACATGAAGACGGCACGCTCGTCGTCTCGGCCACGGATCTCGTCGGCTTCCTCGAGTGCGACCACCTGGTCAGCCTCGAGCTCGCCCGCGCCCGCGGTGAGATCAAGCGTCCGTTCCACTCGGACCCGCAGCTGGACCTGCTCCGGAAGCGCGGCTACCAGCACGAGCAGGCGGAGATCGCGCGACTGACGGCGGCGGGGCGGACCGTCGTCGAGATGACCCGGCGCGACCCGAAGACGCCCGCCGAGCTCCGCGACGCGGAGGCGGAGACGGTCGCGGCGATGCGAGCCGGCACGGACGTCATCTTCCAGGCGACGTTCTTCGACGGCCGCTGGCGCGGCCACCCGGACTTCCTCGTCCGTCGCGACGACCGGCCGTCGACTCTCGGGTCGTGGAGCTACGACGTCGCGGACACGAAGCTCGCGAGCCACGTCAAGGCCGCGGCCCTCCTGCAGATGTGCGTCTACGCCAACCGTCTCAACGAGCTCCAGGGCCGCCCGCCCGAGACGCTCACGGTCGTCACCGGCGACGCCACGTCCCATGCCTATCGGTACGACGACTACGCCGCCTACTACCGCTCGGCCCGGTCGCGCTTCGAGGCGCGGGTCTTCGGGCCGGGCGCGCTCGCCGCGCCGGCAACCTACCCGGAGCCGGTGAACCACTGCGACATCTGTCCGTGGTGGACGATGTGCATGGACCGGCGGCGCGCCGACGATCACCTCTCGATCGTGGCCGGGGCGGCGAAGGTCCAGCGGCGCAAGCTCGTCGACGGCGGCGTTCCCACCCTGGCCGCGCTGGCCACGCTCGAGGCGGACGCGGCGGTCCCGAAGATGACGCCCCGGATCCTGGACCGGCTGCGACGCCAGGCCGCGCTCCAGCTCGAGCAGCGTCGGACGGGGGTCCATCGCTTCGAGCTCCTGGCCCCGGACCCAACCAACCCCGGCGTGGGCCTGGCGGCACTGCCCGAGCCGTCGCCGCTGGACGTCTTCTTCGACCTCGAGGCGGATCCGCTCGCGATGGACGGCGGCCTCGAATACCTCTTCGGCTGGACCGAGGCCGGACCGGGCGGTGAGCCCGTCTACCACGCCACGTGGGCCCACGACCGGGCGGCGGAGAAGGCCGCCCTCGAGGCGTTCATCGACCTCGTCATGGAGCGCCGCGCCCGCGACCCGGGAATGCACGTCTACCACTACGGAGGCTACGAGTCGGGCGCCCTCAAGCGACTCATGCAGCGGCACGCCACCCGCGAGGACGAGATCGACGTGCTCCTGCGAGCCGGCGTCCTCGTGAACCTCTATGACCACGTCGTCCGTCAGGCGATCCTGGCGAGCGTCGAGAGCTACTCGATCAAGCGCCTCGAGGTCTTCTACCTGCCGGAGCGCGAGGGCGGCATCACCAGCGCCGGCTTCTCCATCGTGGAGTACGAGCGCTGGATCGAGGAGGGCCGGCCCGAGATCCTCGACGCCATCGCCGCCTACAACCGGGACGACTGCATCTCGAACCTGGCGTTGCGTGACTGGCTCGAGGAGCGGCGCATCCAGGCGCTCGCGGAGCATCCCGACTGGTACCCGGATGGGGCCGTGCCGCGGCCCGGCCCGAAGGACGGTGAGCCGCCGAAGGACCTCGCCGAGGCCCAGGCGCTGACGCGAGACCGCGAGGACCGCCTGCGCGAGGGCCTGCCCGCCGCCCGCGAGGAGCGGACCGAGGCGGAGCAGGCCCGCTGGCTCCTCGCCGCGCTCCTGGACTGGAACCGCCGGGAGGCGAAGCCCCAGTGGTGGGACCAGTTCCGGCTGCGCCGCGCCGACGTCGACGAGCTCGTGGCCGACGCGGCCGCCCTCGGCGGCCTCACGTTCCTCGAGGAGCTCGGTCCGATCAAGCACTCGGTGCTCCGGCGCTACCGCTTCGACCCCGACCAGGACACGAAGATCGACGTCGGCAGGGCCGCCCAGGCCCTCGGCCCCGACGCGGACGAGGATCCCTTCGGCGCGGAGGTGATCGACCTCGACCCGATCGCCGGGACCGTCGATGTCAAGGTCGGATGGACGGCGCCGCACCCGCGGGCGCTGATCCCCACGGGTCCCGTTCGGACCGATGCCCAGTGGCGAGCACTCGGCCGGCTCGCCGATCACGTGATCGATCGGGGGATCGAGGGACCCGGGCCGCATCGCGCGGCACGCGACCTCCTGCTCCGCGCCCGGCCGCGGATCCGGGGCGTCGAGCCCGGGGCGCCGCTCCTCGGCGAGGGGGCCGATGCGCTGGCCACGGCTCGCCGGATCGCCGTCGAACTCGACGAGACGGTCCTGCCCATCCAGGGTCCGCCCGGGACGGGCAAAACCCACACCGCCGCCCGGATGATCCTCGACCTCGTCGCCGCGGGCCGGAAGGTCGGACTCACCGCCCAGTCGCATCGGGTCATCGGCAACGCCCTCGAGAAGCTCGTCGAGGCAGCGCGCGAGGAGGGCGCGCAGCTCAGGGTCGCCCAGAAGGCCGGCATCGACGACCTCGCGACCCTCGGCGAGGGCATCGCCCGGGTCACGACCAACGAGGCGGTCGCCGACGGCCTTCGCGGCGGGACGTTCGACGTCGTCGGCGGGACCGCCTGGCTCTGGGCCCGCGAAGAGCTGGCGGGCGCGGTCGACGTCCTCTTCGTCGACGAGGCCGGCCAGTTCTCTCTCGCGAACGCGCTGGCGGTCGCGGGGGCGGGCGCCTCGCTCGTGCTGCTCGGCGATCCCAACCAGCTGCCCCAGGTCTCCAACGGCACGCACCCCGAAGGCGCCGAGGCGTCGGCGCTCGAGCACCTCGTCGGCGACGCCCGGACGATCGCCCCGGATCGGGGCCTGCTCCTCGGGACGACCTACCGCCTCCATCCCGACATCAACGACTTCGTGTCGCCCGCCTTCTACGACGGCCGGCTGACCACCCACCCGGCCAATGCCCGGCAGGCCCTCGGGGCGGGCGGGCCGGTCGGCGGGACCGGCGTCCGCCACGTCCGGATCGACCACCACGGCGCCGGGAACCGGTCGCGCGAGGAGGCCGCCTGGGTCGTCGAGGCCATCGAGGCCCTCGTCGGGCGATCGTGGGTCGACCGTCACGGCCACGAGCGGCGGCTGGCGATCGACGACATCCTCGTGGTCGCGCCGTACAACGCCCAGGTGGCGGAGATCGGCCGCCGGGGCGAGGCGCGGCTCGGCGGCCGTCCCAACGTCGGCACCGTCGACAAGTTCCAGGGTCGCGAGGCGCCCGTGGCGATCTACTCGATGACGACGTCGACGCCGGACGACGCGCCGCGCGACGTCGAGTTCCTGTACTCGGCCAACCGGTTCAATGTCGCGATCTCGCGGGCTCGTGGGCTGGCCGTCCTCGTCGCGAACCCGGCGCTCCTCCGCGTCGCCTGTCGAACGCCCGAGCAGATGCGGCTCCTGAACGTGCTCTGCCGCTTCGTCGAGATCGCCGCGCCGGTCGATGCCGACGTCCGGCTGGCCGCGACGGCCCGGATGGACGCCTACGAGCCGCTCAGCCTCGGCCTCTGAGGCCGCGCGCCGGTATCGTTCCCCCGATGTCCACCCTCGCTCCGGCGGCGCTGGCCGCCGCGCGCCGCCGGGCGCACTGGACCCTCGTCGCCGGCGTCGCGCTCGGCAGCACCGGCCACATTGCGGCCGTGACCGTCGCCACGATCGTGGCGAAGGACATGCTCGGGTCGGCCACGCTCGCCGGCGCACCAGGGGCGACGGTGGTCGGCGGCGCGGCCGTCGGCTCGATCGTCCTCTCGGCGCTCATGGCCCGGCGCGGACGGCGGCTCGGGCTCGCCGCCGGCTATGGGATCGGCGTCGTCGGGGCGCTCGTCGCGACCGTCTCGGTCCTTGCCGGCTCCTTCCCGCTGCTCCTCGCGGGGACGTTCCTCATCGGCTTCGGGAACACCTCGAACCAGCTGTCGCGGTACACCGCCGCCGACCTCGTCCCGGCGGCGCGTCGCGCGTCGGCGATCGGCACGGTCGTCTGGGGCGCCACGATCGGCTCGGTGGCCGGCCCATGGCTCGTGCCGATCTCGAGCGACCTCGCCGAGGGGATCGGGATCGCGCCGCTCGCCGGTCCGTACCTCGTCCCCGTCGTGTTCGTCGCGATCGCCGCGATCCTGTCGTACGTCCTGCTCCGCCCGGACCCGTACGAGATCGCCCACGAGTCGGCACCGCGGGCCCGCGAGGCGGCGCCGCTCGGCGGGGCGGTCGCGCTCCGGGTGACCCTCCTCCGGCCCGGCGTGCTCGCCTCGATCGTGGCCCTCATCGTCGGCCAGTTCGTGATGGTCCTGATCATGACGATGACGCCGCTCCACATGACGCAGCACGGCCACGGCCTCGGGGCCGTCGGAGCCGTGCTCTCGGCCCACACCCTCGGGATGTTCGCGCTGTCGCCGCTCTCGGGCCGGCTCGCGGAGCGGATCGGGGCGGTCCGGACGATCGTCGTCGGGACGTCGATCCTGGCCCTCTCGTCGGCCATGGCCGCCGCCGCCCCACCGACCGGCGGCAACCTCCTGCTCGTCGCGCTCTTCCTGCTCGGGTTCGGCTGGAACCTTGGCTTCGTCGCGGGCAGCGCGCTCCTCTCCGAGCACCTCGAGCTCCACGAGCGGACGCGGGTCCAGGGGATCGCCGACGCCCTCATCTGGAGCACGTCCGCCGCGGCGAGCCTGGGCTCCGGGCTGCTCATGGCCGTCGCCGGCTACACGGCCCTCGGGATCCTCGGCGTCGGGCTCGTCGTCATCCCGATCGTCACGCTTCGAGCCCACGGTGCCTCGCTCGCCCGGGCGGCGAAGCCGATCGAGCCGCTCGCGCCCGGGGCCTGACGCGGCTGCGGCGCCCGACGCCGTCCGCGACTACTCGAGCGCGCGGACCACCCAGGCGGCGAGGACCCGCGCGCACGCGACGACGTCGTCGACCGGCACGTACTCGTCGGCGGCATGCGCGACCGCGACGTGGCCCGGCCCGAAGATGACGGTCGGCGTCCGACCCTCGTTGACGAGCAGCCGCATGTCCGCCCCATACGGCTCGCCGAGGAACGCCGGCCGGCGGCCGAGGACCGATTCGGCCGCGTCGGCGAGCGAGACCGGCAGCGGATCGTCGTCGGCCACCCGTGACGACGAGAACTTCCCGCCGGTCAGCTCGACCGTCGGGGGGTGGTCGTGAAGGAACGGATCGGCGGCTGCCGCGTCCGAGATCACGCGCCGGAGCCGAGCCTCGGCATCGCGCCACGTCTCCCCGAGCGCGACGCCGTAGCGGCCGTCCGCGACGACGCGGTCCATGACCGTCGAGGCCCAGTCGCCGCCGCGGACCATGCCCACGATCGTCGGGTACGGCAGCCCGAGCGCGGTCATCAGCGGGTCGGTCTCCGCCGCGTTCCGGTCGGCCTCGTCCTGCTCGAGGGCGCGGACGAGGACCATCAGGCCGTCGAGCGCGGAGATGCCCTCCCGCCGCATCGACGCATGCGCGGCGCGGCCGGGCACGGTCAGACGGAACGTCAACGCGCCGGCGTGGGCGACGACGATCTCCAGGTCGGTCGGCTCCGTGATGACCGCCATGTCGCCGGTGACGCCGGCCCGGATCGCGGCGAGCATGCCCTGGCCGCCGTCCTCCTCCGACGGCACGAACGCGACGACGAGCTCGCCGTCGAAGGCGTCCACCGCGCCCGATGCGACGAGCGCACGCACGGCCGCGAGGATCGAGGCACAGCCGCCCTTCATGTCGACCGCGCCGCGGCCGTAGAGGCGGCCGTCGCGGATCGCCGCGCCCCACGGGTCCACGGTCCAGCTGTCCGGGTCGCCGATCGGGACGACGTCGGTGTGGCCGACGAGCAGGATCCGGCGCCCGCCGGGGGGGCCGAGCCGCCCGACGACGACCGGGAGATCCGTCCGCGGCATCTCCTCGCCGGGCCAGTCCGGATCGGTCGCCGCGAAGATCGCCGGGTCGGTCTCGATCCGCTCCACCCGGCAGCCGATCCCGTCCAGGATCGCGGCGACGACATCCTGGACCGCCCGCTCGCTGCCCGTGACGCTCGGCGTCCGGACGAGGCGGGCGAGGTCGGCGAGCGCAGGGCCGGGCTCGACGGCCGCGGCGGCGGCGGCGGCGCGGGCGGCGGTCGCGTCCACCGGATCAGCCACGGAGGATCGGCCGGGTCATGCAGGTCGGGCCGCCGGAACCGTTGACCCCGATCTCCGACGCCGGGTACGTGTGCACCTCGCAGCCGGCCGCGGCCATCGCCGCCGCCGTCCGCGGGTTGCCCTCGGCCGCGATGACGACCCCGGGCCGGACCGCCAGGACGTTGCAGCCGAGCGTCGGGAACTCCGCCTCGGGCACCGCGATCGTCCGGACGCCGAGATCCCGGAGCAGCTCCCACAGCCCCACGGGCAGGAGCGGCTCGAAGACCACCGCGAGGTCATCGGCGAGCGGCGAGATGACCGACAGGAGATGGATCAGCTCGGCCGGTCCGCGCCAGTACGGGACGTCGAACACCCGGACGTCGCCGCCGACGATGGCGGCCAGCTGGCGAACGCCTTCCGAGTTCGTCCGGAGGGTCCGTCCGATGCAGAAGAGGTCCGGCCGGAGCCAGAACGTGTCGCCGCCCTCGATCGTGCCGGGCGCCTCGATCCGGCCGATCGTCGGGATGCCGGCGGCCGCCGTCCAGGCCTCGATCTCGTCGCACTCCCGGACGCGGTTGTGCTTGCCGGGCCGGAGCGGAATGGCGCCGCGATCGGACACGAGCAGCGGGTCATACGTGTAGACGAGGTCCGGCGACGAGCCCTCGGCCTCCAGGACGTGGACCCGGGCACCGAGCCGGGCCAGGAGGTCGGTGAAGGCGTCGTGCTCCTGCTGCGCCACGTCGAGGTCGACCGGGTGGAGGAACCCGTGGGCGGGATCGTCGAAGGCGGCCCCGAACGCCGGGCCCGGCCGCTTCACGAGGACGTCGCGGAGCGGGGCGGTCATGGACTGGGCGCCGAAGGTGCGGAGACCGGCGGTCGTCGTCATGCCGCGCAGGATACGTGCCCGGGGGGCCGCGTCACACGGCGTCACACTCCCCGGGGGACCGCGTCCCATTCGTGGTCCGCGGCCGGATCCGCGGGGAGTCGGCGGAGGCGTGGCGATGGGCCCGCAGGGTGGACTGGTCGGTCGGCTGGCGGCGGGGTCTCGCCGGCTTCGCAGCGGCTGGCGGCCGTGGCTCGCGTCCCGGACCGGCGTCGAGCTCCTGACCGCGATCGTCGTCGCGACGCTCGTCGTGACGGTCCTCCCGAACGGGCGGCCGCTCACCGACACCGATCCCGGCGCCTCGCCACGGCCCACCGGGACCCCGGCCGCAACCCCGGGAACCACGATGCCGCCCGACGAGGCGTGGGGCGACCTCACGCTGCCCGCCTGGGAGCCCGTGGCGGAGCTGCGACCCGTTGACGAAGATGCCTCGGGCGTGGCGCTCGGGTCCGCGTTCACGCTCCGGAGCCGGACGACGACCCCGGCCGCCGAGCTCGCCGGCGGCGTGACGACCGATCCCGCGATCGAGCTCACCGTCGAGCCCGGCACGACCCCGGCCGAGGTCCGCCTCGTCCCGGCGGTCCCGATGGCGCCGGGAACGCTCTACCGCTTCCGCCTCGCCGACCCGACCGGCGCCCTGGCCGGATCGTGGGCCTACCGCACGGAGCGGCCGCTCCACGTGGTTGGGACGCTCCCCCAGAACGAGGCGACCGGCGTCCCGATCAACACCGGCATCGAGGTCGAGTTCGACCAGGACGGCATCACCGGCATCGGCGACCGGTTCACGATCGATCCGACCGTGGCCGGGCGACTCGAGCTGCACGGGCGGACCGCCGTCTTCGTCCCGACCGCGGCGCTCGCGCCCGCGTCGATCTACACCGTGACGATCGCGGCCGGCGTCGGGATGACGGGCTCCGAGCAGGTGCTCGAGCAGCCCGTGACGTTCGCCTTCGAGACCGCCGCCCCGAGCGGCTCCGAGACGTGGGACGTCGGGCTCGGACGGCCGATCATCGAGGCGTCGCCGGGCGAGCGGCCGATCATCGCGGTGAGCCCGTGGTACGACGACACGGCCCCCGGCGCGATCACGAGCCTGCCGTTCGAGGTTCACCGGCTGCCGTCGTTCGAGGCGGCTCGGTCGGCCGCGGCGACGCTGTCGGCCGCACCTTCATGGAACGGCTGGTCGTCGCTCGGGCTGATCCCGACCGAGGGGCTGCCGCGCGTCGCCGCTTTCGAGGCGGACATCACCGAGCCCACGCCGTCCGGCTATGTCGTCGTGGAGCTTCCCGCGCCGCTTCCCGCCGGCTGGTACGTGGTGGCGGTGCCGCGGGAGGGCCGCGATCGCCAGGCGATCCTCCAGGTCACCGACCTCGCTGCCTACGTCCTGACCTCCGAGACGCGGACGATCGCCTGGGTCAACGACCGGGCGACGGGGCGGCCGGTCGTCGGCGCCGAGCTCCTCGGCCCGAACGGGACGCGCGTCGGCGTCACCGGCACGGACGGCCTCCTGGACGTGCCCTCACCGGCGGCGCTGCGCAGGGGACCAGCCGACGGACAGGACGGCACGCGACCGCCCGAGCTGCTGACGGTCGTCGCGCCGGACGGTCGCCGGCTCCTCGCGCCGCTCGGCATCCACGCGAACTCGGACGGCTACGACGAGCAGCGGAATGGTTGGGGCCGGGCGGACGAGCCATGGAACCAGTGGTGGCTGCTGACGTCGACGGACCGGACGACCTACCGCTCGACGGACGTCATCCACGCCTGGGGCGTCATCCGATCGCGGGACGACCGCTCCGTGCCGGCCGACCTCGAGGCGACCCTCCGAGCCGCAGGCTCCTCCGCGTCCGACGGCCCGTGGCTTACCCGGGTCCCAGTCGACGCGTCCGATCGCGGCACGTGGGGCGTCGACCTGCCGATCGAGGACCTGCCGCTCGGGGCGTACGTCGTGGAGCTCCGCGTCGCCGGGACCGTCGCCGACGCCGAGTGGATCGGCGTGGCCGAGCTGCGGAAGCCCGCCTACGAGATCGAGGTCGAGACCGACCGCCGCGCCGCCATCGCAGGCGACCCCGTCACGATCACCGCGCGGGCCGTCTTCTTCGACGGCACGTCCGCGGCCGGGCTCGAGCTGCGGGTCACGGCGTTCGGGCAGACCCGGGTGGTGACGGCCGGGCTCGACGGTCGCGCGACGATCGCGCTCCCTGCCCGCGGGGAGTGGGACGGCGTCAGCTCGGCGTCGGTCGTCGTCACCCCGGCCTCGCCCGAGGAGGGCGAGATCAGCGGGTTCGCCGACGTCCTCGTCATCCCCGCATCCGTCTGGCTGAAGGCCACCGCCCAGGTCCGGGACGGACGGGTCGTCGTCGACGGCTCGGTCCACCGTGTCGACCTCGCCCGGGTCGAGGCTGAGCTCGCCGCCGGCGCCTGGCCCGAGGATCCGTCCGGTGATCCGGTCGCCGGTGCGACCGTCACGGTCCGGGTCGTCGAGATGATCCCGGTGACGAAGCAGATCGGCACGCAGTACGACTACATCGAGAAGCGAGCCGTGCCGATCTTCGAGACCACGACCACCGAGAAGGCCGTCGGCACGTACACGACGACGTCCGGCCCCGGCGGCGTGATCGCGCTGTCCGTGCCGGTCCCCGACGCCGCCCACGCGTATGACGTCCGCCTGACGTCGCGCGACGCGAGCGGCCGGGCCGCGTCGGCCTTCACCTCGGCGACCGCGGCACTCGTCCAGCCGCCGACCGACCTCGTCCGGCCGTACCTCGAGGAGCCGGAGTCGTGCGGCTGGACCATGCGAACCTACGCGACCGGCGACCCGATGCGCCTCACGATGTACGACGGCAGCGGCGCGATCTCGAGCGGCGGCCGGTACCTCTTCGTCATTGCCTCCCGCGGCATCCGCGAGATCCGGCTCCAGGACGAAGCGACGCTCCTCCGGACCTTTGCCGAGTCGGACCTTCCCAGCCTCCACGTCATGGCGATCCGGTTCGAGGGCGGCGTCTACGTGGCATCGAACGAGATCCTCATCCGGACGCGCCCGACCGACCGGACGCTCGACGTCGGGCTGGCGGCCGATCGCGATCGGTACGCGCCCGGCGAACGGGCGACCGTGACGATCCGGACGACCGGCGCGAACGGCGATCCGGTCGCTGCCGATGTCGTCGTCCGCGGCGTCGACGAGAAGCTCTTCGCGACCGGCAACGCGTTCGAGACCGAGACGCTCGAGGCGCTCCTCGCCCCGACCCCGGACGGGCTGCTCCAGTCGTACCTCTCCCACCCGGTTCCGCTGCCGCGCGCCGGCGACGGCTGCGGCGACACCGGCGGCGGGCGCGACGACTTCCGCGACTCGATCCTGTTCCGCGTCGTCTCCACCGACGCCGACGGCCGGGCGAGCGTCAGCTTCGACCTGCCCGACGACCTGACGAGCTGGCGGGTGAGCGCGACTGCGGTCGCCGCCGACGTCCGGGCCGGTGACGCCTCGATCCTCCTGCCGGTGGGCCTGCCGTTCTTCGTCGACGCAACGCTCGCGTCCGACTACCTCGCCGGTGAGCGGCCGATGGTCCGGCTTCGGAGCTTCGGCGACGACCTGGCATCCGGCGACCGCGTCCGGTTCACCGTCAGCGCCCCCTCGCTCCTCATGGCCGCGACGACCGTCGAGGCGGCGGCGTTCGCGTCGGTGCTCGTCCCGCTGCCCGAGCTCGGCCTCGGCAGCCACGCCGTCACGATCCAGGCGAGCGTCGTCGGCGACCCGGATCGGACCGACACCCTCGTCCGCACGGTCGTCGCCCGATCCAGCCGCCTCCAGGTCGCGACGACCGAGGTCGGCACGGCCGACTCGGCGGCCGGCCTCGGCGGGCCGGGGCTGACCACGTACGTCGTCACCGACGCGGGCCGCGGCAGCCTCGTCCCGCTCCTCCAGGACCTCGCCAACGGCGGCGGGGCGCGGTTCGACCGGCTCCTCGCCGCCGACATCGCCGCCGAAATCCTCCGTGACGAGTTCGGCTTCGATGACGCGTCGCTCCCGGTCGTGGAGCTCGACGTCGACCGGTACGAGCGGGGCGGCATCGCGCTCCTGCCCTACTCGTCGCCGGACCTCCCGCTCACCGCGCTCGCCGCGGTCGTCGCCCCGGACCGCTTCGACCCCGACGCACTCGAGCTCGCCTTCCGCGAGTGGATGCAGGACGACGTCGTGACCCGGGAGCGCAGGATCATCGCGCTTGCCGGCCTCGCCGGCCTGGGTCGGGACGTCCTCGACGAGCTGCGGGCCGTCCCGATCGCCGAGGTCAGCGTCCGCGAGGCCCTGTGGGTCGCGCTCGGGCTCGTCGCGTCGGGGGACGAGGACGGGGCCCGCGCGATCGAGCGCTCGCTGCTCGAGGAGCTCGGACAGGAGCTCGGGCCGTACGTCCGCCTCGGCGTTCCCGGGCCGATGGTCGCGTCGATCGAGGCCACCGCCCTGCTCGCCCTCGTCGCGACGGCGATCGGCGATCCGCTCGCGACCCCGATGTCCCGGTACGTCCGCGAGATGGCGACGACGGAGGCGATCTTCGTCCTGTCCGAGGTCGGCGTCGTTCGATGGAGCCTCGACCGGCTGCCGCGGGCCGCCGCCCGGTTCGCCTGGACGGTCGACGGCGACCGCCACGTCGAATCGCTCCTGCCCGGTGAAGCGTGGTCGATCCCGCTCACCGAGCGACAGCGATCCGGCTTCCGCCTGGAGTCGCTCGACGGCGAGATCGCGGTCATCGCGTCGTGGACGGGGATGCCCGGCCCCGGTGACCTGCCGGCCGGTGGCCTCGTCACGATCACCCGGACGGTGACGCCGGCGGCGGACGCGCCCAGCACCGGGCTCGTCCGGGTCAGCCTGCGCGTCAGCTTCGACGCGACGGCCCTGACGGGCTGCTGGGAGGTCACGGACCGGACCCCGTCGGGCCTGGCGCCCGTGGCCGGCGAGCCCGGCTGGACCGACGACCTCGACCATCCGCGCCCGGTCTACGCCCCGATCGAGGTTACCGGCCAGCTCGTGCGGTGGTGCGTCGACCCGTCCGACGGACGGACGGCCGAGCTCCGCTACGCCGCGCGGGTCGTGACGCCCGGCACCTTCACCTGGGAGCCGGCCGTGATCCAGCACGTGGCCGCGCCGGAGGTCGGCGCGACGACCCCCGCGACGACGTACACGATCCGCTGACGACCCGGCGGCCGCCGCTCGGGCGGCGCTCGGGCCCTCCGCCGCTCAGGCGCCGCCGAACCGGGCCGGGTCGAACGCCGGGTCGATCGCCGGCGATCGGCCGAGGACGAGGTCGGCGACCTGGCGCGCCGACGCCGGCCCGATGCTGATCCCCCACGGCCCGTGCCCCGAGCAGACGTAGAGGCCGGCGACCCACGGCACGGCCCCGGTGAGCGGCCGGCCGTCGCGGGCGAGCGGCCGGGCGCACGCCCGCGTCTCGCGGATCGGCGCGTCCGCGACGTCGGGCACGAACGTGGCGGCCCGCTCGAGGATCCGCTCGGTCCAGGCGAGCGGGTCGGGCTCGGCCTCGAGGAACGTCGATCCGACGGCCGTCGCGCCGCCGGCGGTGATGAGGCTCGTCTCCGGGGCCTCGGCCGGATCGGCCCGGGCCTCGCCGGCCGCGACGGCGACCTCGCCGGTGCCGAGGGCCACGTCCATCGACGCCTCCTCGAGAATGTGCCGCGGCGGGTTCCGCATCAGCGTCTCGACGACGACGCCCCAGAGGGGCCGGATCGGGCGCCAGCGACCGCTCGGATCGACGGTCTCGGAGGTCCACGGTCCGGCGGCCACGACGACCGCTTCAGCCGCCTCGTGCCGGCCGTCCACGTCCACCCCGGTGACCCGATCGCCGGCGACCATGGGTCGGGCGGCCCGCCCGAGCCGGATCGTGACCCCGAGTGCCTCGGCCCGGGTCGCCCAGGCGTAGGTCGGCGCGGCGGGCACGATCGGGAAGCCGATCGGCACGCGGACCGCGTGGACGCCCGGCGCGATCGAGGGCTCCAGCGCGGCGAGATCGGCGCCGGTCAGCACCTCGGGCTCGAGGTCGGGGTGCGTCGACCGCAGGTGGACGGCGAGCCGCTCCGCGACCGCGGCGTGATGGGTGACGAGGAGCAGCCCGGCCGGCTCCGGCGGGAGGACGAACCCGGCCCCGGGTGCCACCGCCCCGAGGCGCCGGTAGTGCTCCACGGACTCGTGATAGAGCGACACGAGCGGCGGGTCGAACGACTGCTGGATCGAGCCCGAGTTCCGGCCGGACGCGCCGGCCGCGATCGCCTCGCGCTCGTAAAGCGTGACCGAAGCCCCGCCCTCGGCGAGGAACGCCGCGGTTGCGAGGCCGGCGATCCCGCCCCCGATGACCGCGACGGTCGGACCGGACACGGCCCTGTCGCCCTCAGCGGGCCGCGGCGACGGGCGCCGCGATCCGGGCGATCGCCTCGACGACGCGGTCGACCTCGTCGGCCGTGTTGTAGTGGGTCAGCCCGATCCGGACCAGCCCACCCGCCGGGACGAGCCCGAGCCGCTCCACGAGGCCCGTCGCGTAGAAGTCGCCGTCCCAGACGGCGATGCCCTCCCGGCCGAGCCGGCCCGCGACCTCGGCCGCGTCGAGCCCGGCGACGGTGATCGCGGCGGTCGGCGTCCGACGATCGAAGGCCGCCGGGTCCGTGATGCCGTGGAGCGTCACGCCCGGGATCGCGGCGAGGCCGTCGTGGAGCCGGCGGTAGAGGTCCATCTCCACGGCCCGGATCGCCCGCATCGCGGTGACGAGGCGGTCGCGCCGCGTCGAACCGGCCGGTGCCCCGGCCATCCGGCCGACGTCCTCGAGGTAGCCGATCGCGGCGAGCGAGCCGGCCAGCCCCTCGAAGTTCCCGGTCCCGGTCTCGAACCGGTGGTCCGCCGGCCGGACCTTGTAGGCCCTGAGCCCGGAGAGGATCGACCGCCGGCCGTAGACCGCGCCGGCATGGGGCCCGAAGAACTTGTAGACGGAGCAGGCCACGAAGTCGGCGTCGACTGCCCGGGCATCGAGCGACAGATGGGGCGCGGCGTGAACGGCGTCGACGTACACGATCGCGCCGGCGCGGTGGGCCGTCGCCGTGATCTCGGCGACCGGGTTGATCGTCCCGACCGCGTTCGACGCCCAGCCGACCGCGACGAGCCGCGTCCTGGGGCCGAGGAGCGCCTCGAGGTCCGCAAGGTGGAGCGTGCAATCCCGGAGGTCGGGCTCCCACCACCGGACGACGAGCCCGCGGTCCGCGGCGGCCGCCAGCCACGGATCCACGTTCGCGGCATGGTCCAGGCCGGTGACCACGATCTCGTCTCCGGGCTCCAGGCCCGCCGCGATCGAGCGGCTGAGGTGGAACGTGAGGGTCGTCATGTTCGCGCCGAGGATCACCTCGTCGGCATCCACGCCGAGCAGGTCGGCAATCGCCGCGTGGGCCTCCTCGACGATCGCGTCGGAGCGGCGCGACGTCTCGAACCGGCCGCCGTGGTTCGCGTTCGAGGTCCGGTAGTAGTCGGCGACGGCATCGATGACGGCGTCGGGGACCTGGGTCCCGCCGGGGCCGTCGAAGAAGACGAGCGGCCGATCGCCGTGGGCGACGGCGAGGGCCGGGAAGCGGCGGCGGAGGGCGTCGATGTCGAGCGTCGTCATGGCCGCGATCCTACGCCGCGGAGGCGGCGCCTGCCCCTGCCGATGGGCCCCTTCGTTGCCGGGTCAACCAGCGCGGGGTAGGATGCCGCGGATGACACCGGCGACCGAGGCCACCGAGACCCGCCCCCACCGACGCGACCTCCAGCTGGAGCCGTGGCGGGCGTTCCTCCGCGCCCATGCCAGGGTCGCGCGCCGGCTCGACGAGGACCTCCGCTCGCGCCACGGCCTCTCGCTCCAGGAGTACGAGACGCTCCTGCACCTTGCCGAGGCCCCGGATCGCCGCCTCCGGATGGGCCGCCTCGCCGACTCGCTCCTCCTCTCGAAATCGGGCGTCACCCGTCTCGTCGACCGGCTCGTCGACGACGGGCTCGTGGAGCGGACGAGCTGCTCGAGCGATGCGCGGGGTGCCGAGGCGTCGCTGACCTCGACCGGCCTGGCGCGGCTCCGGGCCGCCGCCCCGACCCACCTCGACGGGATCCGCGACTACTTCTTCTCGGCGATCCAGGCGGCCGACCTGCCGGTCGTCGAGCGGGCGATGGACGCCGTCTCGGAGCGGGTCTGCGCGCTCCCCCACTGCGAGCCGGCCGGGTCCCCGACCGAGCGTTGATCCCCGGGCGGCTCCTCGTCGGGACGTCGGGGTTCGCCTACCCGGACTGGGCGCCGCGCTTCTACCCGCCGGGCCGCAAGGGCGATGCGCTCCTGCCCTTCTACGCCGGCCACTTCCCGGCGGTCGAGCTGAACAACACCTTCTACGCCCGACCGACCGCGGCGAAGATCGCGAGCTGGGTCGCCGCGACGCCGCCCGGGTTCCGGTTCGTCGTGAAG
This sequence comes from Candidatus Limnocylindrales bacterium, assembly GCA_036277775.1. GTDB lineage: Bacteria > Chloroflexota > Limnocylindria > Limnocylindrales > CSP1-4 > UBA5189. Next base: position 16,192 of record DASUMJ010000090.1, read on the forward strand.
GCCCAGCGGGGTTCGTCGATGCGGGCGATGGGCCCGGCCGCGGCCGAGAGCGTGGCCTGGCTGACCGAAGGGCTCGACGGCTTCGGCCAGCGGCTCGGGGCGGTCCTCTTCCGGGTCCCGCACAACGTCCACCGGAAGGGGCCGGAGTCGGGTGCCGCCCTTGCCCGCCTCCTCGCCGCGTGGCCATCCTCGATCCCACTCGCCGTCGAGTTCCAGCACGCCACGTGGCACGTCGACGAGACGTTCGCCGCCCTGCGCGAGGCCGGGGCGACGCTCTGCGCCACGGACCTGCCGGACGAGGACGCGCCGACGATCCGGGTCACCGGCCCGCGCCTCTACCTGCGGCTCCGGCGGCACGACTACGCGGCGGCGGAGCTCGCGGCGTGGGCGGACCGGCTCCGGCCGTTCCTCGCCGACGGGCTCGACGCGTATGTCTTCTTCCGCCACGACGAGACCGGGCGGGCGACCGAGCTCGCGGACGCGCTGCGGGCCGCCCTGGGCTGACCGGCGCGGCGTGGCGCGGGAGCGCCCGGCGGCCCGGCGAGAGGGGCCTTCAGGCGGGTGCGGCTCCGTGCGGACGGTGCTGGGCGTGGTCCATCCGGTGGGTGTACTCCGCCGGGCCGAAGAAGACGAGGACCACGAGGTCCTCGGTGATGTCGTGGAAGCGGTGCGGGACGTCGGCCGCCACGAAGACGACGGACCCGGGCCCCACCGGCGCCGACTCGCCGCCGACGCTGATCGTGGCCCGGCCGGCGACCACGTGGTAGACCTCGTCCTCGGTGTGCGGTCCCTGCGGATCGGTCCCGCCGGCGGGGAGCTCGTAGAGGCCGACGGACAGGTCGTGGGTCCGGATGAACTCGTGGTAGAGGCGGCCGGACCCGGCGCGCGCGGCGCGGACCTCGGCGAGCTCGAAGGCCTCCATGGCGGCTCCCTTCAGGGTGGTTCTGCTCGACGCCGAGGCTAGCACCGCGATCACCTTCGGACCGGCCGGCGCCGCGCCGCGGCCGCACGCCGCGGCCGCACGCCGCAGACGCCCGCAGGCGACGCCCCGGACGCGGCGGGAACCGGAATCCCGCCTGGCTCGTAGATTCGAGCCATGCACCGACTCCTCGCCGCACTGTTCGGCGCGCTCCTCGCGGCCACCGCCTGCACCGCCACGGTGACGCCGTCGCCGACACCCGGTGCGAGCCCGACGGCGCCCCCGCCGAGCCCGACGCCCCGGATCTCTCCCCCGCCGACCGCCGTGCCGACGCCGTCCCCGACTCCCGCGCCGCCGTTCGACCCGACCGCGGTCTCGATCTCGCTCGAGGCCTACGCGACGGTGCCCGGCGGCCCGCTCGCGATCACGGCGCCGCACGACGGGAGCGGGCGCCTCCTCGTCGCGACGAAGCTCGGCCAGGTCCGGATCGTCCGGGACGGCGTCCTCGAGCCGGACCCGATGCTCGACATCGCGGACCTCGTCTCGGGCGGTGGCGAACAGGGCCTCCTCGGCCTGGCCGTCCATCCCGACTTCCCGGACGACCCGCGGGTCGTCGTCGACTACACGAACCGCGACGGTGACACGGTCGTCGCGTCCTACGCCCTGGACCCCGGCAATCCCGACCGCCTCGACCCGGCCACCGCGACGACGATCCTGGCGATCGACCAGCCGTACGCGAACCACACCGGCGGGGCCGTGGCGTTCGGGCCGGACGGGTACCTCTACGTCGCCCTCGGCGACGGCGGCTCCGGCGGCGACCCGCAGGATCACGGCGAGCGGCTGGACACCCTCCTCGGGAAGATCCTCCGGGTCGACATCGATGGCGTGGCCCCGGGCCGGGCGTACGCCGTTCCGACCGACAACCCCTTCGTCGACGTCGCCGGCGCCCGACCGGAGATCTGGCTGACCGGGTTCCGCAACCCGTGGCGCTTCTCGTTCGACCGGCTGACCGGCGACCTGTGGATCGGGGACGTCGGACAGAACGCGTTCGAGGAGGTCGACGTCGCCCCGGCCGGCGTCGGCGGGCTCGACTTCGGCTGGGACCGCCGGGAGGGCGCCCACTGCTTCGAGCCCGAGACAGGCTGTCCGACCGCCGGTCTGATCGATCCCGTCACGGAGTACGGCCACGAGGACGGCTGCACGATCATCGGCGGGGCCGTCTATCGCGGTGCGGCCCAGCCGCTCCTGGCCGGCGGCTACGTCTTCGGCGACTACTGCACGGGCCGGCTCTGGGCGATCCCCGCGGACGTCGAGGGCGCCATCGAGCCGGTCCGGGTCGGGACCGGCGGCTTCGGGCTCGCCGGGTTCGGCGAGGACGAGGCGGGCGAGCTCTACGCTGCGAACCTCGACGGCACGATCTCGCGCCTGGTGGCGACCGCACGCTGAGGGCTCGACGCCGATCCGGAATCGCGACGCCCCGGCGGGACGGCCGGGGCGTCGGGGACGCGGGACGAGGGACGCGGGCGACGGAGCCCGCCGGTCAGGCCCCGATCGGGTCCGGGCGCGTGGCCGGCGGTGCCGGGCGGACGGGCCGGAGGTAGAGCGCGAGCACCGCGACCACGTACCCGACGTGGACGAGGAGCGTCAGGACCTCGGGCGAGGCGCTGTAGCCGAAGAGCGCCCGGAGGAACTGGCCGATCCCCTCCTCGTGCGAGAGGACGCTGCTGATGTCGAACGCGGTCTGGCTGCCGACGACCTCGATCCCGTAGAACTCGCCGACCTCGATGAACTCGTGGACGGCATGCGACAGGAGGCCGGCCGCGATGAAGATCAGCGCGATTCCGGTCCAGCGGAAGAAGCTCCGGAGATCGATCCGCCGGCTGCCGGTGTAGAAGCCCCAGCCGATGACGACGGCCGCCGCGATCCCGAGCAGCGCGCCGACGAGGACGCTCGACGCGCCCGCCTCGGCCGAGGTCGCCTGGCCCGTGAGGAAGAGCGCCGTCTCGACCCCCTCGCGGATCACCGCGGTGAAGGCCAGGACCGCGAGGCCCCAGGCCGTGCCCTCGGTGAGGACCCGGTCGACGGCCGCCTGGAGCTCGCCCTTCAGGTTCACGGACTGGCGTCGCATCCAGAAGAGCATCCACGTGACGACGACCGCGGCGAGGAGCATCGCGACGCCCTCGAAGACCTGCTCGTACGGCTCCTCGAAGCCACCGACCGTCGTGAACAGGATCAGCCCGAGCGCCAGGCTCACAGCGGCCGCGGCGCCCGTGCCCAGCCAGATCTTCGGGACGTGGCGCCCGTTGCCGGTCCGGACGACGTAGGCGAGGACGATCGAAACGATGAGGGCGGCCTCGACGCCCTCGCGCAGGCCGGTGAGGAAGCCGGTGGTCAGGGCGCCGAACTCCACGGGTGGGTCTCCAGGTGGTGGGTGGGACGTCGAGCGCCGATGTCGACCGGCGCCACGGCAAATCCTAGTGCGTCACTCGGATATTCGCAAGGCCCCTTGCAGGCCCAGCGCAGGGTCGCCTGACCGGCGGCCACTGGGCGGACCGTCGACCGTCAGGTTGACGCGGTCAACCCGTCAGGTTGACGCCGTCTGTCGTCAGGCTGCCGCCCGGCAACTACGTTGCCGCAGGGTCCACCTTGTCCGGGTCGATGCCCAGGTCCTTGATCGCGGCCGCGGCCTGCTTCCCGGTGATCGCGCCGTCGCGGGCCAGGGCGCTCATCGTGGCGGCCGCGATGTGGGCCGGATCGATCTCGAAGAACGCCCGCAGCGACTCGCGGGTGTCGCTCCGGCCGAAGCCGTCCGTGCCGAGCGCCACGAACGTCGCGGGCACCCACGGCGCGACCATCTGCGGGATCACCTTCATCCAGTCGGTCGCCGCCACGATCGGGCCGCCCTTCGCGCCGAGGACCTCGGCCACGTACGGGACCCTGGCCTTCGATGCCGGATGGAGCCGGTTCCAGCGGTCGACCTCGAGGGCGTCACGCCGCAGGAGCGGGAACGACGGCGCTGAGTAGACCTCGGCCGCGACTCCGAGCTTCTCGGCGAGGAGCTTCTGGGCCTCGAGCACCTGCTGGAGGATCGAGCCCGACCCGATGAGCCGGGCCTGCTTCGCGCCCTTGCCCGCGTCGGGCGCCGCCGCGAACCTGTAGATGCCGCGGAGGATCGCCTCGTCGACGCCCTCCGGCTTCGGGGCCTGTGGGTAGTTCTCGTTGTAGATCGTGATGTAGTAGAGGACGTCCTCGGCCCGGACGTACATCCGCTCGATCCCGTCGCGGATGATCGCGGCCAGCTCGTATGCGTACGCCGGGTCGTACTGGCGGAGGTTCGGGACCGTCGACGCCTGGACGTGGGTGTGGCCGTCGTCGTGCTGGAGGCCTTCGCCGGTCAGCGTCGTCCGGCCGGCCGTGGCGCCCATGAGGAAGCCGCGGGCGCGGGCGTCGGCGGCGGCCCACATCTGGTCGCCGGTCCGCTGGAAGCCGAACATCGAGTAGAAGATGTAGAACGGGATGACCGGCAGCCCGTTCGTCGCATAGGACGTCGCCGCGGCCGTGAAGCTCGCCATCGAGCCGGCCTCGGTGATCCCCTCCTCGAGGACCTGGCCGTCCTTCGCTTCGCGGTACTTCAGGACGAGCTCGGAATCGACCGGCTCGTACCGCTGGCCGCCCGAGGCGTAGATGCCGACCTCGTTGAAGAGCGGGTCCATCCCGAACGTTCGGGCCTCGTCCGGGATGATCGGCACGATCCGCGGCCCGAGATCGGGGTCGCGGATGAGGTTCCGCAGCATCCGCGTGAACGCCATCGTCGTCGAGACCGCGGTCGGCGAGCCCGCAGCGAACTCGGCATCGAACGTCGCCTTCGGTGCCGGCAGCGCGGCGGCCCGGACGACCCGCTTCGGGAGCGGCCCGCCGAGCGCCTTCCGGCGCTCGTTGAGGTACTGGACCTCCTCGGAGTCGGGACCGGGGTGGTAGTACGGCGCCTCCTTCAGCTTCGCGTCGGGGATCGGCAGCTCGAGCCGGTCGCGGAAGATCCGGAGCTCCTGCTCGGACAGCTTCTTGGCCTGGTGGGTGATGTTCCGGGCCTCGACGCCGGGCCCCAGGGTCCAGCCCTTGACGGTCTTCGCGAGGATCACCGTCGGGGCGCCCCGGAACTCGGTCGCAGCCTTGTAGGCGGCGTAGACCTTGCGGTAGTCGTGGCCGCCGCGGCGGAGCTTGGCCAGGTCGTCGTCCGAGAGGTGCTCGACGAGCCGGCGGAGACGCGGGTCGGGCCCGAAGAAGTGCTCCCGGATGTAGGCGCCACCCGCGACCGAGAACTTCTGGAACTCGCCGTCGATCGTCGTGTTCATCTTCTCGACGAGGACGCCGTCGACGTCGCGGGCGAGGAGCTCGTCCCACTCGCGGCCCCAGACGACCTTGATGACGTTCCAGCCGGAGCCCCGGAAGACTGCCTCGAGCTCCTGGATGATCTTGCCGTTGCCCCGGACCGGCCCGTCGAGGCGCTGGAGGTTGCAGTTCACGACGAACGTCAGGTTGTCGAGGCCCTCGCGCGCGGCCACGTGGAGCGCCCCGAGCGATTCCGGCTCGTCCGTCTCGCCGTCGCCGAGGAACGCCCAGACGCGCGACGCGGAGGTGTCGAGGAGGCCGCGGTTCTGGAGGTACCGGTTGAACCGAGCCTGGTAGATCGCGGAGATCGGGCCGAGGCCCATCGAGACCGTCGGGAACTCCCAGAAGTCCGGCATGAGCCGCGGGTGCGGGTACGACGACAGGCCGTTCTGGGGCGGCGTCTCGCGCCGGAAGTGGTCGAGCTGCTCCGCGGAGATGCGGCCCTCGAGGAACGCCCGGGCGTAGATTCCCGGGGCGGCGTGGCCCTGGTAGAAGATCTGGTCGCCCGCTCCGTCGCCGTCCTTGCCCCGGAAGAAGTGGTTGAACCCGACCTCGTAGAGGGTCGCCGCCGAGGCGTACGTCGCGAGGTGGCCGCCGATCCCCGAGAACGACGTGTTCGCCCGGAGGACCATCGCGACGGCGTTCCAGCGGATGAGGCGCCGGATCCGCCGCTCGAGCGTCTCGTCGCCCGGGAAGAACGGCTCCTGCTCGGGGCTGATCGTGTTGATGTAGCGGGTGTTCGTGAGTGGCGGCAGGCCGACCTGGAGCTGCCGCGCCCGCTTCAGGAGCTTGAAGAGGAGGAATCGGGCCCGGGTCTCGCCCTCCTGCTCGACGACGTCGTCGAGCGACTCGATCCACTCGCTCGTCTCCGACTGGTCGATGTCGGGCAGCTGCTGCTTGAACTCGTCGAAGTACATCAGGGCTCCGTGGCGGGGGCGCCCGCGAGGACGCGGAGGGTGGTCGGCAGGGTGTCGGGCTTCAGCATGAGTGCCAGCGCCGGGTCCGCCGCGTACTTCGCGCCGAGCGCGGCGCTGCAGCGCTCGATCGACGCCGGGTCGTCGGCGCGGACGACCGTCGCCGGGATCGTCGTCCGGCGATCGACCACGAACGACACGTCGGGCGAGGCGAGGGCCTCGCGATACCAGCGCGCGCCGGCACCGCGTACGGAGCGAACGAAGACGTCGTCGCCGTCCACGACGATCCAGATGATCGTGCGGTGGACCTCGCCGCTCGCGGAGCGGGTCTCGATCTTCACTTCCTCGGTGCGCGCGAGCAGCGCGCGGTCCTCGGGACTGAGGTTCACGCCTGAAGCGTAGCCCACGCGGCCGGGGGACGCCCCGCTGCGGGACGGGAGCGAGGTGGTTGCGGGAAGGCGTCGGTCGCCCTGTGCTAGCGTCCCGGCATGACCCGCTACGACCCGCGGACGGCGCTCGTCGTCGTCGACGTGCAGAACGACTTCGCCGATCCGAAGGGCTCCCTGAGCGTCGCGGGCGGGGCCGACGCGATCCCGGTCGTGAACCGCGAGGCATGGTCCGCGATCCGGGCGGGCGCGTTCGTGGCGTATACACAGGACTGGCATCCGGCGCATACGCCGCACTTCGCCCAAGACGGCGGCATCTGGCCGGTCCACTGCGTCGGCGGGGCGTGGGGCGCCGAACTCCACCCGGACCTCGAGGTCGTCGGGCCGAGCGTCCACAAGGGCGCGAACGGCGAGGACGGCTACTCGGGCTTCACGATGCGCGATCCGGTCTCCGGCGCCGAGGTCCCGACCGAGCTCGACGCGCTGCTCCGCGTCCGGGGCATCGAGCGGATCGTCGTCTGCGGCCTCGCGACCGACTACTGCGTCAAGGCCACGGCACTCGACGCCGTCCGGCTGGGCTACGCGACGAGCGTTCTCTCCGATGGGATCGCGGCCGTCGACCTCCAGCCCGGCGACGGCGACCGGGCGCTCGACGAGCTCCGGGCGGCCGGCGTCTCGCTCGAGCGATCCGGCCCGACCGACGCGGGGAGCGCGGCGGGCGCCGGGGCCGGCGCGTGATCGGCGGCCTCATCCGCCTCGTCATCCGACTCGCGCCCCTGGGGATCCTCGGCGCCTGGCTGCTCGACCGCCGGCTCCGCGGCCGCGCCGGCGAGGCGGGGCCCGAGCCCATCACGACCTCGGTCGTCGTCGACGCCCCGATCGAGCGGGTCTGGGCGGTCCTCGCCGACATCGAGCGCCAGCCCGAGTGGATGCACGACCTGAAGTCGGTCGAGCTCCTGAC
>DASUMJ010000091.1:0-10119 GCA_036277775.1 Candidatus Limnocylindrales bacterium
GAACGCCTACGGCCGGCTCGCCGCCTGGCTGCGAGGCGAGTACGCGCCCCACGCGACCGAGACCGACGCCTCGGGTGACGAGCGCTACCAGGCCTGGGCCCGGTTCCTCCTCGGGACGGACCTCGACCTCGACGAGGCGTACGCCTGGGGCTGGCACGAGCTCGCCCGGCTCGAGGCCGAGAAGGCGAAGGAGTGCGAGCGGATCCTGCCCGGCGCATCGTTCCTCGACGTCCGCGAGCTGCTCATCACCGACCCCGCCCGCTCCGTCGATGGTGTCGACGCCTACCGGGACTGGCTCCAGTCGGTGACCGACGAGGCGATCGAGGGCCTCGACGGCGTCGAGTTCGACATCCATCCCTCGATCCGGCGGTGCGACGTCCGGATCCCGCCCGAGGGCAGTGCCGCCGCGGCCTACTACACGCCGCCGTCCGAGGACCTGACCCGGCCCGGCCAGACGTGGTTCCCGACCGTCGGCCGGACGCGGTTCCCGATGTGGGACGAGGTGAGCACCGTCTACCACGAGGCGGTCCCCGGCCACCACCTCCAGGGTGCGACGATCCGGCTCGTGCCGCTGACGAGGGCCCAGAAGCTCGGGTTCGTCTCGGCCCACGGCGAGGGCTGGGCCCTCTACTCGGAGCGGCTCATGGACGAGCTCGGCTGGTTCCGGACCCCGGACACGCGCCTCGGGTTCCTCTGCGCCCACGCCTTCCGGGCCGCGCGCGTCGTGGCCGACATCGGGCTCCACACCGGTCGTCCGATCCCGGCGTCCGGGGCGGGCCTCTTCCCGGGCTGGTCCGGCGAGGCCGGCGCGCCGTGGACGTACGACGGCGCGATCGACTTCATGGTCCGGGCCGGCGGCATGGAGCGCGACAAGTCGGAGAGCGAGGTCCTGCGATACCTGTCGTGGCCGAGCCAGGCCACGGCGTACAAGCTCGGGGAACGGACCTGGCTTGCCGGCCGCGAGGCGGCGCAGGCCGTGGCAGCGGCCGACGGCCGCGCGTTCGACCGGAAGGGCTGGCACGCCCGGGCCCTCGCGCTCGGGCCGCTCGGACTCCGGCGCCTCGCGGCCGAGCTCAGCGCGATCTGACCCTCGGCGGCTCCTCGCCCGCACGGCCGATGCAGTGCGCGTCCGGCCCGGCCGAGGCGACACCGAAGGGGTGGGGCCGAATGGCCCGGAAAGCCCTTGACGTCCGGACTAGGCGTGTGGAACAGTGCCCGCACGGTCCTGCGGATCTCGCCGCGTCCCCGAGTGTCACGGAAGCCGTCGCCATCTCCGGCGGCTCCAGCAGGGCGAATCGGCCGCCAGCGGACGGCAGGGGACGTGGGCGACAAGAGCCGGGACGCCATTGCGGGCGGTGGCTCGCCGCTGAATCGCCGGGGGTTGCGGCACGGCGCCCGCCGCTCAGGAAGCGCGATCCTCACCCTCGGCCTCCTCCTCGTCGGGGCATGTGTCGGCGCGTCGCCCCCGACGTCGAGCGACCTCGTCACCGTGCTCGGCTCGTGGGAGGGCCCTGAGCTCGACTCGTTCGAGGCCGTCGTCGCGCCGTTCGAGGACCGGACCGGGATCAAGGTCGAGTACTCGTCGACGCGCGACCTGAAGGGCGTCATCAGCCGGGGGCTGGACGCGGGCCATGCACCGGACGTCGCCGGGCTGCCGGGCCCGGGCTTCATGTTCGACCTGGCGAGCTCGGGCCAGCTCCAGGACCTGGGCGAGGCGATCGACCTCGGCACGTACAAGCGCGAGACGGCGCCCGCGTTCGTCGAGCTGGGCACGATCGACGATCGTCTCGTCGGGGTGTTCATCAAGGGGACCGTCAAGGGCCTGCTGTGGCACGCTCCGGGCGTCTACCGGCTGGGCACACCCTCGACGTGGTCGGAGCTTGTCCACATGGCCGGGCAGGCTGGCCGCGGCGTCATCCGGCCGTGGTGCGTCGGCCTCGAGTCTGGCGCGACATCGGGCTGGCCCGGCACCGACTGGATCGAGGACGTCCTGCTTCGCACGAGCGGGCCCCGGATCTACGACGCATGGGTGGCGGGCACGCTGCCGTGGGACTCGCCGGAGGTCCGGCTCGCGTTCCGCACGTTCGGCCAGGTCGTCGCCGAGGACGCCGTGTTCGGCGGGAGCAGCGGCGCGCTGACGACCCACTTCAGCAACTCCGGCGATCCGCTGTTCACGGACCCGCCGGGCTGCCTGTTCCTCCACCAGGGCAGCTTCATGACCACGTTCCTCGACTCGGTCTCCGACCCGGCCCCGGCGTACGACTTCATGCCGTTCCCGGACATCGACCCGGCCTGGAGCGACGCGCTCATCGGGGCCGGTGACCTCGTCGGCATGCTGAACGACACATCGGCGGCCCGGGCGTTCATCCAGTACCTCGTCAGCGACGAGGCCCAGTCCATCTGGGTGGCCAGGGGCGGCGCACTGTCCGGCAACTTCAACGTGACGGATTACCCGACCGAGATTGCCGAGCGCGAGGCGGCCCTCCTCGGCCGCGCCGCGATCTTCCGTTTCGACGCTTCCGACGCCATGCCGGACGAGATGACCGCGGCCTTCCTCCAGGCGGTCCTCGACTTCACCCAGAACCAGAACCGCCTCGACGCCATCCTGGCGCAGCTCGATGGTGTCCGGGCGATGGCGTACGACTTCGAGTGAGGCGGCGATGAACGCCACGCTCGCCCGCCTGCTCCCGGCGCCTGAGCGGACCGTCAACATCGCCGCGCGAGCCGCCTTCCTGACGACGGTCGTGATCGTCGGCGCCTCGCTGATGGTGTGGGGCGGGCTCGGGTTCCCGGCGCTGCCGATCAGCTTCGTCCGTGGCCCGCTCGGGGCCATCGAGATGGCGCTGATCGCGACGACATACGCGGGCATCGGGGCCTTTCTCGCGCGCCGACTCCCGGGCCACCTCGTCGGCTGGAGCCTGATCGTGATCGGCGTCGGGATCGCACTGCACCTCCCGGCCAGCCTGCTCATCGACCGCGCCATCAGCGCATTCCGGCCCGTCCCGCCCGAGCTCCTCGTCTTCGGCTGGGCCCTCAGCTCGGTGGTGGTACCCGGGACGGTGGCGCTCCTCGCGTTCCTCCTCATGGTCCTCCCGGATGGGCACCTGCCCTCGAGGCGCTGGCGACGGGGCGCGTGGGTGACGTTCGCGGGTTTCGTCCTCCTCGTGGCCGGGACCGCCCTCGACCCGGCCGGGCTCGTCTGGTTCCCGACGCTGCCGAATCCGATTCCGGTCCCGCAATCTGCGAAGCCGGCGCTCGAGGCCGTCAGCCTCGCCGGCGTCGTGCTCAGCCTCACCGGCCTGGGGCTCGGTGCCGTGTGTCTCGTCCGACGCTATCGCGCCGGTGACGCGAGGCTCCGCAGCCAGCTTCGATGGATCGCGGGCGGGGCCGTTTTCTGGGTCACGGCGCTCGCCCCCCTGCTCCTCGTCCGCTACGTCCTCGGAGCGTCCGATGCCATCGGCACGGCGACCGTCCACGTTGCGGCCATCGGGGCGCTGGCCGTCCCGATCACGGTCTTCGTGGCGACGACGCGGCATCACCTCTTCGGGGTCGATGCGATCGTGACCCGCACCCTCGTCTACGTCCCGCTCATGGCCATCTGCGGCGGCATCTACACCGCGAGCGTCGTGCTCTCGCAGCGCCTCTTCGTGCAGATCACGGGAAACACGTCGGACATCGCGATCATCGTCGCCACCCTTCTCATGGCCGCCGCGTTCACGCCGGCCCGCCGGGCGCTCGAGGGGACCGTGGAGCGGGTGATGGCGAAGGCCCGGTCAGCGGCCAGCCGGACGACCCTCGCAGACCCCATCGAGCAGGCGGGGCTCCTGTCGTCGAAGCTCGCCGAGCTCGAGACGCGCCTGGCCTCGCTCGAGACCCCGCCGGTCCGGGACTCCGGCATCGTGGTCGGCGAGCCGGGGGTCGGGCGATCCTTCGGGGCCGGCTCGGGCGGGTCGACGGCGAACGGGTAGCATCGAGCGGCCCGCCCGTTCCCGCCGCCAGGCGTCGGGGACGGACCCGCGGACGAGCCTTGACGCCACGCCACAGGGGAGATCGTGATGACCGCCGCCGACCGCGCCGCCCTCCTCGAGACGTACAGGGCCGGCGTCGCCGCCCTGGACGATGCCATGGCCGGCATCACCGAGGCCGAGCTCGACCGGCCCCAGCCGTCCGGCGGCTGGACCGCGCGGCAGGTCGTCCACCATCTCGCGGACAGCGAGTCGATGGCCGCGATCCGGCTCCGGCGGCTCATCGCCGAGGACGAGCCGGTCATCCAGGGCTACGACGAGCCTGAGTGGGCCCGCCGTCTCCACTACGACCGGCCGGTCGAGGCCTCACGGGCCGTGGTGGCCGCGGTCCGGACCGCGAGCCTCCAGCTCCTCGAAGCCCTCACGCCCGAGGAGTGGGCGCGAGCGGGCACGCACACGGAGTCCGGCCGCTACTCGGTGGACCGCTGGCTCGAGATCTACGCCAGCCACACCCACGACCACGCCGACCAGATCCGGACGGCACGCCGCGGCGAGGGCTGAGGCGCCGGATCAGCCGGGGGCACCGTCCGGACCGCCGCCTTCGACGACCTCCGCTAGCGCGTCGGCCCGCGCGAACGCCCAGGACCTGGGCGTCCCTCAGCCGCCGGCGAGGTGCCGGAGGGCGACGCCCGCGTAGGTCGCGGCCCCGAGCGGCAGCGGCGACTCGTCGAAGACGACGAGGTTCGAGTGGTTCTGGGGGGTCGTGTCGAGCGGCGCGTCATCGGGCCGTGCGCCCAGGAAGACCATCGCCCCGGGCAGCCGCTGGAGGACGTAGGAGAAGTCCTCGGCGCCCATGATCGGGGCCGGGAGGTCCTCGACCGCATCAGCTCCGGCGAGCTCGGCGCCCACGGACCGGACGAGGTCCGCGAACGCCCCGTCGTTGACCGTCACCGGGTAGCCCGGCTCGATGACGACGTCGATCTCGGCGCCGTGGGCGGCCGCGATTCCGGCGGCGACCCGCCGGATCCGGTCCTTGACGTCGGCTCGGACGGTCTCCGACAGCGTCCGCATCGTGCCCTCGAGCTCGGCCGACGGCGGGATGATGTTGTTCGTGGTCCCGGCGGTGACCCTGGCGATCGTGAGCACCGCCGGGTCGAGGGCGTCGACGGTCCGGGTCACCATGAGCTGGAGCGCGATGATGAGCTCCGCGGCGATCGTGATCGGGTCGAGGGCGAGGAACGGCTCCGAAGCGTGCCCGCCGCGCCCGCGGACCGTGATGAGGAGCCGGTCCGCGGCCGCGAGAAGCGGTCCGTTGCGAAGTCGCAGCCGGCCGGTCCGGTGGCGGGTCGAGATGTGGATCGCGAACGTCGCCGCGCCGGGAACGCCCTCGATCCCCTCGAGCAAACCGTCCTCGAGCATGAACCTGGCGCCGTGGTAGCCCTCCTCGCCGGGCTGGAACATGAGGACCACCCGTCCGGCGAAGGCGTCGCGCCGATCCAGGAGCAGCCGCGCGGCGCCGAGGAGCATCGCGACGTGCGTGTCGTGCCCGCAGGCGTGCATCGCCCCGGGGTGCTCCGAGGCGAAGTCGAGGCCGGTGTCCTCGGTCAGCGGCAGCCCGTCCATGTCGCCGCGAAGGACGATCGTGCGGTCTGCGCCCGCCCCGCCGGCCCGCCCCTCGATCACGGCCGTCACCGAGCTCGTCGACCGGCCGAGGACCGGCTCGAGGCCAAGGCTGCGCACCTCGTCGGCGACGAGGGCCTGCGTCTTCGGGATGTGGAGGCCAACCTCCGGGATCCGGTGGAGGCGGCGGCGGACATCGAGGATCCAGGGGCGGAGCGCCTCGGCGGCATCGAGGAGGGTGGCGGAGCGCGACTCGGTCGTCATGGCCCGGAGTCTAGGACGTCAGCGCTTGCCCCTTGCCTCGTAGGCGCGCCGGTACTCCTCCCGGTACTGCTCGACCTCGCGAAGCGCGACCGAGTGCTCGGGGGACCCGGGCACCGCGGCGGCGAGTCGCCGTTCCGCATCGCGCCAGGCCTGGAGGATCATCGCCATCGAGCGCGGCGTCTCGGCGATCGTCCCTTCCACGGCCGACGTCTCGGGATCCCTCAGGATCTCGGTCGCCAGCGCCTTCTGGCGGCTCGTGTAGTCGAGCACGCGGACGGCAAGGGCCTCGATCTCGGCCGCGAGGCGGACCCGCGTCGCGTCATCGGGCTCGAGCGTCCGCTTCCGGTCCTCGAGCTTCGCCAGCTCGTCGAGATCGCGCAGCAACCCGTCGGAGGCCACCCGCAGCTCCTGTCCGGCGTCGGTCAATCCTGCTCCTCCGTCTGTCGATGCCCGTCCCGAAGACGGGCGGGCGCCACCCTACCGCGTCTCGGATTCGGCGGCCTTGCACAGCCCGCCGATCGCGGTAGAGATGTCGGCACAGATGGCGCGCTCGGCGGGCGACCGGCCGCGTTGACGCTCCTGCCGGACCGACACTACACTAATCCCGACCTGCGAGGTCGGATTTCGCCCCGCCACCATCCGAGGACGCTTCCCTGAGCACGCGACCAACCTTCCATGGCTCCGGCGCCGTCGCCTTCAGCACGAAGGGCGAGTACGGCGTCCGGCTCATGGTCCAGCTCGGCCGCCACTTCGGGACCGGTCCGGCAAGCCTCACCGAGATTGCCGCCGCGGAGGACCTCCCGCGGGCCTACCTCGAGCAGCTGGCGATGGGCCTCCGCGATGCGGGGCTCGTGGTCTCGACCCGCGGCGCGCACGGCGGCTACGAGCTCGCCCGTGACCCCGCCGAGATCCGGATGAGCGATGTCCTCCGCGCCCTCGAGGGTCCGATCGCCCCGATGATCTGCGCGTCGGACGCGCCCGACCACGCCTCGACGTGCGACCGGACGTCGTCCTGCACCGTCAACTTCCTGTGGGTCCGCGTCCGGGATGCCATCGCCGGCGCCCTCGACGGGATGACCCTCGCCGACCTCGTCCCCCTGCGGCCGCGCCCCATCGACATCGAGCCGCAGGTCAGCCAGCCCATCCTCCAGGGAGCCGTGATCCGCTCGTGACCTCCACCACTGCGCCGACCGATCGCCACCTCGTCATCCGCGGCCTCCGGGTCGCGCCGGCCGCCGACCCCGAGCGCGAGATCCTCCAGGGCATCGACCTCGAGGTCGGGCCCGGCGAGGTCCACGCGATCATGGGCCCGAACGGCTCCGGCAAGACGACCCTCGCCTACGCCCTCATGGGCCATCCCTCGTACGTCGTCACCGGCGGCGAGGTCACGTGGCGGGGCCGCGACATCCTCGCCCTCAGCCCCGACAAGCGATCCCGCCTCGGGATGTTCCTCGCCTTCCAGTACCCGACCGCGGTGCCGGGCCTGAGCGTCGCGAGCTTCATCCGGAGCGCCCTGAACGCGAAGCTCCAGGGGATCGACAAGAACAGCGACATCGATCCCACGGACCCGGTCAAGGGCGGCGTCTCGATGCTCGACTTCCGGCGGAAGATGCGCGAGAAGCTCGCGCTCCTGAAGATGGACGAGACGTTCGTCACGCGCTACGTCAACGAGGGCTTCTCCGGCGGCGAGAAGAAGCGCCTCGAGATGCTCCAGATGGCGATGCTCGAGCCCGAGCTGGCGATCCTCGACGAGACCGACTCCGGCCTCGACATCGATGCCCTCCGGATCGTCGCCGAGGGCGTGAACGCGATGCTGAACCCGGACCTCGGGATCCTCCTCATCACCCACTACCAGCGGCTGCTCAACCACATCAAGCCCGACGTCGTCCACGTTCTGGCCCAGGGCCGGATCGTGAAGTCCGGCGGGCGCGACCTGGCCCTCCGGCTCGAGGACGAGGGCTACGGCCCGATCCTCCGCGAGGCCGGGCTCGAGATCGACGTCCCGGACGACGCCCTTCGGCTCGACGAGCCGGTCGGAGCCCACTGATGCCGGCGACGCGGCGATGACCGTGACGGTCCGCGCCGGCGAGCCCGTCGCCGCCGCCGACGATCCCCGGATCCGTGACGGCCGCCTGGTCCCGGAGGTCATCCGGGGCGAGTTCCCGATCCTCGGGACGACGAACAGCCACGGCCGGCCGCTCGTCTACCTCGACTCCGCGTCGACGAGCCAGAAGCCGCGCCAGGTGATCGAGGCGGTCGACACGTACTACCGCGAGTACAACGCGAACGTCCACCGCGGGATCTACGAGATCGGCGAGCGGTCGACCGCGGCCTACGAGCAGGCCCGCGCCGCCGTCGCGCGGTTCATCAACGCGCCGGACGCCCACGAGATCGTCTTCACCCGGAACGCCACCGAAGCGATCAACCTCGTGGCCTACTCCTGGGGCCGGCCGCACATCGACCGCGGCGACGCGATCGTGCTCACCGAGATGGAGCACCACGCGAACCTCGTCCCGTGGCAGCTGCTTGCCCAGGAGCGCGACGGCGACCTCGAATTCATCCCGATCACCGACGACGGCGTGCTCCGGCTCGACGTCTTCGAGGTCCTCCTGCGGCTCAAGCCCAAGCTCGTCGCGTTCACCCACGTCTCGAACACGCTCGGGACCATCAACCCGGTCGCCGAGATGACCAGGCTGGCCCACGAGGCCGGTGCCCTCGTCCTCGTCGACGGGGCTCAGGCCGTGCCGCACGTGCCGGTCGACGTCCAGGCGATCGGGGCCGACTTCTACGCCTTCTCCGGCCACAAGATGCTCGCCCCGACCGGCTCCGGCGCGCTGTGGGCCAGGCGCGAGCTCCTCGAGTCGATGCCGCCGTTCCTCGCCGGCGGCGAGATGATCCGCGAGGTCCACCTCCGCCGGTCCGAGTGGAACGAGATTCCCTGGAAGTTCGAGGCCGGGACGCCCGACATCGCGTCCGAGATCGGGCTCGGCGCGGCGGCCGACTACCTGCGGGAGCTCGGGATGGGTCGCGTCCGCGACCACGAGCGCGAGCTCCTCGAGTACGCCCTGCCGGCCATCGCCGCCGCCCACCCGGACCTCGCGCTCTACGGTCCGATGGACCCGGAGCTTCGAGGCGGGGTGGTGCCGTTCAACATCCCCGGCATCCACCCGCACGACGTGGCCCAGGTCCTCGATCGCACCGGGGTCGCCGTCCGGGCCGGCCACCACTGCACGATGCCGCTGCACGAGCGCCTCGACCTGCCGGCGACCGTCCGGGCCAGCTTCAACGTCTACACGACCCGCGACGACATCGATGCCCTCATCGCCGGCATCGGCGAGGTGAAGCGCGTCTTCGGCGCCTGATCAGCCGGCGGGCGGCAGGCGCCGCGCCCGCAATCCCTACTTCATGAACTCGAACAGCGCGTCGTGCAGGACCCCGTCGTGGATGTTCAGATGCATCGTCTTGCAGGACCTTGCATAGGTCGTGGATGACTTCCAGTTGATCTGGTAGTACCCGTCGCCGAGGTTCTGGAGGCCTGACGCACCGGCCGCCACCTCCTCGAGCAGCTCGAAGTTCATTCCGACCGCGCAACTGTACGTAGTGACGGTGATCACGGCACTCGAGAGGTCCGTCACCGGCGCTCCCGTGCTGTCGAGCAGCCGCCACTTCACCGGGATCGCCTGGCCCGCCCTGACTTGGTTGAGGACCGGCTTGCTGTCGATCGGCTGGCCGAAGCCGACGAACTCCCACGCCTCGGCGACGATCGGCGGACCTGGCGGGAGGGCCGTCGTCGTCCCATCGACGGTCAGCAGGACGGGTGTGCTGCCAATGGCCCCGACATTCTGGATCGTGTAGCTGCCGTCGCCGTTCTCGGTGACATTGGCTGCGCCGCCCGCCGGGATTGCGACCACCGTCAGCCCATCGCCGAGGACGACCTCAGCCTTACCGGACGCGACCGAGAGCGTCACGCTGCCGCAGGTTCCGACGGTGGTCGTGCCCGCGTCCAGCTGTACGGTGAAGCTGCTTGCGCAGACCAGGAGCTCGACCTGGGCGCCCGGAACCTCGCTCCCGACTGTCACGACCACCCCCTCCGCCGGGTCTGGCGAGTCGGCGATGGCCACGGACAACCCGTTCGTCGCGACGATCGAGCCGAACGTGGGAGGCGTCAGGCTTGTGTCGAGGAACGAGCCCATCGGCGTCCCGGGAGGCTGGAGCACGTCGACGATCCCGTCGCCGTCCGCGTCAGGTGGCGTCGGCGCCGGGGTCGTAC
>DASUMJ010000092.1:0-8477 GCA_036277775.1 Candidatus Limnocylindrales bacterium
CCGTTGTAGTAGAGCTGCGACGTCGTGTTGGCGAAGTTGCGGATGTCGAGGGCGACGTAGCCGCGGAAGTCGGCCCCGTTGTCGGGCGTCGCGCCGTCGCCGAGGATCGCCACGATCGGCCCGTGATTGGCCCGATCGTTGTCGGGCGTCACGGCATCGAACGCCAGGCCCGGGTTCGGATCGCTCCGAAGGCTGTCGTCGACGTCCGTGCCGAGGCACGCCGTCTCGGCCGTCGCGAAGAAGTCCATGAACGACCGCTCGTCGTCCACGCACGGCCAGACCTGGCTGCTGGGCCCCGGGGCGTTCACGAAGCGGCGGACGGCGATCGGCAGGATCTGGCCACCGAGCTTGACCCTGGCGCGGGCCATGATCGCCTGGCTGTCGAGCCCGATGACCCGACCGAACGTGTAGCCGATCGCGTTCTGGACGGCGACCCGGATCTCACCGCCGGAGATCAGGATGCCGTTCGTGAGGTAGTCCGGATCGCCGGCGTGCCCGCTCTCGTAGACCGGGGTCGCCGGCGGCAGGGCGGCGACGACACCGTTGGGGTCGCCGAGGAAGTTGCGGGCGAGGCTGGCCTCGGCGGCGTCGATGGCATCGGCGGTCGACTCACCTCGGATCAGGGCATTAGCCGCCGCGAGGGCGGCTGCGTCGGCCGCGTTCTGGAGGAAGCGGTGCTCGCTGTAGAAGCGGCCCACATCGATCGCGACGCCGGCGGCGGCCAGCAGCCCGACCACCCCGAGGGCGAAGACGACGAGAACCTGGCCGCGCTCCCCGCGCGACGGCCGCGAGGTCATCAGTTGATGACCATGGTGACTTCGCCCGTCAGGACCATCCGGCCGTTCCCGTCCCGCGGCAGGAGCGCCGAGATGAACGGGATGAGGAGGTCCTGGTGGTAGCGGGCCTGGATCGTGACCGTCTGCCCGGTCCTCGGATCGCTGTCGGAGACGTCGTCGGGGAGCTCGTACGTGACGGTCAGGTCGCCGTTCGTGAACGTGTCGCCGCTCTGGGTCCAGGTGCCGGTCGTCGAGAAGTACGGCGCGTTGGGTGACAGGAGGTTCAGCGACTCCTGGAACGTCTCTCGAATTTCGGCGTTTCGTGCGGCGTCGTTCTGGCCTGCGCTCAGCGTCCGGTCGTACACGTAGATCGATGCCTCGCGGCCGGCCTCGCGGGTCGCGTTCGTGATCGTGATGTAGGCGTTGAAGATGAACCCGAACTGGACGATCCCGAGGAGGATCAGGAAGAGCGGCGTCAGAACGAGGGCGAACTCGACGAGGCTCTGCCCGGACTCGGCGGAGCGACGGCGGCGGATCCTGATCGATCGGGGCGTGGAGCGCATGCGGTGGCGGCGACCTCGTGGCGGCACGTGCACGGCCAGTCTCGGCGCGCGATTGGTGCGGCGGTATGGGTGACGAGTACCGGACGCACCGGCCAACGGTCCCCTGGGCGCTTGATCCGGGCCGGGCGTGCGTTGTCGCCTGCGCGCGCTCGATCACGCACCTTGGGGTGCGCTCACTCGCGTGCTCGGCTCCGCCTTCGCCCGGCCACGGCTGAAGCGCCCCGCCGCCGGCTTGATCCGGGCCGGGCGTGCGTTGTCGCCTGCGCCCGGCCACGGCTGAAGCGCCCCGCCTGCCGGCTTGATCCGGGCCGGCTGTCGGCACCTTGGGGCGCCAGAGCGCACGCGAACGGGCGTTCGATATTGACCATCGCCTCTGGTAGACTGGCGACGTGCCCGACTTCCGACTCGTCGCGCCGTTCGAGCCGACCGGCGACCAGCCCCAGGCGATCGAGCGGCTGACCGACGGCCTCACTCGCGGCTTCCGCCACCAGACGCTGCTCGGCGCCACCGGGACCGGCAAGACGGCGACGATCGCCTGGACGATCCAGGCGGCCAACCGGCCGACCCTCGTCCTCGCCCACAACAAGACGCTCGCGGCCCAGCTCTACGCCGAGCTCCGCGAGTTCTTCCCGGACAACGCGGTCGAGTACTTCGTCAGCTACTTCGACTACTACCAGCCGGAGGCGTACCTGCCGCGGTCGGACACGTACATCGAGAAGGACTCGAGCCGGAACGACGAGATCGATCGGCTCCGCCACGCCGCCACCCATGCGCTCTTCGAGCGGCGCGACGTCATCGTCGTCGCCTCGGTGAGCTGCATCTACGGGATCGGCGCGCCCGTCGACTACGGTGCGACGGTCCTGCGGCTCCGGGTCGGCGGCTCGTATCGCCGCGACGCCGTCCTCCGGCACCTCGTCGACCTGCAGTACCAGCGGAACGACCAGGCGCTCACGCGCGCGCGGTTCCGCGTTCGCGGGGACACGCTCGAGTTCCAGCCGGCATCCGAGGAGCGCCTCGTCCGGGTCGAGTTCTTCGGCGACGAGGTCGAGCGGATCACCGAGCTCGACCCGCTCACCGGCGAGCTCCTCGCGGAGCGGAAGGACGTCAACGTCTACCCGGCGACGCACTACGTCACCCCGGCCGACAAGCTCCAGGCCGCGATCGTCGACATCGAGGCCGAGATGGAGGAGCGGGTCGGGCAGCTCGAGGCCGAGGGTCGGGCCCTCGAGGGCGCCCGGCTGCGGCAGCGGACGACGTTCGACCTCGAGATGCTCCGGGAGCTCGGCTACTGCTCGGGCGTCGAGAACTACTCGCGGCACCTGTCGCGCCGCGATCCCGGCAGCCGGCCGTGGACGCTCCTCGACTACTTCCCGCCGGACTGGCTCCTCGTCGTCGACGAGTCGCACATGACGATCCCGCAGGTCGTCGGGATGTACAAGAACGACCGGACGCGGAAGGAGATCCTCGTCGACTTCGGGTTCCGGCTGCCGTCCGCGCTCGACAACCGGCCGCTGACGTTCGAGGAGTTCGAGGCCACCGTCCACCAGGCGGTCTATCTCTCGGCGACGCCCGGTCCGTACGAGCTGGAGCGGAGCGAGCGGATCGTCGAGCAGCTCATCCGGCCGACGGGGATCGTCGACCCGGTGATCCACGTCCGCCCGACCGAGGGCCAGATCGACGACCTCATGGAGGAGATCCGGGTTCGCGTCGAGCGCGGCGAGCGGGCCATCGTGACGACCCTGACGAAACGCATGGCCGAGGACCTGACCGACTACCTCCGCGAGCTCGGGGTCAAGGTGCAGTACCTCCACGCCGAGGTCGACACCCTCGAGCGGGTCGCGATCCTGCGCGACCTCCGGCTCGGGATCTACGACGTCATCGTCGGGATCAACCTCCTGCGCGAGGGGATCGACCTCCCGGAGGTCACGCTCGTGGCGATCCTCGACGCCGACAAGGAGGGCTTCCTCCGGAGCGCCTGGTCGCTCATCCAGATGACCGGCCGGGCGGCCCGGAACATCGGTGGCGAGGTCGTCATGTACGCCGATACGATGACCGACTCGATGAAGGCCGCGATCGACGAGACGAACCGACGGCGGGCGGTCCAGGAGCAGTACAACCTCGCGAACGGCATCGAGCCCCGGACGATCATCAAGGGGATCCGGGACCTCAACGACCAGCTCCGCGCGGTGGCCGAGTCGACGATCGTCTACACCTCCGAGCGGGAGGCCCGGGACGCCCGACTCGTGGAGCTCGACACGAAGAAGGTCGAGCAGCTCATCGCGAGGATGGAGGCCGAGATGCGGGCCGCGGCGAAGGAGCTCGAGTTCGAGCGCGCAGCCGCGCTCCGGGACGAGATCCAGCAGATCCGGCTCCGCGTCCTCCAGGAGGACCAGTCGGTCATCGTCGCGCGGGCGGCCGAGGTCGCGGCCGCAGCCCGTCCGGCGTCGCATGCACCGGGGGCGCCGCGCGAGCCCGATGCTCCGGCGCTCGAGGTCGCATCGGTCACCGTCCTGGCGGCGGGGGAGCAGCCGGCCGGAGGCCCGTCGGCGGACGAGCAGGATGGCGCGGGCGGGGCCGCCGGCGACGGGACGGGCGATGGCCTCGGCACGGCCTCGGATTGGCTGCCCGGGATCCGCGACGAGCACGAGGACCAGGCCGGCTGGCAGGCCCGCTGGCTCGACCGTCCGACCTGGGACCGGACCGTCACGCCGAACATCCGGAAGCGGACGGGCACGCGTCCGCCCCGCCGTCGCCGGTAGGAGGACCGATGCCCGGAAAGCCAGATCCCGCCGATGCGCTCGGGCGGGCCCGCGACGAATACCTCGACGCCAGCTCCAACGCCCGGCAGTTCAACGTCCTCCGGTTCGCGGAGCTGACCATCTTCATCACCGCAACCGGCGCCCTGATGGCGGGCACCTTCAGCCGTGCTGCGGCGCCCACGACGCCAGAGGCGACCCTCGCGCTGAAGCTCGCCGGGATCGTCGTCACGGCGGTCTTCTGGATCCTCCAGGAGCGGACGATGCTCTATTGGCGCCACTTCGTTGCTCGGGCCGTGGAGCTGGAAAGCGAGCTCGGCTATCGGCAGTACGCCACGCGACCGAAGGAAGGCTTCATGGGCGGGCACCGGGCGGTCCGGCTGCTCTTCCTGCTGACTGGGATCTTCTGGGTCGCGGCGGCATTCCTGATCCCAACCACGGGCTGACGGGACGGGCGGCGCGCCGGCGCCGGCGCTCCTCCAACGCCGCGGACTCTGCGCCCGCCTGGCATCGGGTCACGCCCACCGTCGCCGAGCCCGCCGCAGGCGCCGCTGCCGGCTCCGCTGGCGATCTCGCGGGCCGCACACTCCCGCCCGCTTCCGGCCCCCCCGCCGCCGCCGTGCTGGGCGCCGCGTGTCGCGGGCCGACGACAACCGGACCACGACCACCGTCCTCGACGGTGTCTGGAACCGCAACCGTGGCCGGCATGTCGTCGACGATGCACATTCAGGCCGGATCGGGCGTCGCGTGGCATCCAGCTGACCCCGGATTGCCCCTCCGTGGCCGAGTTGTCGTTGCGCGGCGACAAGGGGCAGGTGACCCGCAGCTGAGCGGTTGACAAGGGCACCGCGCGAGACTGCCGGCATGGCGGCGATCGAGCGGGCAGTCATCCGGGGCGAGCGACGGGCGGAGCGCGCCCGCCGGGAGCTCGCCGACGAGTTTCGCTCCGCGCGGATCGCGGCCGGCTGGACGCAGCAGCGGATCGCCGCTGCGGTCGGCATGTCGCGCTCGCACTACCTGGCGATCGAGGCGGGCCGGGTTCGCAACCTCACGATCGGGGAGGCCGGTCGGATCGCCGCCAGCCTGGGGCTCGACCTCGTCGTCCGGGCCTACCCGGGGGCCGGCCCGATCCGGGACGCCGCGCATGCGGCGCGCCTCCAGCGCGCCATCGGCATGGCAGCGCCTCCACTCCGAGTCCGCCTCGAGGTTCCGCTGGCCAGGACGCCCGGCCTCCCGGAGCTCCGCGCCTGGGACGCCGTCGTCGGCAGCCCCGGCCGCCGGACTGCCGTCGAGCTCGAAATGCGGTTGCGCGATCTCCAGGCCCTCGAGCGACGCCTGGCGCTGAAGCGGCGCGACGATCCCGTGGACGGGTTCGTGCTCCTCGTCGCGAACAGTCACGCGA
Source organism: Candidatus Limnocylindrales bacterium (assembly GCA_036277775.1). GTDB lineage: Bacteria > Chloroflexota > Limnocylindria > Limnocylindrales > CSP1-4 > UBA5189. The sequence continues at coordinate 5,498 of DASUMJ010000092.1, forward strand.
ACCGGCGAGCCCTGGCCGGCAACCGAGGGTTCTTCGCCGATCTCCCGCGATGCGGGCCGGCACGGCTCCGTCGAGCGCTCGAGGCGGGGGAGCATCCGCCGTCATGCCTGGTCGTCGTTTGAGGCCGGGACGCGCGATGCAATCGGGACGCGCGATGCAATCGGATTGCCATGTCCGCGGACCCGCGCCCACGCGCCACCGCTGCGCGCAGACCGCCATGCTCCGATTCATGTTCCTGCCCGTCCTCACGATGGCCGTCGCACAGTTCTTCGACCTCGGGACGTTCCTGGTCATGATCCGCCGGCACGGAACTGAGGCGGAGGCGAACCCGCTCGTGGCCGCGCTGCTCGACAACCTCGGCGTCCCGGGCGCAACGATCGCGAAGATCGCGCTCGTCCTGCTCGTGGCGTCGACCGCGATCGTCCTGACGGCCCGCTCGAACCGCGCTCCCCGGGCGCGACTGGCGGGGCTCGTCGTCGGCGCCGCGATCATCGCCGGGCTCGTCGGCGGCTGGACGAACGCGGTGACGATCGGCTCGATCTGACGGGTGGGCATGCGGGTCCGGCGGCCGCCGCACCGCCAGGGCCCACGCGCCCGTCACGACCGCGGGCGAGCCGCCACGCGCACCGGCGGCCCCGAGGTCGGCGGCCAAGGACCAGGAGACCACCGCACGGATCGCGCCGTGACGTTGCGGCGTCCCTATGATCGGCGGGATGCGCGTCGCACTCCGCCTCCGGCGCCTGCTCGCCCGGCTCCTCCCGGCACCGGTCAAGGCGTTCCTCCGGCGGACCCTGCCGGCGCGCCTGTTCGCTCCGCCGGCCATCCGCGATGTCCGCCTGGCCATGCCGGTGCCGCCGTCGGGGCTCGGACCGAGCGTCCGGCCCGCGGCCGTCCCGCCGTTCGTCGAGTTCCGGGCCCCGTGGCAGTCCTACGTGCCGCGACTCCTCGACCGGGACGGCATCGCCGGGTACGAGCCGGAGACGATGGCCGCATTCCTGGCCGCGATCTCGCTGACCGGCGCCACGGACGTCTTCGACGTCGGGGCGAACGTCGGTGCCTTCTCGATCGTCGCAGCGGCCGCGACGACCGCCCGGGTGACCGCCTTCGAGCCGACCCCGGACCTGGCTGCGATCTTCCGGGCGATGGCCGCCGGCAACGGCCTCGCCTGCGAGGTCGAGGCGATCGCGCTCGGTGCCGAGACCGGCACGGCGACCCTCTTCGTCTCTTCGAAGTCCGACAGCTCGAACTCGCTCCAGGCCGGGTTCCGCCGGGCCGTCGGAACGGTCGAGGTGCCCGTCGAGCGCCTCGACGATTACGTGGCCCGGTCCGGCCGCGTGCCGGGCGTCCTGAAGGTCGACACGGAGACGACCGAGCCGGACGTCCTCGCGGGCGGCGTCGAGACGATCCGCCGCGTCCGGCCGTGGATCATCTGCGAGGTCCTGGCCGGCCGGACCGAGGCTGCGCTCGCCACGGCGTTCGGCGACCTCGGTTATCACGCCTACCACCTCGACGGGACGATCCCGCCTCGCGAGACGACCTCGATCGTCGGCGACATCACCTACGCTCATCGCGACTGGCTCTTCACCCCGGAGCCGCTCCCGGCCGCGTTCGGGGACCACTACGCCGCCTGGATCGCCACGCTCCGCGCCGCTGTGTAGGGCTCCCACCGGCGCCGCGGGCGCCGGGAACGTCCACGAACACCTGTTCTGTTTCGTCCCGTTCCGGTACACTTCGCGTGTGCCCCTCGATCGGATCGTGGTTCGCGGAGCCCGCGAACACAACCTGAAGAACGTCACGCTGGAGTTCCCGCGCGACCGGCTCGTCGTCATCACGGGCCTGTCCGGCAGCGGGAAGTCGAGCCTCGCCTTCGACACGATCTACGCCGAGGGCCAGCGTCGGTACGTCGAGAGCCTGTCGGCATACGCCCGCCAGTTCCTCGGCCAGATGGAGAAACCGGACGTCGACCAGATCGACGGCCTGTCACCCGCCATCTCGATCGACCAGAAGGGCGCGAGCCGCAACCCCCGCTCGACGGTCGGGACCGTGACCGAGATCTACGACCACCTGCGGCTGCTGTTCGCGCGGATCGGGCATCCGCACTGCCCCAAGTGCGGCCGCGAGATCGAACGCCAGACGGTCCAGCAGATCGTCGACCAGGTGCTCGCGATGCCGGAGGGGACCCGCCTCCTCGTCCTCGGCCCGCTCATCAAGGACCGCAAGACCGAGGGCGACCGCGTCTTCGAGGCCGCGCGGAAGCAGGGCTTCGTCCGGATCCGGGTGGACGGCGAGACGTACGACCTGGCCGACGCCCCGACGCTCGACAAGTACAAGCGCCACTCGATCGAGGTCGTCGTCGACCGCTACATCGTCCGTCGCGCCGAGGCGCCCGACGACTGGGCCCGGGACGACGCCGGCCGGCCGATCGATCCGGAGACGCGGGCGGCGGTGCCGGATCCGGACGCCCCGCGCCTGGCGGATTCCATCGAGACCGCCCTCCGGCTTGGCGAGGGCGTCGTCCTCATCGCCCCGGCCCCGCGCGACGGCGAGCCGCCGGAGTTCGAGGAGCGCCGCTTCTCCGAGCGCTACTCCTGCCCGTACGACGGGACGACGATCGACGAGCTCGAGCCCCGGAGCTTCTCGTTCAACTCGCCCCACGGCGCCTGCCCGACCTGCACCGGCCTCGGCACGCGCCTCGAGATCGACCCCGAGCTTGTCATCCCGGACCGCTCGAAGAGCGTCCTGAAGGGCGCCGTCGCGCCGTGGTCGCGGATGCCGACCGACGCCTCGTGGCGGATGAAGATCACGGAGGCGGTCTTCGAGGCGCACGGCTGGGACCCGAAGGCCGCGATCCGCGATCTGCCGCCCGAGGCGGTCAGGCACCTCCTGTACTCCGACAAGGGCAAGGACGAGAAGGTCGTCATCCGCTACAAGCACGAGCGCGGCGAGAACTCCTACGTCGCCACGTTCGAGGGCGTCGTGA
>DASUMJ010000093.1:0-9546 GCA_036277775.1 Candidatus Limnocylindrales bacterium
GCCCGGCGACAACGTCGAGATGAGCGTCGAGCTCATCACCCCGATCGCCCTCGAGACCGGCCAGCGCTTCGCCATCCGCGAGGGTGGCCGGACCGTCGGCGCCGGCGCGATCACCAGCATCGCCGAGTAGCAGCATGGCGAGAGTCGAGGCGCGCCCCACGATCCAGATGGCCTGCACCGAGTGCAAGGAGCGGACGTACACGACGCGCAAGAACAAGAAGAACGATCCCAACCGGATCGAGCTGAACAAGTACTGCCCGCGCTGCCGTCGCCACACGCTCCATCGCGAAGCGAAGTAGCATCCGGCGTTCCGCAGGGGTGTAGCTCAATTGGCAGAGCACCGGTCTCCAAAACCGGCGGTTGTAGGTTCGAGTCCTATCGCCCCTGCCACACCTGAAAGGCAAGACAGCAACCCGTGACCCGCATCCGACGCTTCACCTCCGAAGCGATCTCCGAGCTCAAGAAGGTCTCCTGGCCGACGGTCGAGCAGACCCGCAACCTGACCGTGCTCGTCTTCACCGTGAGCCTCGCGGTCGGGATCTACATCTTCGTCGTGGACGGACTGTTCCGGGGCGTGATCGGGTTCCTGACGGGGGTCTTCCGGTGAGCATGGCCATGACCGAGACCGAGACCAAGGGCCCCGATAAGCGCTGGTACGTGATCCACACGTACTCGGGCTACGAGAACAAGGTCAAGGCGAACCTCGAGCACCGGATCGAGTCCATGGGCATGGAGGACCGGATCTTCCAGGTCCTCGTCCCGATGGAGGACGAGATCGAGATCCGCCAGGGCCAGCGGCACACCGTCCAGAAGAAGGTCTACCCGGGCTACGTCCTCGTCGAGATGATCCTCGACCCCGACAGCTGGTTCGTCGTCCGGAACACCCCGGGCGTGACGAGCTTCGTCGGCGGCTCGAACATCCCGGGCGTGCGGAGCGAGCCGATCCCGCTCGACGAGACCGAGGTCAAGCAGATCCTCCGGCACATGGGCGTCGAGACGCCGAAGTACCGCGTCGCGTTCACGAAGGGCCAGAGCGTCCGCGTGACGGACGGTCCGTTCGCCGAGTTCATCGGCACCGTCGACGAGGTCAACCCCGAGCGCAACAAGGTGAAGGTGCTCGTGAGCATCTTCGGCCGCGAGACGCCGGTCGAGCTCGACTTCCTGCAAGTCGAGAAACTCTAGGAAGGATTCGTCTCCGTGGCCAAGAAGATCCGCATCGTCCTGACGCTCCAGCTGCCCGCCGGCAAGGCGACCCCCGCCCCGCCGGTCGGCACGGCGCTCGGTCCGCACGGCATCAACATCGTCGAGTTCACGAAGTCGTACAACGAGCGGACGGCCGACAAGGCCGGCCAGGTCATCCCGGCCCAGATCACGATCTTCGAGGACCGCTCGTTCACGTTCATCCTGAAGACACCGCCGGCCGCGGACCTGCTCCGCAAGGCCGCCGGCGTCGACAAGGGCGCCGCGACCGCGAAGCGCGAGACGGTCGGCCGGGTCAGCCGAGAGCAGGTTCGCGAGATCGCCGCGATCAAGATGGCCGACCTCTCCGCCAACGACATCGACGCCGCGGCGAAGATGATCGAGGGCACCGCCCGGTCCATGGGCATCGAGGTCGTCGGCTGACCGGCGCTCGGGCGGCGCCGGGCCGCGTTGCCGCCTGCGGGCGCTCGCTCACGCACGTTCGAGTGCGCTCGCTCGCGTCCTCGTCGGCGCCTTGCGCGGCGTCCACCCGCCCACCGTTCAGGCACTAGCATTCCCGTGCGGCAGCACCCCGGGCCGCACGATCCGAACAGGGGGGAGACCGGCAGCCCCGGTCGACAGGGAGCACGAAATGGCACAGCACGGCAAGAAGTACCTCGAGGCGGCGAAGCTCGTCGATCGGTCGCGGAGCTACCCGCCGGCCGAGGCCGCGGAGCTCGTCAAGGCGACGTCGACCGTCGCGTTCGACGCCTCGATCGAGGTCCACCTCCGACTCGGCGTCGATCCCCGCCACGCGGACCAGATGGTCCGCGGCACCGTGGTCCTGCCGCACGGCACCGGCAAGGTCGTCCGGGCGGCGGTGTTCGCCCAGGGCGAGAAGGCCCAGGAGGCGCTCCGCGCCGGCGCCGACGAGGTCGGCGGCGAGGACCTCGTGAAGAAGATCGAGGCCGGCTGGCTCGAGTTCGACGTCGCCCTCGCGACCCCGGACATGATGGGCCAGGTCGGCCGCCTCGGGAAGATCCTCGGGCGGCGCGGCCTCATGCCGAACCCCAAGGCCGGCACGATCACGTTCGACCTCGATCGCGCGATCCGCGAGGTGAAGGCCGGGCGCGTCGAGTTCAAGGTCGACAAGGCCGGCATCGTCCACGTCGCGGTCGGGAAGGTCAGCTTCGACGCCGAGCAGCTCGTGGCGAACCTCGCGACGCTCGTCGACGCCATCAACCGGGCGAAGCCCGCCGGCGCAAAGGGCACGTACCTCCGCACGCTGTCGATCGCCGCGACGATGGGCCCCGGCATCCGGGTCGACATCCCGGGCGTCCTCGCCGCGGCCGCCGCGGCCTGACGTCGATCGCGAGCACGCGGACCCAATTCAGGCAATACTGTCGGCCGGCCGTTCGCGGCCGACGACACAGAGAGCAAGACGGAACCGCTGAAGACAGCGTGGGTCCCTCCGGCGCCACCTCGGTGACGCTCGGGACTTGAACCGGACGAGGCGCGCCGGAAGGCATCACCTCGAAGCGGACGCCGCAGGCGTCACCCGACCGCGATTGCCGGTAGGCAACTCGCGCAAGGTGAGCGCCGCAGGCGTCACCCGACCACGCCGAGGCAGGACTGGAAGCCTCCGCCCTCCCGGGTGGGTGCGACCCCTGCGGTCAAGGCCCGTCGCAGGGGCACCGGCGCCGAGCCGCCGAGCCCACCGCCGCGCGCCGGCTGCGCGCCTGGAGCAACGGAGGGCACCATGCCGACCGAGGCCAAGCGACGGACCGTCGACGAGCTGCGCACGCAGCTCGGCCAGAGCCCGACGCTCATCGTCTCGGAGTACCGGGGCCTCACGGTCAGGGAGATCGGCGAGATCCGCCGCAGCCTGCGGAAGCAGGACGTGACCTACAAGGTCGTGAAGAACCGGCTCTTGAAGATCGCGGCGTCCGACACGCGCGGATCCGCGCTCGACTCGCTCCTCGTCGGCCCGACGGCGATCGCCTTCGGGACGGACGAGGCGAGGACTGCCAAGGCGGTTCTCGACACGATGCGGCCGTACAAGCAGGTCCGGATCACCGGCGCCCTGCTCGGCGACCGCGCGATCGACGCCGACGGCGTCACCCGGCTGGCGACGCTCCCCCCGCGGGACGTCATCCTGGCCCAGCTCGCCGGCGCGTTCGCCGCGCCGCTGGCCACGACCGCCGGCCTGTTCGACGCCCCGCTGCGCGACGTCGCCGGGCTGGTCTCGGCGCTCGCCGACCAGCGCGCCGCCGCCTGACCACCACCACCCCGGCCCGACCACGACACCAGGAGTACGAACCACGATGGCCACCATCACCGCCGACCAGCTGCTCGAGGCGTTCGAGAAGATGACCGTCCTCGAGCTGTCCGAGTTCAAGAAGAAGTTCGAGGATCGCTTCGGCGTCACCGCCGCGGCCCCCGTCGCGATGTCGGCCGCCCCGGCGGCCGCGTCGAGCGCCGAGGCACCCGCCGCGGCCGAGGAGCAGACCGAGTTCACGGCGACGCTGACCGAGATCGGCCCGAACAAGATCCCGGTCATCAAGGTCGTCCGCGAGCTGACCGGCCTCGGCCTCAAGGAGGCCAAGGATCTGGTCGACGCGTTCCCGAAGCCCGTCAAGGAAGGGATCGCGCGCGACGAGGCCGAGAAGATCAAGGCAGCCCTCGAGGAGCAGGGCGCCAAGGTCGAGATCAAGTAGCGACAGCGTCGAGGCGGTCGGCGACCGCCGGCCGCCGCGAACCTGTTCCGAGTGCCGTCAGGGCTTCGTCCTGACGGCACTGTCACATCTGCGGCAGCTCTGAACGGCCGCGAGCCCGGCGGAGCCACAGCCCTGGCGTCTCCGGCAGCGGCCCCTGACCGCCCGCTCATCCCCGCCGCGGCGCCGAGTGGCGCCGTTGGATGCAGGGGCGACGGGCCGATTGGCAGATGCCCTCGCCCTGCCTCCGACGTACGGTGGGCGCGCTTCTGATGGAGGGTGCGGTTCGCGTCGCCCCAAAGCGGACCGTCGGCATCTCACCTCCCAATCGACCACGTGGAGGTGCCCCCGCATGAAACGGCTGCAGACCCTGGTTCTGCTCGCGATCGTGGCCCTCGCGGCGCCGCTGCTGCTCGTACCAGCCCCGGTGAGCGCGGCCGGTCCGATCGAGTTCGCGATCCTGCACACGAACGACTTCCACGGCCAGCTCGAGGCCTCGGGCAGCAACCCCGGCCTCGCCCGGGTCGCGGCCGTCGCCAACGCGGTGCGGACCACGGAGGGCGCGGACAACGTCCTGCTCGTCGACGCCGGGGATGCGATGCAGGGCTCGCTGCTGTCGAACATCCAGAAGGGTGCGCCGACGATCGCCGCCTTCGAGGCGATGGGCTATGACGTCGCGACCTTCGGCAACCACGAGTTCGACTGGGGCCAGGCCGTGCTGGGCAATCGGACCCTGCAGGCGACCCAGCCGTACGTCTCGGCGAACATCGTGGCCGGGACGTGCGATGCGGCGAACTGGACGACACCGTCCTTCGTCGACGCGCCCTACGTCGTGGAGACGGTCGGCACGGCTCCGGACGAGGTGAAGGTCGCCTTCATCGGCGTCACCACCCAGGAGACGCCGACGATCACGATCGCCGCGGCCACGGCCGGCCTGTGCTTCAAGGATCCCTTCGAATCGATCGCCCACTACTACCCGGCGATGCAGGCAGCGGCCGACGTCATCGTCGTCATGAGCCACCTCGGCTACCCCGACGGCGGCTACGGCTACGGCATCCCCGTCTACGGCGACCAGACGCTGGCGAAGAAGCTCAACGACGCCGGCAAGCCGGTCGCGCTCATCATCGGCGGCCACAGCCATACGAACCTCTCGGCCGCGACGATGGTGGGCTCGACGGCCGTCGTCCAGGCGTACTACAACGGCCGGCGGCTCGGGCGGGCGGACATCACGTTCGAACCCGCGAGCGAGGCGACGACCGTCACCTGGCAGAGCCTCGCGGTTCCGACCACGGGTGCCGGTGATCCCGCCGTCAGCGCGGTGGTCCAGGCGTACGCGTCCGACCCTGCCTACCTGGCGCTGATCAACCAGCCGGTCGGCTACGTCCAGACCGACCTGCTTCGGAACTACAACGGCGATTCGATGATGGGCGACTTCGTCGATGACGCGATCTACGGCGCGCTGAACAGCGACGCCACGACCGCGAACGACGTCGACCTGTTCCTCAACAACGCGGGCGGGATCCGCGCCGACTGGTGCGACAAGCCCGACCCCGGGACGCCGGGAGCGTTCGTGTGGAGCGGTGATCCGGCCGACTGCGCGAGCGGGCTCTGGGCCCACGACCCGATGCTCCTCACGTACGGCCAGACCTTCTCCATCCTGCCGTTCGGGAACGCGACGGTCGTCGGGAAGATGACCGGCGCCGAGATCCTCCAGGTCCTCAACCAGAGCGCGACCCTTGCCAAGGGCGCGATCCAGCCCGCGGGGCTGCGCTACACGTTCTACCGCTACGCGGACACGAAGCCCGGCCCGCAGCCGTGGGCCTGGGGCGCGTACGACGCCTGCGTCGTCAACCGGACCACGGGCGCCTGCGAGCCCCTGGACCTCGACCGGACGTACCGGGTCGGCACGAACGAGTTCCTCGCACCGGCCGGACAGGACGGCTACCTGCCGTTCAAGTACATGACGGACATCACGTACTGGGGCGACATGCTCGATGCCGTCAACCTGTACGTCTCGACCCACTACACCGCGGCCAACCCCTATCGCGGCCCGACCGGGAACGGCCAGCTCGACGGCCGGATCACCCGCGACGGGACCGACGCGGCGGGGAGCGTGATCCCGATCACGATCCTGCACCACAACGACTCGCACGGGAACCTGGCGAAGGGGACGTTCGTCGGCTTCACCCAGTTGGCGACGCTCATCCGGCAGGAGCGGCTGCACAACCCGGAACGGACCATCCTCGTCAACGGCGGCGACCAGATCCAGGGCGACGCCATGATGTACTTCTTCAAGACGTCGGCCACGGGCGCCGCGAGCGACGGGACGCCGCTGCCCGAGGCGCTCCAGACGAACCCGATGATTGCCGTGATGAACGCGCTCGACTACGACGCGATGACGCTCGGCAACCACGAGTTCAACTTCGGCAGCGACGTCTTCACCGGGGTCTTCGGCCAGGCCGAGTTCCCGCTCCTCGGCGCGAACATCGCCGATGACGGGCGCTACGGGCTGTCGGAGGTCGGGCCCGGCGGCGAGGGCGTCCAGCCCTATGTCACCGTCACCGTCGACGGAATCGACGTGGCCATCCTCGGCATCTCCAACCACCGGGTGCCGAACTACGAGCTGCCGAGCAACATCGTCGGCCTGACGTTCAGCAACCCGATCACGACGGCGGAGGCGTACGCGGACCAGCTGCGACCGAAGGAGGACATCGTCGTCGCCCTCACCCACATCGGGTTCACGACGAACCCGAAGAGCGTCGAGGTCGACGACAACGTCGACACGAACCTGGCCCGGAACGTGGCCGGCATCGACGCCATCGTCGGCGCCCACAGCCACACGAACCCGGCCAGTCCCGAGGCGCCGTACAAGTTCCTGCCGTCGATCGTCGGCGGGCCGGGCAACACGCCCGTGATCATCAACCAGGCCTACCGCTACAACAACACCCTCGGCGAGGTGATCCTGGGCGTCCGGCCCAAGATGACGATGACCCTCGAGGACCTCGCGGCGTTCTGCGCCTCCGGCGCGATCGACCGGCCTGATCTCTGCACCGGCCTCCGTGACCGGCTCACCGTCGCCCAGTCGAAGTACGACGCCGGTGCGACCAAGGCCGCGACGAACGTCCTGAACGCGTTCATCGCCACGATCAAGGCCCAGAGCGGCAAGCACATCTCGACGGCTGCCGCCGACGCCCTCATCGCCGACGCGATGTGGATGATCAGCCACGAGGGCGGCCATCAGGTGGTCACCCGCACCGGCCAGTACCTCAGCGTGCCGATGACCACGCCCGAGGATCCGGAGATCAAGGCGATCGTCGACCCGTATGTCGCGGCGCTCGCCACCTACAACAACGGGATCGTCGGCCAGACGACCGCCCCGATCGATGCCCTCCAGGCCTTCACGACCGAGACGAACGCGGCCAACCTCCAGGCAGACGCGTCGGTCTGGGAGCTCGAGGACCACGGCATCGACGTCGACTTCCACCTGTCCGGCGCGATGACGAACCGCAAGGTTGCCGACGGCGCGACCCCGTCGAGCCCGGTGACCCTCAAGGTCTCGGACATGTTCAGCCTGATGCCGTACGAGAACTCGCTCGTCGTGCTCCGGATGAACGGGCCCCAGCTCAAGGCGGTGCTCGAGCGCGCCTACCGGAACTTCTACTACTACAAGTACGTGCCCGGGTACGGCGGGTACTCGTACTACACGACCTGCATGCTCGACACGAACGCCGGCAACGTCATCACCTACGACGACACGTACCCGGCGGCCTACGACCCGAGCGTCAGCCACGTGCTGTCGCTCTCCATCGGCGGCACGCCGGTCGACTTCACCGACGCCACGACGTTCTACCGCGTGTCGACGGTCAACTACCTCGCCGCGGGGTCGTGCAACTTCAACGACGCCGGCGTCAGCCTCTGGCCGCTGAGCCAGATCGCGAACGACACCCAGTACTACGTCCGCGACGCCGTCATCGACTATGTCCGGGACCAGTCGGGTCCCATCTCGCCGGCGATCGAGGGCCGGCTCGTCTTCAACTAGACCCCTCTCCGGGTCGCCGGCCCGCTGGCCGGCACCCGACGGACGATCGATCGAGGCCCGCCGGCGCCGCCGGCGGGCCTCGTCGCGACGGGCCCCCGGGCGCCGGACGTGCGATCCTTGCCGCCGCCCGTCTCCGGCCCCGACCGGGTAGCCGCGATGGCCATTCAGCGGCGTGGCGACCCGGGCACCCGCGAGCCCGCTGCCGATCGGCGGCAGGTTGACAACGCAAGGAATCGCGGTATCCTTAGCCGTTCTGTGAGCGCGGCCTTCCCATCTCTCCACGTCCTCCGTCAAGGAGCGGTTGTTCATGCTGTCTTCCGCTGAGTCGTCGACCCTCTCGAACCCGGCGGCGGCGCGAAAGCGCTACGCCCGAATCCCCGAGGTCCTGCCCGTCCCCAACCTGATCGAGCTCCAGCTGGAGTCGTTCCAGTGGTTCATCGAGAAGGGCCTCCGCGAACTGTTCGACGAGATCAGCCCGATCAAGGACTTCACCGGCAAGGTGATGGAGCTCCAGTTCCTCGACTATGAGTTCGGGGACCCCAAGTACTCCGAGGAGGAGTGCCGGACCAAGGACCTCACATTCAGCCGGCCGCTGTACGTCAACGTCGAGCTCCTCATCAAGGAGACCGGCGAGATCCAGCGCCAGCGCGTCTACATGGGCGACTACCCGTGGATGACGGACCTCGGCACGTTCGTCATCAACGGCGCCGAGCGCGTCGTCGTCAGCCAGCTCGTCCGCTCGCCCGGCGTCTACTACAGCGAGGTCGAGGACCCGGCCTCGGGGCGGATGCTCTTCAGCGCCAAGGTCATCCCGAACCGCGGTGCCTGGCTCGAGTTCGAGACGAACAACAAGGACCAGCTCTGGGTCAAGGTCGACCGGAAGCGGAAGATCGCCGCGACCACCCTGCTCCGGGCCGTCGGCTACGAGACGAACGACGAGATCGCCGGGCTGTTCGGCGCGGTCGACATCGACCCCGAGCACCCGTTCGTCGCGAACACCCTCGACAAGGACGTGACCCGGACGCCCGCCGAGGCGCTCATCGAGGTCTACAAGAAGCTGCGCCCGGGCGACCCGCCGACCGGCGATAACGCCCGCCAGCTCGTCGAAGGCCTCTTCTTCAACTTCCGCCGCTACGACCTCGGCCGCGTCGGTCGCTACAAGTTCGACAAGAAGCTCCAGGGCGTCGCCGAGCGGATGGGGATCGAGCTCCCGCGCGAGGGGCGAACGATCACCCGCGAAGACATCGCGGCGATCGTCGGCCACCTCATCGAGTGCAACCGGGGCCTCCACCCGAAGGACGACATCGACCATCTCGGCAACCGCCGCATCCGGGCCAACGGCGAGCTGATCCAGAACGCGTTCCGGATCGGCCTCCTCCGGATGGAGCGGGTCGTCCGGGAGCGGATGACGATCCAGGAGATCGACAAGGCGACCCCGAACGCCCTCATCAACATCCGCCCCGTCGTGGCGGCGATGAAGGAGTTCTTCGGCGGCAGCCAGCTGTCGCAGTTCATGGACCAGACGAACCCCCTCGCCGAGCTGACGTCCAAGCGCCGGCTGAGCGCACTGGGGCCGGGCGGCCTGTCGCGCGAGCGCGCCGGGTTCGACGTCCG
>DASUMJ010000094.1:0-13112 GCA_036277775.1 Candidatus Limnocylindrales bacterium
GCCGGCGAGTGCCTGCTGCATGATCGGGCGGGCGATGTCGATCGGGATCGCGAAGCCGATGCCGTTCGAGTCCGTGGCCACGGCCGTGTTGATCCCGATCACGTCGCCGACGGCGTCGAGCAGCGGGCCGCCGCTGTTGCCCGGGTTGATCGCCGCATCGGTCTGGATGAGGTTGTTCAGCCGGTCGCCGGTCTCGACGGTCACGCTCCGGCCGGTCGCCGAGACGATCCCGCTCGTGACGGTGTTCGAGTACGTGCCGAGCGGGCTGCCGATCGCGATCGCGAGCTGCCCGACCTCGAGGTCCGCCGACGAGCCGATCGTCGCCGCGGTGAGCTCGTCGGCCTCGATCCGGACGATCGCGAGGTCGGTGAGGGTGTCCACTCCGTAGACCTCGCCCTCGAACTGCCGGCCGTCCTTCAGCTCGACGGTGAGGGACTCGGCGATCGTGTCGCCGCCGGTCGTCACGACGTGGCGGTTCGTGAGGATCCAGCCGTCGGTGTCGAAGATGACGCCTGAGCCGACACCCTCCTCGGGAATCGTGCCGCCGGTCGGGTCGGTCGAGGTGCCGGAGACGAAGATCCGGACGACGGCAGGGCCGGCCTTGGCCGCGGCATCGATCACGGCCGAGGATTCGTCGATCGTCACCGGCTGCCGCGAGCCGGCCGTCACGGCGGGGCTGCCGTTCGAGCCCGGGATCGTGGCGGGATCGAGGGCACCGCTGCCCTTCAGGGCCAGGAACGTCCCGCCCGATGCGAGGACGGCGGAGAGGACGGCGGCGGCGACGACCGTGCCGGCACCGGCGCGCTGCGGGGCCGGCGCGGGGCCGCCGACGGGCTCGACTCGCGCCACCGGGGGCACGGCCTCCGACCAGGTGGGCGTTGCCCAGTCCGGCCGGTGCGCCGGCGGCGGGGAGTAGGCCACGGTCGGGGTCTCGTCCCGCGGCGTCCCGGCCGCGAGAACCGGGGCCTCCTGACCGGCGGGGACTGCCGCGTTGGCGGGGAGTGCCTGGTCCGCGGGGACTGCCGCGTCGGCGGGGAGTGCCGCGTCGGCGGGGAGTGCCGGCTCGCCGGGGGTCCCGGGATCGGCCGGGCGGTCGTGTGGGTCTGTCATTCGGATGCGCCGTCCTGAAGCTCTGGGGTGGTGCGCGACGGGCGTCGGGGTTGCGTCCGGCGCGTGAGGACGCTCGTCATGCTGCCGGGTCCGTGTTCAGCCCGGACGCCGGGAGCGGTGAAGAATCCACCACGATGGGAGTGGTCGGATCGGGGCTCGGGTCGTCGTGCAGATCCGCGGATCCGGGCGCCGTCGTCGCGTGAGTGCCGTCGGCGGCGCGCGGATCGCGGAGCAGGGAGACCGTGAAGGTCGATCCGGCCCCGAGCCGGCTCTCGACGGCCACGGTCCCGCCGTGCATCTCCACGATGCTCCGGACGATCGCCAGGCCGAGACCGCTGCCGCTGCCGCGCGCCTCGCTCGCCCGCGTCCCGCGGTAGAAGCGCTCGAAGATCCGCGGCAGCTCGTCCGGCGCGATCCCGACGCCCGTGTCGCTGACCTCGATCCGGGCGCCGTCCGGCGTCGCCGTGACGTCGACCTCGATCCGTCCGCCCCGGGGCGTGAACTTGATCGCGTTCCCGACGAGGTTGGCCACGACCTGGCCGATCCGGACGGGATCGTGGCGGATCCGGAGCGGGTGGGTCGGCAGGTGCGCGGACAGGTGGACGCCTCGCTTCTTCGCCGCCGGCTCTGCCTGCTCCGCCGCCTGCTCGACCGTCGAGCGCAGGTCGTCCGGCCGGAGGTCGAGGAGCACGAGCCCGGAGTCGAGCTTCGAGAGCTCGAGGAGGTTCTGGGCCAGCCAGTCGAGTCGCTCGAGCTGGACGCCGCTCGCCTCGAGGAACTCGGTTCGAGCGGCGGGATCCTCGCCGGCCCGCTCCTGGAGCAGCTCGTTGAACGTCCGGAGGGCCGCGATCGGGGTCCGCAGCTCGTGCGAGACGTCGGCCAGGAAGTCGCGGCTCCGGTCGCGGTCTCGCCGGATGATGTCGACGCTCTCCTGGACGCGGTCGGCCATGGCGTTGAACTGGAGGGCCAGCTCCGTCAGCTCCACGGAGCCGCTCGTCGCCGCGTCGGTCGGGACGCGCCGGGCGAGGTCGCCCTCGGCGAGGTCGCGGCTGGCCTCGGTCAGGCGTCGGAGCGGCGTCGTGAAGCGGCGCGCCAGCGCCGCCGCGGCCACGACCGAGACGAGCATCCCACCCACCCCGATGACCGCGAGGAGTCCCGTCGTCGTGGCGATCGCCGAGGCCCGGTACGTGTACGGGTTCGAGAGCGTGACCTCCACCACGTACGGCACGAGCGTCCCAGTGACCGTGTAGTAGATCGCGTCGCTCGTGATGGGCTCGCGGGTCTGGCCGACGAGGGCCCCGGCTTCGAGAAGCGCGGTGAAGTCGCCGTTCGACGCGGCCACGAACTCGCCGGCCGCGACGGTGCCGAGACGGATCCGGACGTCGGCCTTGCCGAGCCGGTCGGCGAGGATCCGCTGCTGGCTCGTCTTGTTCAGCTCGACGTCGACCGCGGGATCGACGATCCCGCTCGGTCCCACGACCGGCCGCAGCCCGCTGGCGTTCTCGGCGACGAGCGCGACGTACTGAGCGACGCCGAGCGAGCGGGCGGTCAGGTCCTCGCGCTGCTGCTGGTCGAAGTAGTCACCGAGGCGGTTCAGGACGAGGGTCGTGACGAGGGTCAGCGTCAGGGCGAGGATCGCGACGAAGGCAAGCGTCATCCGGCCCTGGAAGGTGTGGGGCATGAACCGCCGGGCCAGGCGCTCGCGTGGCGAGGCCGGGGATGGGGCCTCCGGAGGCCTGGTGGCGTCGGGCGCCGGGAGCGGTCCGGTCGGGGCGGTTTCGCGATCGGACACGGGCCCGGCCCGCCTAGCGCTCGGCGAACGCGTAGCCCACGCCGCGGATCGTCTGGACGAACACCGGCCGGGACGGGTCGTCCTCGATCTTGTCGCGCAGGTGGCTGACGTGGACGTTGATCGTCTTCTCGTCCTGGTCGAGGGCTTCGTAGTCGCGGAGGAGCTCCAGCAGCTCCGACCGCGTGTAGACCCGGCCGGGCCGGCTCGCGAGGTGGCGGAGGATCTCGAACTCGGTCGGCGTCAGGCTGATCCGGCGGTGCCCGCGCTGGACGCGGCGCCGCTCGAGGTCGATGACGAGGTCGTCGTGGCGGATCACGCGGCCGC
This sequence comes from Candidatus Limnocylindrales bacterium, assembly GCA_036277775.1. Classification (GTDB taxonomy): domain Bacteria; phylum Chloroflexota; class Limnocylindria; order Limnocylindrales; family CSP1-4; genus UBA5189. The sequence goes on from DASUMJ010000094.1 coordinate 3,227, forward strand.
CCTGCGCATCGGCGAGATCGCCGTAGGCCCGGCGGAGCAGGGCCTTCACCCGGCTCAGGAGCTCCCGGAGCCCGAACGGCTTCGTGACGTAGTCGTCGGCGCCGAGCTCCAGGCCGATCACCTTGTCGACCTCGTCGTCGCGGGCCGTCAGCATGAGGACCGGGGCCTTCGAGCCCGCCGCCCGGAGCCGTCGCAGGACCTCGAATCCGTCGATCCCCGGCAGCCGAACATCGAGGATGACGAGGTCCGGTGCCTGCCCGACCGTGATCTCGAGGCCCTCCTCGCCCGACCGAGCGAGGGCCACGGTGTAGCCCTCCTGCTGGAGGGCGTACTGGATCCCACGGGCGACGGCGTGCTCGTCTTCGACGATGAGGATCGTGGCGGACATCGCCCCCGATCGTACACCGGGCCCCTGTGCGGGCCATGAGAACGGGGCTCGTGGTACCGTTCTGCTCCAATTTCGGAGGCCCACACCCCCATGTCTGCAACGCGCCCATCCCTCGCGGCCGCGCACCGCGACGTCACCGGCAAGGAGGTCGCCCGCCTTCGCCGGAGCGGCCACCTGCCCGCGGTCGTGTTCGGCCGCGGCCTGGAGTCGACGAACGTGACGGTCGATGCCCACGAGTTCGAGCTCCTCCGGCGGAAGACCGGCCCGAACTCGCTCATCGATCTTTCGGTGGACGGCAAGAAGCCGGCGCCGGTCCTCGTCCACGGGGTCCAGCTCCACCGCGTGACCCAGCGGCCGCTCCACGTCGACCTGTTCGTCGTCCGGATGACCGAGGAGATGGTCGTCGACGTGCCGCTCGTCGCCACCGGTGAGTCCGAAGCGGTGAACACCGGCGGCGGGACGCTCCTCCATCCCACGGAGAGCGTGAAGGTCCGGGCCCTGCCCGATCACCTGCCGCAGTCGATCGTCTACGACATCACCCCGCTCGCCACGTTCGACGACGCGATCCACGTCCGCGACCTCACGGTCCCGTCGGACGTGACGCTCCTCACCGATCCCGACGAGGTCGTGGCCAAGGTGCTGCCGCCGCGCGTCGAGGAGGAGCCGGTCGTGGCCGTCGCCGAGGGCGAGGCCGCGGAGGGCGAGGCCGCCGAGGGCGCCGAGGGTGCCGAGGGTGGTGCCGGTGGTGCCGGTGGTGCCGGCGGCTCCGAGGAGTCGAGCGAGGGCTGACCGCGTGGGGCTGGCGCGTGCCGGCCCCGAGCGCAGGCTCACGAGCGCGACGCCCACGGCGGATTCGCGTCGATATGACCGGATTCCGACCGGAAGCTTCGGTCCGGAATCTCCATGCCCGTCCGCGCCATACGAACCGTCCGGTGGTGGTGCCGGCAGGCCCGCCTTACCACGTGAGCGATGCTGGCGATTGCGCCGGGATATATGACCGGATTCCGGCGAGGAGCGCGGTCCGAACTCCGCATGCCCGTCGGCGCCATACACGCCGGCCCCGTGCGCGACGGTGACCGCCGCCCGCCGCACGCGGGATGACGCCGACGGTCATCAGCGACGGATCACTGGCTCCGGCGCGCGATTCCGGTCATCGCGGCGCCGGCCGCGAGCCGGCGTCAGAGTTCCTGACGCCCGGCGACGGATCCGAGGCTCAGTCCGCCGCGACGCCCGTCACGTAGACGATCGGCAGCCGCAACCGCAGATCGGCCGGCGGCAGCTCGCGCAATCGCTCGAGCAGTCGGCGCCGCAGCGCCCGGCGTTCGCGCTCGACGAGCTCGTCGAACAGCGACTCCTCGGCGAAGCCTTCGAGGAAGTCGACGTACGTCCGGGGCGTCCAGCGGTGGTCCACGGCGTCCGCCCATGACCGCACCCCCCGGAACCCGGCGCGGCGCAGCTCCTCGGCGGCCGCCCGGGGGCTGGCCGGGTCGCGGCCCGGCGGATCCGGCTCGGGCGGGTCGAAGCCGAATTCGTCCAGGACCTCGTCGAAGACCCGGTCCGGGGGATCCGCCGGACCCCGGTGGCGGAGCCAGGTCACGTACCCGAGCGGCGATCCGGGTCGGAGCACGCGTCGCGCCTCGCGAAGCGCGGCCGGCCGGTCCGGGACGAGCTGGAGCACGAACGACGACATCGCCCCGTGGAACGTCCCGTCGGGAAACGGCAGTCGATCGGCGAGCGCGACCCGGGACTCGAACCGCCCCCGGTCCGGCGAGGCGAACCGGCGGTCGGCTTCGCGATCCGCCCACGCGACCATCTCGGACGACGCATCGATCCCCGTCACCCGGGCTCCGGGCCAGCGGCCCACCGCGGCGAGCGCAAGCGTCCCGGTGCCGGTCCCGATGTCCAGGAGTCGGACATCCTCCCCCGGCGCCGCCAGCAGCGGCTCGAGGTGCTCGAGGAGCCGCTCCGCCCAGGGCCGGATCACGGGGCCCCAGTGTCGGGAATACCCGTCCGCGATCGCGTCGTAGCGAGCTTCCTGCTCCTCGGCCATGGTCGCCCATGGTAGCCGCGGGATGGGGCGATTCGGCCCGCTTCGACCTGACCTCGGGCCGATGACCGCAGAGGCCGCATGACCGATCGTGAGATCGCACGAGCCGGGCGGCGCGCTTGCCCGACCCGGCGTCGAAAGGAAGACACGACATGCAGAAGATCCTCGTTGCGTACGACGGTGGCGACCCGGCCCGCCGGGCGCTCGATACCGCCGCCGAGCTGGCGCGCCTCACCGGTGCCAGCGTGTCCGTCGTCAGCGTGGTGCCGACACACCCCGGTCGCTTCCCGGTGGACCCGTGGGACGACACGAGCGTCCACGCCCAGGAGCTGCTGGAAGCCCGCCGCCTCCTCCGCGAGCAGGGCATCGAGGCCGAGCTCATCGAGCCGACCGGCGACCCGGCCGCCACGATCGAGCGCATCGCGACGGAAGGCGGCTATGACACGGTCGTCGTCGGTTCGCGCGGCCTCAACGCCATGGGCCGGATCCTCCAGGGCAGCGTCTCGGAGCACGTCGCCACGCATGCCAAGGCGACGGTCGTCGTCGCCCGCTGAATCGACGACCGGGGTGATCCCGGACGCCGGGTCCCGACGCGGCGACCCGGCTGGGCTTGGCTACACTCCGGGGATGCCGCTTGACGGATTGCCGTTCCCGCCGCCGCTCGAGCCGATGCTCGCGAAGGCGTCCGACGGGCTGCCCGACGGCGACGGCTGGCTCTACGAGCCGAAGTGGGACGGCTTCCGGGCGATCGTCTTCCGCGACGGCGACGAGGTGCTCACCCAGTCGCGGGACCTGAAGCCGCTCGACCGCTACTTTCCCGAGCTCGGTGAGCCGCTGCGGTCCGCACTGCCGGAGCGCTGCGTCATCGACGGCGAGGTCGTGATCGCCCGCGACGGCGCCCTCGACTTCGAGGCCCTCCTGCTCCGGATCCACCCGGCGGCGTCCCGCGTGAAGATGCTCGCCGCCGAGTCGCCGGCGTCGTTCATCGCCTGGGACCTTCTCGCGCTCGGCGACGAGGACCTCCGATCCGTGCCGCAGGGCGAGCGCCGAACCCGACTCGAGGCCGTCCTCGCCGGGATCGAGCCACCCGTCCACCTCACGCCGGCGACTCGTGACCGGGCCACGGCCGCCGACTGGTTCGACCGGTTCGAGGGCGCCGGGCTCGACGGCGTCGTCGCGAAGCGGCTCGACGCCCCGTACCAGCCCGGCAAGCGGGCGATGCTGAAGATCAAGCACCAGCGGACCGCCGACTGCGTCGTCGCGGGCTTCCGGTGGCACAAGAACGGGCCCGGCACCCACGTCGGGTCGCTGCTCCTGGGCCTGTTCGACGACGACGGCAAGCTGAACCACGTCGGGATCACCTCGTCGTTCACCTGGGACCGGCGCGCGGCCCTCGTCGCCGAGCTGGCTCCGCTCCGCGAACGGGCCCTCGACGAGCATCCCTGGCGGGAGTGGGCGGAGTGGGCCGGCTGGGGCGATGCCGAGGCGTCGGGGCAGCGACTCCCCGGCGCGACCTCACGCTGGAACCGCGGCAAGGACCTGTCGTGGGAGCCGCTCCGCACCGAGCGGGTGGTCGAGGTGGCGTACGATCACCTTCAGGGTTCGCGCTTCCGGCACGCCACGACGTTCGTGCGGTGGCGCCCGGACAAGCCCCCCGAGGCCTGCCGCTACGACCAGCTCGAGGCCACCCCGGCGTTCGAGATTGCCCGTATCTTTGGAGGCAGCTGAGCGTCCCGGAAGGTCGGAGCGAAACAGCGGAACGGCGCGCGCGTCAGATTCCCGAGATGCCGATGAACGACCGAACGGACCGCATCGAGATCAGCCGCCTCGCGATCCCCTCCTTCCTCGTGGTCATGACCGTGTTCTCGGCCATCCGGCTGCTGGGCATCGATCCGTGGGCCATGCCGGCGTACGACGCGTTTGCCTACTGGGTGACGCGATCGGGCATCGACTACTCCGCGACCCATCAGGGCATCACCGGGGCGTTCCTGTACTCGCCGCTCTTCGCCCAGCTCATCGCCCCGCTGACGGCGCTGCCGTGGACCGTCTTCCTCGCCATCTGGACCTTCCTCCTCGCCCTGCCGCTGGTCTGGCTGGCAGGCCGCTACGCGCTCCCGCTGCTCGTCCTGCCGCCGGTGTTCATGAGCGTCGCCCTCGGCCAGCTCGACCTGGCGTTCGCCGGCGTGGCGATCCTCGGGCTGCGTTACCCGGTCCTGTGGGCATTGCCGCTGCTGACGAAGATCACGCCCGGCATCGGCCTGCTGTGGTTCCTCGTCCGCGGCGAGTGGCGCTCGCTCGGGATCGCCCTCGGCGCGACGGCGAGCGTGGCGGCGGTCTCGGCCGTGGCCGCGCCGGAGGCCTGGGGCGGCTGGATCGCGCTCCTCGCCCGGATGGACTTCCCGGAGCTCGGCGGCGGGCTGTGGTTCCTGCCGCTGCCGCTCGGGTTCCGCCTCTTCGTCGCGGCGGCGCTCATCGCCTGGGGCGCGGCCGGCGATCGTCGCTGGGTCATCCCGGTCGGCGTCTGCCTGTCCCTGCCGACGGTCTGGCTCAATTCGCCGACGATCCTCATCGCGCTCCTGCCGCTCGTCGCCGCGGGCGCCCGGACGCCGGCTGCGGCGTGGCTCCGTCGATCCGTGCCGCGCGTCGAGATCGAGGCCCCGCAGCGCCGCCTCGAGCGGTGGTTCCGGCGGGTCACCACGAGCTAGCGCCGCACGCCGGACCGGCTACGCCGACGGCTTCCTCGGCGCCCGCTCAAGCTGGCCGGCGCGGTCCGGCCCACTCGTAGCCCGCCCATGGGTCGTAGTCGGGGTCGAGGGGCTCCTGGGCCGGCCGATCCGCCTCCGGGACGTGGATGAGGTTCACCCGGACCCGGTACCAGAGCGACGAGCGGCCGCGCATGCCGTCGACGAGGACGTCCGCCGGCTCGAGTGCAGCCGCGGCCGCCGGGTGACGCGCCTTCCAGCGCTCGAGGCCCTCGAGCGCCTCGGCCTTCGCCTTGGCCCGGGAGATCTCGATGACCGGGATGCTCGACCGGCGCCGGCCGGTCGGGGTCGGCCGGGTGGCGGACGCGGTCGCGGCGCCGTCGGCCTTTGCCGCCGCCCGGCGCTCCGCCTCGGCCGCAAAGCGCCGCTCCATCGCCGCGCGGTTCTTCTCGCGCTCGGCCTCCGCCTCGGGCGTGTCGTAGTCCGCCGCCGCGCGCCGCTGCTTCGAGGGCTGGACCCGCGGTGGCTCCCCCTCCTGCTTCCGGTAGTTCGGCGGCCACGGCGCGTCGCCCAGGCCGTCGGCCTCGTGGGCCCGCGACAGCTCCAGCAGCGCCTCGAGCGACCCGACGGCGTCGTCGATCCCCGCGCCCGGATCGCCGATCTCGGCGAAGCGCCCAGGGACCGTCCGGATCGTGAAGGCCTCGGCCTCACACGTCGGGACCTCGTCCCAGGCCAGCGGCGTCGAGACGCGTGCGTCCGGCAGCGGCCGGACCGAGTACGCGGAGGCGACGGTCCGGTCCTTGGCGTTCTGGTTGTAGTCGAGGAAGACGCCGTGGCGCTCTTCCTTCCACCACTTCGAGGTCGCGATCCCGGGCGCGCGGCGCTCGACGTCCCGGGCGATCGCGAGCGCGGCCCGTCGCACCTCCGGATAGCCCCACCGCCGCTCGATCCGGACGTTGATGTGGATCCCTCGCGAGCCGGACGTCTTCGGCCAGCCGACGAGCCCGACGGCCTCGAGCGATTCCTTCGTGACCATCGCGACGTCGCGGATCTGGGCCCACTCGACGCCGGGCACCGGGTCCAGGTCGACGCGCAGCTCGTCCGGATGATCGAGGTCGTCGGACCGGACGGGGTGGGGGTTCAGGTCGATGCAGCCGAGGTTGACGATCCAGGCCAGCCCGGCGGCATCGTCGAGGACGATCTCGTCGGCGGTCCGGCCCGACGGGAACGACAGCGTGGCGACGCGGAGCCAGTCGGGCCGGTTCTCGGGGGCGCGCTTCTGGAAGAACGCCTCGCCCTCGGCTCCGTTCACGAAGCGCTTCAGGGCCATGGGCCGGTCCCGGACGCCGCGAAGCGCACCGTCGGCGACGGCGAGGTAGTAGCCGACGAGGTCCATCTTCGTCACCCCGATGCTCGGGAAGAAGACCTTGTCGGGGTTCGTGATCGAGACCTCGCGGCCGGCGATCTCGAGGACCTCGGGGACGGGCTTCGGCATGGCCGTCACGATACCCTCTCGACACCAGCCGCCCGGCCCGGGATCATCGGGACCCGTCGATTCCGCGCCGGGCCGTTCGTCGTCCCGATACGAGGGCGGCGCCGCCGCTCCGACCATCGGAGGCTTCGATGCAGTACCTGCTCCTCATCTACCAGGCCGAGCTCCCGGCCGATGCACCGCAGCCGTCAGCCGAGGAGCTCCGGGCGGAGATGGCCGCCTACAACGCGTTCACCGCCGAGACGCGCGAGCGGGGCCAGTTCGTGGCCGGCGAGGCGCTCGAGCCGACGACGACCGCGACGTCGGTCCGCGTCGAGGACGGCCGGACCGTCGTGACGGACGGGCCGTTCGCGGAGACGAAAGAGGCGCTGGGCGGGTTCTACCTCCTCGAGTGCCGGGACCTCGACGAGGCGATCGAGATGGCCGCGAAGATCCCGGCCGCGAAGCGCGGGACGATCGAGGTCCGGCCGATCTGGGACTACGCCGCGCCCGGCGGCGCCGGCTGACGGCGGGATCGGTCGGCCACGACGCCGTCGAACGCCTCTTCCGCGAGGAATCGGGGCGGGTCCTCGCCGCCCTCATCCGGTCGATCGGGGACTTCGATCTCGCCGAGGAGGCCTTCCAGGACGCGCTCGTGACCGCGCTCGAGCGCTGGCCCCGCGACGGGCTGCCGCCGAACCCGGGCGCCTGGATCACGACGACCGCCAGGAACCGCGCGATCGACCGGCTGCGGCGGGCGCGGCGACTCGTCGAGAAGACCGAGCAGCTGGGCCGCGAGCGACTCGTCGAGGAGGAGCTCGCTGCGATCGAGCCGGGGGAGGAGGAGGATCCGATGCCGATCGAGGACGATCGACTGCGGCTCATCTTCACCTGCTGCCATCCGGCCCTCCCGATGGACGCCCGGGTCGGGCTGACCCTCCGGACGCTCGGCGGCCTCCAGACGCCCGAGATCGCGCGGGCCTTTCTCGTCCCGGAAGCGACCCTCGCCCAGCGCCTCGTCCGGGCGAAGCGGAAGATCCGGGACGCCGGAATCCCGTACCGGGTGCCGCCGGACCATCTCCTGCCGGAACGGCTCGGCGGCGTCCTCCAGGTCATCTACCTCGTCTTCAACGAGGGCTACGGGGCATCCTCGGGGGAGGCGCTCGTCCGGCGGGAGCTGTCGGCCGAGGCGATCCGGCTCGGACGCGTCCTCGTCGCCCTCATGCCCGACGAGCCGGAAGCCCTCGGGCTGCTCGCCCTGATGCTCCTCCACGACGCCCGGCGCGAGGCCCGGGTCGGGGCCGACGGCGAGCTCGTGCTCCTCGATGACCAGGACCGGTCCCGCTGGGATGCCGCCCGCATCGACGAGGGCGTGGCCCTCCTCGACCGGGCGCTCCGGATGCGCGACCCCGGCCCCTACCAGCTCCAGGCCGCGATCGCCGCGCTCCACGACCGGGCCGCGACGCCGGACGCGACCGACTGGCCGCAGATCGCCGCGCTCTACGCGGAGCTGGAGCGGCGGACCCCGTCCCCGGTCATCGCGCTGAACCACGCCGTGGCCGTCGCGATGGCCGAGGGACTGGACGCAGGTCTCGCGCGGATCGATGCGATCGCCGCGACGGGGGTCCTGGACGGGTACCCGTACCTGCATGCCGCGCGCGCGGACCTGCTCCGTCGGCTCGGTCGGTTCGACGACGCGCGCGCGGCGTACGAGCGGGCGCTCGGGCTCACCGCGAACGCGGCGGAGCGGCGGTTCCTGCGCCGCCGCCTCGTCGAGGTCGGCGGGGACGGCTGACGGTCCGGGACCGCGGCGCAGGCGGGGCGCAGGAGGAATCGAACGGCCGGGCGGGGGACCCGCCCGGCCGCCCGGGGAGCGATCGCGGCGCTGGAGGCTCGCCGCGAGGCGAGGAGGAGCTGCTGCGGCTGGACCGAGCGCCGCCCCGCGGCGAGCGCCGCCCCGCGGCGAGCGCCGCCGTGCGGCCGGCGCCCGGTCCGTGGGCCGGCTCAGCCGGCGCTGGTGTCGTCGGTCCCGGTGTCGTCGGTGACGTTCGGGCCGCCGTTCGGCCCGAAGAACCCGCCCGGCCCGTGGTGCCGGCCGCCGGGGCCCGGGAAGCTGCCCGGATCCGCCGCCCGGACCTCGGTCGCGGTGAGGTCGCCGTCGGCGTCCTCGGTCCCGACGGCCATGACGACCATCCCGACCTCGATGTCGGCGAGCGTTGCGTCATCGCCGTCGACCTCGTACGTCGTGCCCGACGTGACGGTGATCGTGGACTCCGCGCCGTCCCGGCGCTCGACCGTGATCGTGGATCCCGAGACCGCGGTCACGACGCCGCCGGCGTGCGGCGGGATCACGACGAGCGCGTCGATCGAGTACGTGCCGTCGTCCTCGAGGGTCTGCTGGAACCGGATCTCGTCACCGACCGCGAGGTCGGAGAGCGAGATCTCGTCGCCGTTCTCCGTGAACGTCGTGCCGCTGTCGACGACGATCGTCCGGGTCCAGCCGTCGGCCGTCTCGAGCGAGATGCTCGAGCCGGAGATCGCAGTGATCGAGATGCCGCCCGGGCCGCCGAACCCGCGACCGTCGCCGAAGCCCGGGCCGCGGCCGTCGAGCCCCAGGATGTCGCCGGTGATCGTCGCTCCCGCGCCGGTGTCCGCGGCGAGGATCCCGGCCGGCGTCGCCGTGGCCCCGAAGGCGAGGATCCCGACGGCCACGAGGGCCGCCGCGGCCGCGCCGACGAGGCCGATCCTCGCGATCGGTCGCGCGGCCGGCGCAGGCGTTGCCTGCTCGACCGGGGTGGAGGGGGTGCCGTCCATCGATGTCTCCGTTCTGCTGTCCGGCCGCCGATCCCAGCCCGGCGGTCCATCGACGAGGACGTTGACACCCGTCGCTGAGGGCTTTCTGAGAGGGCTCAGCCTCGCTGGACCCCCTTCGGCGCCTCGCGCATCAGCCCGATCTGGTTGCCGTCCGGATCGGTGACGAAGGCCAGCCAGAGATCGTGGTCCTCGGCCCGGTGGGCGATGCCCGGTCGTTCGCGGACCGGCGCCCCCCGGGACTCGAGCAGCTCCAGGGTCGCGCTCACGTCGGCCACCCGGAAGTAGATCGTCGCTCGTCCCTGGAAGTCCGACTGCGGAACGGTCGCGAGGTAGAGCCGGACCCCGGCCGCATCGAAGAACGCGATGCCCGGGAAGCGCATCGTGAGCGGCAGGCCGAGGACCTGCTCGTAGAACGCCACCGACCGCTCCACGTCCGAGACCGGGACGAGGATCTGGCCGATCTG
>DASUMJ010000095.1:0-40700 GCA_036277775.1 Candidatus Limnocylindrales bacterium
TCAGCCGCCGGTGTCGATCGGCAAGCCGGCGCTGGCCCAGTCGTTCATCCCGCCGGCGAGCGACGTCACGGCCGGGAATCCCGCCCCGAGGAGGATGTCGCGGCCCTGGGCGCTCCGGTTCCCGGACCGGCAGACGACGACGACCTGACGATCCCGAGGAACTTCGGCGAGGCGCGAGCCAAGCTCTCCGAGCGGAATGAGGACCGCGCCGGGGATGTGCCCCTCGGCCCACTCCGACGGCTCGCGGACGTCGAGGACGAACGCGCCGCCGTCGCGCAGGACGGCGGCATCGGCGACCGTCACGGTGGCGGCAAGCGCCGCGGGCGAAGACTCGGCGCCGGCCGGCGGGGCCGTCGTCGAGGTGCAGGCGGCAACGGCGACGAAGGCGAGGAGGAGGATCCGGGCCAGGGCGCGGGTCATGGTCAGCTCCGGTTCTTGTGCGATGGCCCGCCAAGCGTCACCCGCGGGAGTCGCCACCCGACAGGGCCGACCAGCACGGAATCAGCGGGTCCGCCGCACCCACGGCGGTCCTGCCCGGTCCTCGAGCGGGACGGGACCCTGCCGCCTGACCGGCGTGGTCAGCCGGGCTCGCCACGAAGCCAGTCGACGTCGGGCCGCCAGCCGTCGACGATGGCGCCGTGTCCGGCGGCTCGCGCGGCGGCCTCCACCCGCCGGAACGCGGCACGCTGCGCCTCGGTCGTGGGGTCCGACGCGATCCGCTCGACGAGATCGAGGAGGCCGTCGAGGGCCAGCGGCCTCCGGGTGAGCTCGAGACGCAGCCACTTGTTGAAGGGCCGGACGCGGCCCTCGAGGGCGAAGACGGTCGTGAGCAGCGGCCCGATCGACTCGAGCGCGTCGAGCCGGCCCTCGAGGTCTCGACCTGCCTCGAGGTTCCGGAGGGACCGATACAGGGAGTTGAGGTAGTCGCCGAGACCCGTCGCGGCGACCGACTCCGCCTCATCAGCCGTCAGGACGCCCTTCTCCCGGGTGAGGCGTGCGATCTCCCCGTCGAGCCGGTCGAGGACGACGGTCGCGTCGAGGAAGGCCGGGCGGTTCCAGGCGTCGTCTGAACCGGGCAGCCCGTGGGACCGGAACTGCTCCAGCGACATCGGCCAGGTCTCGACGGGTGCGCCGTGCGGGGTCTGCCACCGCTCCACGTCGCCCCGGACGACGACGATCAGGTCGTGGTCCGAGGCTTCCGTCACGTAGGCCCCGGCCCCACGGGACCCCATGAGCACGAGCCCGACGACATCGGCATCGCCTGACGCGTGGCGGAGGAACGCTGCGTACGCGCCGGGGCTCCGGCCCGCGGCGCCGGGGACCGGGTCATGGTCTGCCATCGCGAGGAGTATCAGGCCGCGCGGGCCCGCGTCGGGCGAGAACATGACGGACCCTGACGCCGGGCTCGGGCATGATGCCGCGATGGATCCGCTGCCGCCCGAGGCGCTCCTCGCCGATTACCCGGAGCCGATGCGCGACATCGGGGAATGGCTGCGCGGCGTCGTCCGGCGGGCGGTGCCGGAGGCGATCGAACGGGTCCGCCCGGGCTGGCGCCTCATCGGCTACGACGTGCCGGTGACGCCACGCCGGACCGCCTACTTCGCGATGATCTGGGCCGAGCCGGTCCACGTCCACCTCGGCTTCGAGCAGGGCGTCCTCATGGACGATCCGCGCGGCCTCCTCGAGGGCCGCGGGATCACGAAGCAGGTCCGCTGGGTGACGATGACGCCGGGCTCGATGCTCCCGGAGCCGCGCCTCGCCGAGCTCCTCCGCGAGGCGGCGCGGGTCGCGGCGATGTCCCGCGGCGAACGCGTCGCCCGTGCGATGTCGATCGGGGAATCCGGCGTCCCGTGAGCTGATGCCGAGACCGCCACGGCCAGGCTGGGGACCGAGGCCGACGGAGCGGTATCGTCAGCGCCGTGGAGCAAGCAACCCCCGCGCAGCCAACCCTGACCGACGGTGCCGTCACGCTTCGGCCGTGGCGGCCCAGTGACGCGCAGGCCGTCTACGAGGCCTGCCAGGACCCGGAGATCCCCCGGTTCGTGCCGATCCCGCAGCCGTACTCCCTGGATGACGGACGGTGGTTCGTGACCCACGCGGCCGAGGAGTCCGCAACCGGGCCGAGCGCCCACTTCGCGATCGTGGACCCGGTGTCCGACCACCTGCTCGGGGCGATCTCGCGGCACGGCCCGAGCGAGCCGAAGACCCACCGCGCGATGGTCGGGTACTGGCTTGCGCGCGAGGCTCGCGGACGGGGCGTCGCGACTCGCGCCGTGCGGCTCCTCACCGACTGGACGTTCGCGAGCAGCAGGGTCATCCGCCTCGAGCTGTACACGGACGTCGCGAATGAGCCCTCCCGCCGGGTCGCCCTCCGGGCCGGCTTCGAGTTCGAGGGCATCCGGCGGGCATGGGACCTCGGTCGCGACGGACAACCGGTGGACGCGGCCTTCTACGTCCGGATCCGGGCCTCGGCTTGACGCTCACCGGAACGGGCCGGAGAGCCGCCCCTGCTATCGTCCGCGCATGGACGGCGAGAGGGATCGGCGCGGGCCGAACCCCGGATCGGGCACCAGTCCCATCGCCGCGACCTGGCTCGGCCGGATCGCGTACCGCGAGGCATGGGCACTGCAGAAGCGGCTCGTCGAGGCGCGCGTCGCCGACGCGACCCCGGACACCCTCCTCCTCCTGGAGCACGATGCGGTCCTGACGCTCGGCAAGAACGCCGAGGAGGGCCACGTCCTCGCGGCGCCCAAGGAGCTCCGCCGGCGGGGGATCGAGGTCCTCCGGGTCGAGCGCGGGGGCGAGATCACCTACCACGGTCCCGGCCAGCTCGTCGCCTATCCGATCCTCCGCCTCGGCGACCGCGGAATCCTCATCAAGCCCCTCGTCCGGGCGCTCGAGGACGCGATGATCGCCACGTGTGCCGCCCTCGGCGTCGAGGCGACCCGCCGCGACGGCCATCCCGGCTGCTGGGTCATGGAGGCGGGCCGCCCGGCACGCAAGATCGGGGCCCTCGGGATCCGGGTCGAGCGCGGCGTGAGCTACCACGGCATCGCCCTCAACATCGACCCCGACCTCCGCGACTTCGAGCTCATCGACCCGTGCGGCATGCCGGGGCTCGTCTCGACCTCGATCGCCGAGGAGCTCGGTCGGACCGCGGAGCCCCCGACGACCGAGGTCGTCCGGCGCGCCGCCGACGTCTTCGCGACCGAATTCACGACGGCCATCGGGGCGCGCCTCGACTGGCGATCACCGGACGCCCTCGAGCCGGAGCCGCCGGAGCGGCCGGCGCCCGGAACTCCCGGACCGCCCGTGGCCGCCGGAGTCGCCTGACATGCCGGCCGGCCTGTTCGAGCTCCGCAAGGATCCGATCACGAGCTGGTGGGTCGCGACGATCGTCGACCGCGCCTTCCACCGCGACCGCTTCGCCCGCGCGGCCGAGGCCATCGACGACGGCGGCGACTGCCAGAACTGCCGCCTGCCCGAGGGCGACGGCGTCCGCCTCCGGGTGCTGAAGGACTACGCGTTCCACGTCGTCGGCACGGAGGACGAGGCGCGTGACCTCGATGCCGGGCTCGCCCAGGTCGCGCTGTCGAGCGCCCGAGCCGCCGGCAGCTGGCGGACCGTCGTCGCGCCGCCGGGCGAGCACCGCCCGCTCCACCACGTGGGGGCCGCGATCGTCGAGGCGATGGTCATGGCCGCGCGCGACGCCGTGGCCGCGGCCCGCGACGCCGACCAGACGGACTACCTGCAGGTCGTCCAGAACTGGGGCGCCCAATCCGGGGCCCGGACGAACCACCTCTGCCTGGAGTTCTACGACCTGCCCCAGATCCCGCACCGGATCGCGGAGGAGCTCGGCGGCGCGGCCCGGTTCGTGATCCGGGAAGGGGAGTGCCCGTACTGCCGCATCGTCAGGGACACGACTCGCTCGCGTGAGCGTCTCGTATGGGAGGACGCCGACAACGTGGCGTTCGCGCCCTGGGCCTCGAGGTCGCCGTTCGAGCTGTGGATCGTCCCGCGCCGCCACGACGCCGACTTCGGCCGCGCCACCGAACCCGACATCCGGGCGGCCGCGGCCGCGCTCCGGAACGTCCTGGGAGCCCTCGCCCGGACCCTCGACGGGCCGCCGTACAACCTGATCCTCCACACCGCGCCGCTCCGCGAGCGCGTCGACGCCACGTATCACTGGCACTGGGAGATCCACCCTCGGCTCCGGGAGATCGCCGGGCTGGAGCTCGGGACCGGGCTGCCGGTGAATCCGGTCTCGCCGGAGGACGCGGTCGAGGAGCTGATCGCGCGGGCCGCCGGGGCCGTCGAGGCGCCCGGGTGACGCACGCGCGTCACAACGGCCCGCGGCCTCTCGTCCCTCGGCTCGGTGGCGCGCGACCCTGTTCCTGCGCGCCGGGACCCGCCACGGAAGGACCTGGATGTTCGGCAGCAGCGAGCCGGGGGGCTTCGCGGTCGCGAACGGCGCCATCGGGCGCCCGATGGCGGGTACCCGGATGACCGGCGACGAGGGTCAGGCGGGCACCGCGACCTGGGACCACGACACCGCCGGCGCGTTCGTGGAGACGCTCTTCGCGCGCCACCACGGCGAGATCTACGCCTACCTCGTCCGGATGCTCCGTGACCCCGAGCTGGCTGCCGACCTCACCCAGGACGCGTTCGTGAAGGCCTACCGCGCGTACGACACGCTCCAGAAGGGCGAGAACGCCCGCGCCTGGCTCTACCAGATCGCCCACCGGGTGGCGCTCGACGACCTCCGCCGCCGGAAGATCGTCCGGTTCTTCCCGTTCACCGGCGAGTCGAAGGGCTCCTCGCCGTCTGCCGAGCGCCTGGCGATGGACGTCCGGCTCTCCGGCCCGCTCGAGCGGGCGATGGCCCGGATCCCGGAGCGCCAGCGGGCGGCGCTCCTCCTCGCCGAGGTCCACGACCTCACCGGCCTCGAGCTTGCGGCGGCCCTCGGGGTCAGTCACGTGGCGGCACGGGCACTGCTCACCCGGGCCCGCCAGAGCCTGCGCGAAGCGCTCGCGGCCGAGAAGCAGGCGGAGGCCGCGGCCGAGGCCGAGCGCGACGCCGCCTACGCCCGCGGCCAGGGATCGGGCCGGTGACCCTCCCGTTCCGCCGCCGCCACCACGATGCCGAGGCATCGCACGACCGCGCCCGCGCGATCGTCGCCATGGGCTTCGTCGACCCGACCGAGCCCGCCGACGCCGCCTGGCTCGAGTCGCACCTCGCCGGTTGCCCGGACTGCCGGGCCGAGGCCGAGGCCTACCGCACGGATCGTGAGCTGCTCCGCGGGCTCCGTGACCGCTCGCCGGAGCCGCCGAGAGACCTCTGGGCACGGACCGCCGCGACGATCGAGCGGGAGTCGGGTCGCCGCGACCGCACCGGACGCGCGGCCCACGGCGGCCGGCGCGTGGCCCGCCTGCCGCTCGGCGTCCTCTCGGGCGTCCTCGTCGTCCTCGTCGTCGTGGGGACGTCGCTCGTGCCGCGGGGCGGGGAGCTCCCGCCGATCACGACCGACCCCGTCGGCACCGACACCGCGGTCCGCTCCACGCCGCCGGAGGCGACGCCGCTCGCGGTCTCCGCGAAGGCCCTGGCCTGGGTCCAGGAGCAGAGCGATGGGACGTACCAGCTGCTCTTCAGCGACGTGAGCGAGGTCTGCACCGAGGACGCCGACGCGTGCGCGCCGATCGACGACGCCTCGACGGTCCGGCTGACGCTGCCGAAGGCGCCGGTCTCGGTCGTCCTGTCCGACCAGAACGACCAGGTGGTCGTCGTCACGGCCGCGTCAGACGCCGGAGGCGGCGAGGTGATCGTGGTGCCGGCACCCACGGCCACGCCGACCGGCGGGCCCACCTCGACGCCGACCGCCGAGCCCACCCCGGTCATCACCCCCGAGCCGACGCCGATCTTCACCCTCGATCCCGGCCAGTCCCCCGACCCGACGGCCACGCCGGATCCCTCCGCGACGCCCGACCCGAACGCCCCGCGGGCGATCGTCTCCGGGGTCGTGGTCGTCGGCGAGGCGGCATACGATCGGACCGGCGAGTGGCTGGCGTTCTCGGCCCGGCCGATGGACGGCAGCGCCGGCCCGGATCTCTACGTGTGGCACGTCGGCGACCTCGAGGCGACGGCCGTGACCGCCGACCACCGGACGTTCTTCGCCGGTTGGCTCGACGGCCTGATCCTCGCCAGCCGCGTCGTGCCGGCCACGACGACGGATCCGCTCGCCTCGCCCGGCCCGTCCGGTTCTCCGACCGCGGGCCCGAGCGCGACCGCCGCCGCGACCGCGACCGCGAAGCCGGGTCGGACCCCGAACCCCGGCGGTCCCGGCCGGTCGGCCTCACCGGACACCTCGCCCGAGACTTCCCCCGAGGCCTCCGAGGCCCCCGCGGAGGACCGGGCCGTCTCGTTCCTCCTCGATCCCGAGTCGGGCGCCGTCCTCGACCTCGCCGGTCACGACATCTGGCGTCCGGTCGTCGACCCGACGTCGACCTCGATCGTCTACTGGTCCGGGACGCTCGTGCCCGACGAGTCCGGCACCGGCTGGGTCCCCGCGACCGGCCAGCTCGTGCTCGACGGCTGGGTCGATCCGACGATGCCGGGCCCCACGTCGGAGCCAGGCGCGACCGACGGCCCCGGAACCACCCCGAGCGCGGCACCGACCGCCACGGCCGCCGGCTCCAGCGGCCCACTCGCGACGGCCGCGCCGACGCCGCCGCCTGGACCGGCGGGAACACCGGTCGTCCTCGCGGAGGGCCCGGTGGTCGCGTTCGAGGCGAGCTTCGACCCGACAGGGACCCGCCTGGCGGTCTGGATCGGCGATCCCGACAACCCGACGGTCGGTGCGCTCCGGCTCATCGCCCTCGATGCGGCGACGGGCGCCATCGACCCGGCGGTCGATCCGCTGCCCGGCGTCGCGGCCCTCCGCGGCTTCTCGATCGGCGAGGGCCGCCTCGCCTGGGTCACCCCGCCCGGCCAGGACGGCGACGCCAGTCACGTGCACGTCCTGGCCTGGACCGAGGACGAGTTCGGCCAGGTCCGGAGCATCGCGGGAGATCGGCTGCTCGTCGTCCGCTGACCGTCGATTTCGTGGTGCCGAGAGGCACCGCGGAGCTTCGGGCCCACGCGCAGCGCGCCCGATTCGGGCCCCGGAAACTTCCGGATGCCGTATCGTCGCGCGGTGCGACCCAGCAGGACGGTCGCGATCGCGGTGCTCATCGCCGCGCTCGCGCTCGGCGCGCTGCCGGGCCTCGCGGGCTCGCGGGAGACGAGCCGCGAGCAGCCCCTCGACGCAGCGTCGTTCCGGGACGTCATCTTCGCAGCGGCCGGCGGCCGATCGATCGACCCGATCGGCGCCCCCGATTCGGCGAGCGCCGCGGCCGGCCGGCTCGATGCCTCGACGCCGTTCGGCGAGGCGCCCGTTGGAGCCGAGCTCGCGGTCGCCGCGCGGCCCGCGGTGGCGGTCCCGCGTGTCTCCGCCGCCTGGGAGTGGAAGCCGCCCCGGCGCACGATGACCGGCTACGCGACCTTCTACGACAACGGCACGACGGCGATGCGCCTGCCCCGCGGGACCGTCGTCGTCGTCTGCGGCGCGGGCGGCTGCCTGGAGCGGGTCGTGAACGACTACGGCCCGGTGAAGAAGGAACGGATCATCGACCTCTACCGGCCCGACTTCTTCGACATCTGCGGCTGCGGCTGGTGGGCCGGCACGACCTGGGTGACCGTCTGGGTCTACTGATCGGGTAGACTCGACGTCGACCTTCGTGACCGGCCTCGTGAGCCGGGATCCGGGCCCGGAGAGGCCGGAAGGGAGAGGAGACGCGAGTGCCACGTCGCACCCGAGCGACGAGCCGCCGGCCGGAGGGCCGACGGTGAACGGCCGCCGGATCATGACCGCCGAGGAGATCCGCCGGGCGGTGATCCGCATCTCCCACGAGATCGTCGAGAAGCACGCCGGCACGGACGGCCTCGTCCTCGTCGGCATCCAGCGCCGCGGCGTCCCGATCGCGAAGCGGCTCGCGGAGGCGATCCGCGACCACGAGAACACCACCCTCCAGGTCGGCGCGCTCGACATCACCTTCTATCGCGACGATCTGTCGATGCTCGCCCAGCAGCCGGTCGTGAAGGGCACGGACCTCCCGTTCGACGTCACCGGCACGACCGTCGTGCTCGTCGACGACGTCCTCTACACCGGCCGGACGATCCGGGCCGCGATGGACGCGCTCATGGAGTACGGCCGGCCGCAGGCGATCCGCCTCGCGGTCCTCGTCGATCGCGGCCACCGCGAGCTCCCGATCCGGGCCGACCACGTCGGCAAGAACGTCCCGACGTCGCGCGAGGAGCTCGTCCGGGTCCGGATCGAGGAGATCGACGGCGAGGACGCGGTCGACATCGAGCGCTCGCCCATCCCGGCGCCGTTCGCCCTGCCGGTCCAGTGACGATGGCCTCGGATCCAGCGCTCGCGGCGCCGGACGAGGCGACCGCTCCGCCGCCCGAGGGCGTCGTCGCCGCGGACGGGCAGGGAGCCCCGGCCGGCGCGGCCGGTGCCGCGAACCTCGCCCCGGCGGGTCTGTGGCGCCATCGCCACCTCCTCGACGTCGACGTCCTGACGCCCGACGAGCTCGACCTCGTCATGCGCACCACCGACACGATGTCCGAGATCCTCGCCCGGCCGATCGCGAAGGTCCCGGCGCTCCGCGGCTGGGGCGTGACGAACCTCTTCTACGAGGCGTCGACGCGCACCCGGGTCAGCTTCGAGGTCGCCGCGAAGAACCTCTCGGCCGACGTCGTGAACGTCACCGCGTCGGCGTCGTCGGTCACGAAGGGCGAGTCGCTCGTCGACACGATCCGGACGCTCGAGGCCCTCGGTGCCCGGATCCTCGTCATGCGCCACGCCACCTCGGGTGCGCCGTACCTCGCGGCCTCGATCTTCGGGGGCAGCGTCGTGAACGCCGGCGACGGCTGGCACGCCCACCCGACCCAGGCGCTCCTCGACCTCTACACGATGCGGGCCCACCTCGACGGCGGGTCCGTGGCGGGACGGAAGGTCGTGATCCTCGGCGACGTCCTCCACTCGCGCGTCGCCCGGAGCAACCTCTGGTCACTGACCGCGGCCGGGGCCGACGTCTGGGCCTGCGGGCCGTCGACGCTGCTCCGGGGCTTCGACGCCTGGGCCGTGGCCGGGATCGGCGGGACGCGGCGGTTCACGGTGACGTCCGATCTCGCGGCCGCGCTCCGTGACGCCGACGTCGTCATGGCGCTCCGGATCCAGCGCGAGCGGATGGCCTCGGGACTCCTGCCGTCGCTCCGCGAGTACGCGGCCCGATTCGGGCTGACGCGGGAGCGACTTGCGGCCGCGAAGCCCGGGGCCCTCGTGATGCATCCGGGTCCGATGAACGAGGGCGTCGAGATCGCGCCCGACGTGGCCGCCGGGGTGCAGTCCGTGATCACGGACCAGGTCGCGAACGGCGTCGCGGTCCGGATGGCGCTCCTCTACCTCCTC
This sequence comes from Candidatus Limnocylindrales bacterium, assembly GCA_036277775.1. Lineage (GTDB taxonomy): Bacteria > Chloroflexota > Limnocylindria > Limnocylindrales > CSP1-4 > UBA5189. The sequence goes on from DASUMJ010000095.1 coordinate 9,512, forward strand.
GCCGGGGCCCGGGGGACGGGGGAGTGACGGTGCCGGGGGGCGCCACGGTCCCGGCCGCCGAGCCGGCCGGCGGATCCGTCGGCGCGCGGCTCGCCGACCTCGAGATCAGCCGGGCCTGGCTCGTCGACCCGGCGGCCGGCCGCGAGGGGCCGGGCGAGCTCGTCGTCGAGGACGGGATCCTCGTCGCGGTGACCTGGCTCGAGGGTGTCGACGCGGACGGCGTGGATGCGTCCGGGATCGTCGTCGCGCCCGGGTTCATCGATCTCCACGCCCACCTCCGGGAGCCCGGCAACGAGGACGCGGAGACCGTGGCGAGCGGGCTCGCGGCCGCGGCCCACGGCGGGTTCACGACCGTCTGCGCGATGCCGAACACGACGCCGCCACTCGACGAGCCGTCGGTCCTGGCGCGGATCCGGGACGCGGCCGCGGCCTCCGGGTCGCCCGTGACGCTGCTCGCGCACGGCTGCGTCTCGGCAGGGCGTGCGGGCGAGCAGCTCGCGGCCCTCGGCGAGCTGGCCGATGCCGGCGTCGTCGGCTTCAGCGATGACGGGGCGCCGGTCCGATCCGCGGCGCTCTTCCGCAACGCCCTCGCCTACGCCGGGATGCTCGGCCTGCCGATCGTGGACCATCCCGAGGACTCCACGCTGACGCAGGGTGCCGAGGCCAACGACGGGCTCGTCGCCACCGTCCTCGGGCTGCGCGGCTGGCCCGCCGCGGCCGAGGCGGGTGCGGTGGCCCGCGACCTCGCGATCCTCGAGGACGTCCTCCGCGACGTGCCCGGGGCGCGGCTCCACCTGACCCACCTCTCCACGGCCGGGTCGCTGGACCTCGTGCGCGCGGCGAAGGCCCGGGGCCTGCCGGTGAGCTGCGACGTCACGCCCCACCATCTCGCGCTCACCGACGAGTGGATCGCCGGGGCGCGGCGCTGGAGCTGGGAGGCGCTCGGCGACGACGGCGCGGCCCGGGACCCGTGGCGCGACGGCGCGATCACCGCGGCGCCGTTCGACCCGGCGCTCCGCGTCAACCCGCCGCTCCGCTCGGCCGTCGATGCCGTGGCCTGCCTCGCCGCGCTCCTCGACGGCACGGCCGATGCGATCGCGACGGACCATGCGCCCCACACCGAGGTCGACAAGGCCGTCGAGTTCGGGCTCGCGGCGAACGGGATCTCCGGCATCGAGACGGCGCTCGGCATCGTGCTTGCGGCGGTGGCTGCCGGCCGGCTCCCGCTCGCGACCGCGATCGCCGCGCTCACGACCGGCCCGGCCCGGATCCTGGGCGATCGCGGACCGGGCACTCGAGGACTCGCCGAAGGCGAGCCCGCCAATCTCGTCGTCTTCGATCGCTCCTCGACGTGGCGGGTGGAGGCTGGCACGCTGGCCTCGCGTGGCAAGAGCTCGCCACTCCTCGGCCGCGAGGTCACCGGCCGGGTGCTCCTCACGGTTGCCGCGGGTCGAATCGCGTATGAGGCGACCGGCGAGTAGCCGTCGGCTGCCGCTGCGCCGTCCTCGGCCCACGCGCCCCGCTACGATGCGTCGCATGCTCGCCATGCCGCCGCTGAACCGCGACTACGAGCGCCGCCCGTACTGGTGGGCGACGATGCCGCCGCTCCACCACCGGAGCGGGCGGCAGCTGCCGGACAGCGTGGACGTGGCGATCGTCGGCGGCGGGTACACGGGCGTCGCCGCGGCGAGGAAGCTGGGCCTCCAGGGTGCGCGAGCGGTGGTCCTCGAGGCCCGGACGCTCGGCTGGGGCGCATCGACCCGCAACGGCGGGATCATCCACGCCGGCTTCAAGTGGGGCCCGCGGACGCTCGCCCGGCGCTACGGCCCGGAGCTCGGACGGGCGCTCTACCGCGAGACGCTCGAGGCGCTCGAGCTCGTGAGCGGGCTCATCCGCGATAACGGCATCGATACAGAGCTCCGTCGCACCGGCTGGCTCGAGCTCGCCTGGGCGCCCAGCCACTTCGAGGACTTTGCGGGGGAGGCGGTCGACCTCGCCGACTTCGGCGCGCCGGCCCGCGTCGTCCCGAAGGCGGAGCTCCGCGAGGAGATCGGCACCGGGGCGTACTTCGGCGGCCTCGCGATCGAACCGGGCGGGCTCCTCCACCCGGCGAAGTGGTTCGCCGGTCTCGTCGCGATCGCCGAACGTGCCGGCGCCGAGCTCCACGAGGACACGGCCGTGACCGCGATCCGGCGTCAGCGGGACGGCCGGTTCGTCGTGGAGACAGCGCGCGGTGCGATCCTCGCCCGGGACGTCCTCGCGGCGACGAACGGCTACACCGACGGCGCCGTTCCCGCGGTCCGGCGGCGGATCGTCCCGATCGGCAGCTACATCATCGCGACCGAGCCGCTCCCCGAGGACCTCGCTCGCGAGCTGTCACCGACCGGCCGGGCCTACTTCGACACGAAGAACTTCCTCTCGTACTGGCACGTCTCGGCGGACCGGCGACTGGTGTTCGGCGGCCGGGTCAGCTTCCTCCCGACGACGACCGATCGGACGGCCCGGCTCCTCCATCGCCGGATGCTCGAGGTCCACCCCCAGGTCGCCGACTACCGCGTCGAGTACTCGTGGGGCGGCAAGGTGGCGATGACCCTCGACCGGATGCCCCACATCGGCCGGCTCGGCGGCGTGATGCACGCGGTGGGGTACTCGGGGACCGGCGTCCTGATGTCGACCTGGCTCGGGACGCGGGCCGCGGAGTGGCTCGGCGGCGGTGAGCCGCCGGCGCTCGCAAAGCTCCGGTTCCCGCTCGTCCCCGTCCCGTACGAGGGCCGGCCGTGGTTCCTGCCGGTGATCGGCGAGGTCTTCCGGGCGCGGGACCGGCTCGCCGTGCGGCGTGCGGCGCAGCCCGGCGAACCCGCGCCGGACGGCTGACGGGCGCGGTTCCGGGCTGCCGCCGGGCTTGCGCTGCTGGCGGCCATGTCTTCGCCGCTGATCCGAGTCCCACGCCGTCGCCCAGCGTCAGCCCCCACGCAGCTCCTCCAGCGCGGGGCACGCGTCGCCGAATCCGTAGCGCGCGCACTCGACCTCGGTGAAGCCCCGCGTCAGCGACCCACGAGCGATCCGCAGCAGCTCCTGTGGATCGAGGGTGTAGAGCAGCAGGCTGCCCGAGTCTCGTGGCGTGACCGCCAGGGTCTCGTTGTCGATGAACGCGACCCCCTGCACCTCGACCGCTCCGAGGGTGATCTCGTGTACGAGGTTCGTCGTCACGGCGTTCCAGATCCGGATGCTGCCGTCGGAAGCCCCGGTGGCGATGAGCGAGCCGTCAGGGCTCAGCGCGATCGACTTCATCGATGCTTCGTGGGCGCGCCGGATGGGCGGCAGCACAGGCTCGAGCGTCGTCGCATCGAGCCAGTACAGGCCACCGGGGCGGGCCCGGAGCTCGGAGGCGGCAATCAGCCGCGACCCATCGGGCGAGTAGCCCACGAAGTCGAGATCGAGGATCCCCTTGACGGTCACGGTCTTCACGACCTGCCAGGTCTCGAGCGAGACGACGTCGACGATCGCACCGTCGCCCTCCGCTCCGCCGTCGTAGGAGACGAGGAGCGACCGCGAGTCCGGGCTGAAGATGACGTCCCACGCGACGAGCTCCGCCGAGGCCAGCTCCTCCGTGGTCGGGTTCGGCGCGAGCTTTGCCAACCGATCGGCCGACAGCAGCTCCGTCCGGGCCGGGGACAGCAGCTCGCCGGTCTCGGCATCCCACACGGCCACGAACCAGCTGTTGCTCTGGTCGGCCGCCGCGATCATCGACCCGTCGGGCGACCAGCGCAGCTGCCATGGCCAGATCGGAAACGGCGTTTCCGGGAATCGACGGCAGTCCCCGACGTTCTCGTACGGGAGCGGCGCAGCGTTGTCGTACTGACAGAGGCCGTCGAGCAGCCGGACGAGGCCACCGTCGGCCAGCGACCGGATCGCGAGCGAGCCAAAGATGGTCTCCTCCGCCTCCTGGCGCACGAAGTGCCGGCCGTCCGGCGAGACGGCGATCTCGTTGCCCGCGGCGCCACGCAAGGAGTAGGCGAGATCCAGCGCTTCGATGTTCACAACCTGCGTCGTCGCCTCACCGAAGCCGGCCCCGCAGGTGTCGAGGAAGGCGGCGTGGGCTCCGGCAACGAAGAGGCCTGCGGCAAGAACAAAGCATCCGGAGTTCTGCTCGGGCCAGAAGTCTCCGACGGCGCGCGCGTCCACCGCGCCCCGCTCGCCGCGCACGCCGATGTCGAGCACCAGCAGGGTCGACTGGTCACCCCGGGATGCGATCACGCGACCGTCCGTGGTCGGCGCCACGCGGCTGGTCGCGACGTCAGCGATCGCCAGCAGTTCCTCGCCGGTCTCGGCCAGCCAGACGCGGAGCTCGCCGTCCCGACCGACGCCGTAGACGCGCTCGCCGGATCGGTCGAACTCCGCGCGGGGGACGAAGCCCGTGTCGTCCGTCACCAGGTCGACCGGGGCGTGGTCGCTCCTGAGATCCAGGACCTGGACCGGGAAGTCGCCGTACAGGAGGAACCGCCCGTCGGCGCTGATGTCCCGGACCCAGCCATGCTCCTGGCCCGGGATCGTTGACGGATCGATCTCGACCTTCTCGCCGGTGACGCTGTCCCAGACGATTGACACGCTCGCTGCAGCGGCAGTCCCTACTTCGTCGTAGGCAACGTATCGGCCGTCCGGTGTGATCGCGGCCTGGAACTCGACGATGGACGGCGCCAGGACGCCGCGGCGGCCGGTCTCGAGGTCCAGCACCTCGAGCGACACGGAGAGCGGTGGGCCATCGAAGCAGTCGCCCGGCGGCGATGTGGCGAGCAGGACCCGCGACTCCGCGGCCCCGATCACGATCGCCCCGCAACCCTCGACCCCCCAGAAGGCGACGCGGTCCCAGGTCGTCGCGTCCCAGACGTGCACGCCGAGGTCGGCGGACGCAGACGCCCCCTCGAGGACCGAGCCGATGTCGCGATGGACGCCCGCGACGATGCGTGTCCCATCGGCGGTGAAATGGCCCATCCCCACGCCAAGTCCCGGGTTGTCAACCTCCCAGGTCCATCGTGTTTCACCCGTGCCCAGGTCGATCACCTCGATTCGCTGGTTCGGGTTGACGTACGGCTCGGCGGTCACGACAGCCTGACGGCCCCTCGGGTCTGGATCGAACCAGAGCCAGCCGAACGTCCCCTCCGGCCAATCCCGGCGGCCCACGACGCGGTCCGCACCGAAGGCCTGGTGCAGCACCGAGATGGCCTCCAAGGGCGGATCCTCGAGCGAGGCGGCCGACAGGGCGAGCAGCTTGCTGAGGGTGGGGTCCTCGTCAAGCGACGCGATGGCCGAGGCGACCAGTTCTCGAGATCGCGCAACCGAGGCGGATCGATCCGCGCGGTCAGCCTCCTCCTGCGCCAGTCTGGCCGCTCGCGCGGCGCGGGCTGCTTCGTCCTGCGCCCGTCGTTCCTGGGCCGCGGCGAAGCCGGCCGCGACGAGCGCGACGACCAGGAGCGCCCCGGCGGCCCCGAGGAGCGCGCGGAGCCGACGGTTCGCCCGGCGCGCGGTCGTGATCTCGCGATCAGCCTCCGCCCGAGACGCATCGAGGAACGCGCGCTCGACGGCGGTCGCCTCGCGGTCATGGTCGGCCCACCAGTCGACGGCCGCCGCCAGGCGGGAGCCGCGGTAGAGCTCGGCCGGGCTGCGGCCGCCGCGATCCCAGTCGGCGGCCGCGCGGGCCAGATGCTCGCGGACGTGACGGTTACCAGCGTCATCCTCGATCCAGCGGCGGAGCCTCGGCCATTCGCGCAGCAGGGCTTCGTGCGCGATCTCGAGCCGGCCCTCGTCGAGCGTCACGAGGCGACTCTCGGTCAGGATCGTGAGGACCCGCTCGACATCTGGGTCGCTGCGGGCGTCGATGGTGTCGGGCGCGATCGGTCGGCGGCCCAGCGTGCCGTCGTCGCCCACCGCCACGAGGCGCAGGACCACGGCTCGAGCGATGGGCCGCTGATCCTCGGTCAGCCGCTCGTGGGCCGACTCGGCCAGCCGGGCGACCGCCCCGCTGACGCCGCCGATACGCTCGTACGCCTCGAGCCGCATCGTCCGCCCGTCGCGTCGCTGCCACAGCTCTAGCAATGTGGTCGAGAGCAGCGGCAGCCCGCCGGGCTCGCCGACGACGGCGCTGACGAGGGCGGCGGTCAGCTGTGGCTCGACGCGCAGGCCCGCCGCTCGCGCGGGGAGCTCAACGGCGCGGCCGAGCTCCTCGGCGGTCATCGAACCGATGAGCAGATGATTGGCGGCAAGGTTCTCGGCGAGGTCGCGGTAGGCTGCGCAGCGCCCGTACTGGTCGGCCCGGATCGCGACGATGACGACGGCCCGTCCGTCGGCGTCGCGCGACAGGCGGACGAGTTCCGCCACGAACGCGGCCCGCTCCTCTTCGTCTGCGCAGACGGTGAACAGCTCCTCGAACTGGTCGGCGACGACGACGAGGCGCACGCCGACAGGTAGCCGGTCCAGCGCGTCGCTAACGGTCCCGCTTTCGGGAGGATCCAGGCCGGCGCGGCGGAGAGCAGCGGCGATGGCGGCGCGCAGCTCCGCGCTCGGGGTGGCGCCGGGCCGCAGGGTCCCCACGGTCCACCGGTCGCTGCCCGGCAGCACGCCATCGGCGAGGGCCGGGAGGAGGCCGGCCCGCAGGACCGATGACTTGCCGCTCCCCGAGGGTCCGACGAGCCCGAGCATGCCCGCCCCGACCAGCTTCGCGACGAGGGCGGCGACCACCGGTTCGCGGCCGAAGAAGTACCGGGCGTCGACGGCCTCGTAGCTCGCGAGACCCTTGAACGGGCAGACGACGACGCCGCGGGCCGGCGGCGCCGGCGGCTCCTCAGGTGGGGCGGTGGCGCCCTCCTCGGCCAAGCCGAGGCGGGCCGCCATGAGCGCGATCTCGACCCGCGACGAGGCACCCAGCTTGGCCTTGATGTTGGCCACGTGGACGGAAGCTGTCTTCTTGCTGATGAACAGCTCGTCGGCGATCTCGCCGTCGGTACGACCGGCCGCCAGCAGGGCGAGGACCTCGCGCTCGCGCGGCGAGAGCGGCTCGACGGACTCCAGTGACGCGAGGCCGACTCGCTGGCGCGCGAGCTGGAACTCGATGACATCGCTCGCCACAGCCGCCTGCGACGCCCGCAGGCGCGCCTGGTCCCGCGCGACCTGCGCCGCGGGTCCGGACGAGCGGTCCTGGCCGCGATCCGCTGACGTCGGCGAGCCACCCGGCTCAGACGTTCCCATCGTTCCTCGCACGAGATGCGGTCGGTGCATTGTCGTGGCACCTCAGGGCAGAAACAAGGGTGTGCCGTGAGTCGTCACGACACACCCTTGTGCTCGTCCGGCTACCCGCGGGGCCGGAGGGTGATGTTCTCCTGGACGACCCGGCAGAGGCACTCGTCGCCCTCGCTGGGCTCGATGACCACGCGCCAGACGGCGGAGAAGCTCCACACGGTGCCACCGTTGTCGACGATGCTGCCGGTGGCGCTGTTGCCGAAGGCATTCCAGCGCGTTTCGCTGCCGAGCCAGTCGTTGTCGGTGTGGCTGAAGCGCGCCGTCCCCGTTCCGACGATCGTCAGCGGCTGGTTCGAGGCCACCGCAGCGCAGAGCTCGGCGAAGCCCGAGGCTCGGTAGACGTAGAGCGGCGTCTCGTCCTCGTTGGCGACGAGGACGATCGCGCCGGGTGGGGTGTCGACCGCCTGGACCTCGGTGAAGAACTCGTCGAAGCCCAGCCCGGCGCAGCCCAGCTCCGCCGGCGGGCCGGTGACGGCCACCAGCTCGTCGGCCGGATCCTCGTAGCCGACACTCGCGCCGAGAAGGTCGAAGCGGACCACGATCGCGCTCTCGGCTGGTCTCCCGGCGTTGATCGCCCCGGGCATTGCGACAGCCGCGAGCAGGAGCCCGGCGGCCAGCGAGACGGTGAGGCGTCGCAGATGCGGCATGCCCCTCTCCTTGTCGAGCGGCCGGCGGATCCAGCTGGCGTCAATCGCGAGCCGTCGTCGGACCGACCCGGACGATGGCGCTAAGGAGGTCGCCCCGCATCGGCGAGCTCCTCAAAGTGCTCCTCATCGGTCATCGAGTCGACGAAGCCCAGGGCGTGAGCGGACGCTGACCGCAACAGACGGGCCCGTCGCACGTCCTTCTGGCATGGAATCCAGCGTCCCGGCTCCGGCGCCGACCCTCGCTCGGCGGTTGCTCCCGTGGTGGCCGGCGATCCCCGGGCTGCTCGCCGGTGCCTACCTCGGCTACGAGGCCGGGTACGTCGCGAGCCGGGGCGGCCTCGCCGGGATCGGGGCGGCGTTCATCTACATCGCCGCCGGCGGGCTCGTGCTCCTCCTCGGGGTCATCGGATCGATCATCCTCGCGACCCGGGCCTCCCGTGCCGCCGGCCGCGGGCTCCTCCTCGCTGCGGGTGCCGTCCTCGTCGGCACCGTCGGCGGCTCCGTCGCGGTGCCGACGTTCGACCTCGGCTACCACGACCCCGTGGTCCGATCGGCGTCCGGCACCGCCACCCTGAGGCTCGACGGCGCGGAGGACTTCGTCGCGATCGACGTCGGGGAGGTGACGTGCCACGCCGTTCCCGACGGGCTGGCGGTCAGCTCCGTCTGGGCCCTCGAGCTCGGCGAGCTCAACGGCGGCACGGTCCGTTCCATGTTCACGCCGCCCGGGCAGTCCGGCGGCGACGGAACGATGGAGCTGTTCATCGACGGCGCCGACATCGAGGAGCCTGCGGCCCAGCCGTCCTGGACCGGCTCCGGCACGTTCACGGCGGAGGCGGACGGGGCCGCCGGGGAGGTGTCGTTTGCGAGCCTCGCCCTGCAAGGGGACCCCAAGAGCGGGGCCGTCGCCCCCGGCTGGCCGGCGACGCTCGGCGGCCGGCTCACGTGGGCCTGCGATCCGTGGCTGGATCCGGACGCGACGCCGCCGGCGCCGGGGATCGGCGAGGTCCAGCTGGCGCTGCCGGGCGAGGACCTCCGCCTCGCCGAGACGCGGTCGGTGAGCTGCGACTACGAGGTGGACGGGACGGTCCAGGGGATCACGGCGTTCGAGGTCTACCGGCTCCAGGACTGGCCGATCACGGTCACGATCAGCCTCGACGGCGGCCACCGGATCGGCGGCGAGCTCCATCTGTCAATCCAGGGCTCCGGCAAGGAGCCGCCCCCAGGCCAGCAGTTCATGCCGAGCTGGGTGGGCTTCGCGACGATCGAGGCCATCGGCGACGACGAGCGGACGGGTGCACTGTCCTTCGACGACCTGCCGACCGGGGTGGAGCCGTCGATCGGGCCGCCGCCCGCCGGCTGGCCGGAGACGCTCAGCGGCACGATCACCTGGTCGTGCGTCTGATCTCGATCGCCCTTCGGCGGGCGCTGCGCAGGACCCGTACCTAGCCGGGCGCCACAGCGTGGCCGAGCTCGAGCACGTGCTCGAGCAGCCGGTCGACGTCGGCGGGCACGGCCTGGGTGTTGAGGATCCCGACCCGGAGCCAGGTCCCGCCCCGCAGCCGCGTCGTGGTGAGCCAGCCGTCGCCCGATGCCTCGAGCGCGGCGGCGATCGCATCCTGGTGGGCGTCGAGGTCGTGGCCTTCACCGAGGCCGGCCGGGCGGTGCCGGAAGCAGACGACCGAGAGCGGCGGCACTGTCGGCAGCGCCTCGAGGTCGGGGTGCGCCGCGATCCGGTTCGCGAGCCGGGCGGCGAGATCGACGTTCGCCTCGACGAGCCTGGCGAACCCGTCGCTGCCGACGTGCTTCCAGGACAGCCACAGCTTCAGGGCGCGCCAGCGACGGGTGCCCTCGAAGCCGAGCCTCCAGAAGTTCAGCTGGCCCGCCTCGCCGTGGTCGGTCGCTGACGCCTCGAGCCCGTCCGCGGGATCGCGCCCGTCAAGCTCCCCGTCGCCCCGCGGACCGGGCGACGGCATCGGGGCGTGCCCGCTCCGGTAGTACTCCGGGCGGCGGCTGCCGAAGACCGTCTCCAGGTCCGCGCCGCGGCGGATCAGGAGCCCACCGATGTCGTAGGCCTGGAAGAACCACTTGTGCGGGTCGACCGTGACCGAATGGGCCCGATCGAGGTCGGGAACGCGGTCCGCGTCGCGCGGCGAGAGCCGGGCCGCCGCTCCGTACGCCGCGTCCACGTGGAGCCACAGGTCCTCTCGCTCGGCGACGTCGGCGAGCTCGCCGATGGCATCGATCGAGCCGGTGTTCGTGGCCCCGGCCACGGCCGAGATCGCGATCGGGACGAGGCCCGCCGCCCGGTCCTCCGCGACGGCCGCGGCGACGTCCTCGCCACGGAGCCGGAAGTCGTCGTCGGCACGGACGAGGACGAGGCACTCCGGCGGGAAGCCGAGCTCGTCGATCGCCCGGCCGATCGAGAAGTGCGTCTGGTCGGACGTGTAGACGCGGAGCCGCTCGAGGGCGCCACCGCGCGGCGGCCGGTCGAGGCCGAGGAGGCGGGCCGCGTGGACGTCGCGCGCCAGGTTCATCGCGATGAAGTTCGCCATGACCCCGCCGGAGGTCAGGAGCCCGAAGCTGCCGCGCCCATAGCCGACGAGGTCGCACAGCCACCGGATCACCTCCTCCTCGACGAAGGCGGCGACGGGGCCCGCGTGCCAGATGTCGACGCCCTGTTGGGCCATCTGGCCGAGGAGCTCGCCGAAGATCGAGGCCATGAGCGGCGGTGGCGTGAAGTACCCGAACGACCGCGGGTGCCAGGCGCTCACGGTGTGCGGCGCGATCCGGGCCCGGAACTCGTCGAGGAGGGTCGCCAGGGGCGTGGGGTCGGAGGGCGCCGGCCCCGGGCCGCCGGTCGGACCGAAGTAGCGGCTCCGGAGCTCCGCATAGCCCGCCGGCTCGCCCATCGCGCGCTCGAGCGCGTGGTCGTAGAGGTAGTCGAGCGCCGCCTCCCAGGTCGCGGCCCCGGCCGCGCGGAGCGCCTCCCGGGACGTCGCCTCGTCGCGGACGCCGAGGAGCTCCGGCTCGGGGTGCCAGGCGAAACGCTCGAGGAGCTCGTCCGCGGCGTCGGGGTCCGGGCGGCTGCGCTCTGCCATCGGCGGGATGGTACGGGAGCGGGGTACAACCTCCCCACGACGGCGGCGCCGTAACCGGTCAATCCGGGGCTGTGTCACTGCGGGCCCGATCGAACGCGCGCCGATACCATGCGAGGCGTGACCGATCCGGAGGCGTCGCGCCCGTCCGTTCGCGACGTCGAGTACAAGGGCGCGCCGCTCGACGCCGAGAAAGGCCCCGGCCTCGGCTGCTTCTGGATCCAGGTCGTTGCGCTCGTGGCGCTGCTCGTCCTCACGCCGCTGAGCGTCGCCTGGAACTGGCCGACGCTCGTGAGCGCGATCCTGCTCGTGGCGGTCCTCGTGCTCCTCCTCGTGGCCGGCCAGACCGTCATCTTCCTGCTGCGGCTCGTGGCCGCGGACCGGCGCGACGCCGGCCGTCGACGGCCCCTCGGCGCGGCCACGCCGACCGTCGGCGAGCTGGAGGACCGGGCGACCGCTCCGACGGCGGCTGACGCGCGACCCTCCGAGCCCGCGGACGCCGGGGCCGACGCGCCCGACGACCAGCCGCCCGACGAGCCCGGTGACCAGCGGCCCGACGAGCCCGGCGTGCGAGAATAGGCACGGCGCCCCGAGCGGCTCCGGCCCATTCCCCACCGAGGAGGCTCCGCGCTCCGTGCCCGTGCTCGCGACCTACTTCACCGTCCGCCGCGGCCGCGACCCGTTCTTCAAGTTCTACATGAAGACCCTCTTCCCGCGGCAGGTCCGCGAGTACGAGGCGAAGTACGGGATCAAGTTCGTCGGCTGGTACAACGTTGCGCACGGCTGGGACTACGACAACGTCATCCTGCTCGACCTGCCGAGCTACGCGACGCTCGACCTTCTCGAGGCCGACTCCAGCATCCGCGCCTTCGCCCATCGGGCGGGGGAGTGGATCTTCGAGCGACACCACTCGATGTTCCTCCGGGAGCGTTTGGGCCCGGATCTCGTCTACCACGGATAGGAGGACGCCATGGATCGCGAGCGCAACGACCTCCTCGCCGAGATGGCCCGCGACGCCGCCCTGGAGCGCTCCGAGTTCCTCGTCCGTGCGGGCGAGCAGCTGGAGCGGTTCCTCCGCGACCAGGCGGACCGGATCCGCGAGCTCGGCGGGCTGACCCTCATCGACGACGACCCGGACTACCTCGCGGTCGCGCCGGACGGCACGTTCCGCAGCCGGAGCCGGGTCTTCGACGAGGCCACCGGCGAGTGGCAGTCGGAGACGGAGATCATCGAGACCGGCGGCGAGCTCGTGGAGCTCTACAACCCGGCGGACCTCTTCCAGGCCTTCGCCGACGTCGCCCGCGAGGGCGTCTGGTCGGGGGACGGCGAGGATGAAACGCCCGGCGACCGGGACGAGACGAACGGGTTCGGGGCACCGATCGGCGCCGACCCGTACGCCGCGGCGGCCGACCAGTGGGCGGCCGGCCAGCCCGAGATCCCGGAGGCCGACACGCCCGAGGACGCGGCCGCGGCCCTCTACGAGCTGGCCCTCGACTTCCAGGAGCGGAGCCAGCGGGCCGAGGCGGGCCTCCTCGAGCAGTTCGAGAACGCCTCGTCCGGGCTCATGAGCCGGGTCGGGACGATCGTCATCGTCGACGACCTCGACGAGCACCTCGAGCTCTCCGGCCCGGGCTTCCGGGGCCAGGTCATCCCCGAGGGCGACAGCAACTGGACGGACCTGTCCGGCCCGGAGGACGTCGTGCGGTTCTACGACCCGACCGACGTCTTCGGCGATCTCGCCGACGCAATCGCCGATGCCTACCCGTCGGTCGCGCCGGATGACGAGGACGAGGACGACGACGACGAGGACGAGGATGACGACGACCTCGAGGACGCCGAGGACGCCGCAGACGTCGAGGACGTCGAGGACGTCGAGGACAAGCCCGAGGGCGAGGGTGGCGACCGCGCCTGACCCGCGTTTCACCCCGTCCCCGACGACATGACGACCTGACGATGCGACTCGTCGGGGCGGAGCTCGTCGAGAGCCGGGAGATCCTGCCCGGCCAGTGGCTCCAGTCGTACCACGCGCCGTCGCTCGCGACCGGCTCGCGGGCCGGCCAGTTCGTCCACGTCCGGACCGGCGACCTGTCGGGGCTCGTGCTGCGCCGGCCGTTCTCGATCAACACGGCTGACCAGGCGAGCGGCACGATCACGATCCATTTCCGGACCGTCGGACGCGGGACCGAGTGGTTCACCCACCTCCGACCGGGCGACACGATCGACATGCTCGGGCCTCTCGGGAGGCCGTTCGAGGTCGACGCCCGGAGCCGCCACCTCCTGCTCGTCGCCGGGGGCCTCGGGATGGCCGGGGTCCGGGCCCTCGCCGACGAGGCGATCCGGGACGGTCGTCAGGTGACGCTGCTCTTCGGCGCCGCGAGCGCGCGGGACGTCTATCCGACGTCGCTGCTGCCGGACGAAGTCGAGTACGTCGTGGCGACCGACGACGGGTCGGTGGGGCACAAGGGCTTCGTGACGGAGCTCGTTCCCGAGTACGAGGGCTGGGCCGACCAGGCATTCGCCTGCGGGCCCGAGCCGATGCTGCGGGCGCTCGCCCGCCTGGCGGCCGGCCGTCGCGGCCGGCTCGGAGTCGCGAAGCTCGGCCGGAAGCGCGGTGCCGGGAAGGCCGACCCCGCCGGATCGCCGGCCGCCCGGCGGAAGGCCTTCCTCCAGGTGTCGATGGAGCAGCGGATGGGCTGCGCCGTGGGGGCGTGCCTCGGCTGCGTCGTCATGGCCACGTCGGGGACGCCGCAGCGTGTCTGTCGCGAGGGACCGGTCTTCGCCGCCGAGGAGATCGACTGGGAAGGTGGGTGGGGCCGATGAAGGCGAAACGGCGCGTCGTGACCGCCTCCGGCGCCGCAACGCCGGCCCGCCGGCGCCCGACCGTCCGGAAGCTGAAGTCGGCCTTCGAGCCGGTCCGCCCCCGAGCCGCGGCGGCCGCGGTCCGGCCGGCGCCCGGTGGGGCCGAAGACGACGCCCGGCTCGCCGCGGTCGACCTCTCCGTCGACCTCGGTCGGGGGCTCGTCCTGCCGAACCCGATCCTCGTCGCCTCGGGGACGTTCGGCTACGGGATCGAGTACGGCGAGGTCGTCGACGTCGACCGGCTCGGCGGGATCTGCTGCAAGGGCACGACCCTCAAGCCCCGGATCGGCAACCCGACGCCGCGCGTGACCGAGACGCCCGGCGGGATGTTGAACTCGATCGGGCTCCAGAACCCCGGCGTCGATGCGGTCGTCGAGAAGTACGCCGCGACGTGGGCCGGCTGGAAGGTGCCGGTGATCGTGAACGTCGCCGGGGAGTCGGTCGCCGACTACGTCGAGGTGACGCGGCGACTCGAGGGCGTTCCCGGGATCGCCGGGATCGAGCTGAACATCTCGTGCCCCAACGTCGGCCGGGGCGGGCTCCAGTTCGCGATCGACGCCGATGCCGCCGCCGGCGTCACCGCGGCCGTCCGCCGGGTCACGGACCTGCCGCTCCTCGTGAAGCTCTCGCCGAACGTCGCCGACGTCCGCCCGATCGCCCGGGCGATCGCCGACGCGGGCGCGGACGCGCTCACCGCGGTGAACACGCTCTCCGGGATCGCGGTCGGGCCGACGCGCGAGCGGCCGCTCCTCGGGAACGTCTACGGCGGGCTCTCGGGACCCGCGATCAAGCCCGTCGCCCTCCGGATCGTCTACGAGGTGACCCAGGTCGTCGACATCCCGGTCATCGCGATCGGCGGGGTCACGGAGTTCGCCGACGTGCTCGACTTCCTCGCCGTCGGTGCCGTCGCCGTCCAGGTCGGGACCGCGATCTTCGCCGACCCGACGCTCCCCGTACGCCTCGTCGACGAGCTCGCCGCCACGTGCCGCGAGCGCGGCCTCACCTCGTACCGGCCGCTCATCGGCACGGCCCTGCCGAAGCGCGCGTCGGCTCCGTCATCGAAGGGCGTCGAGTACCGGCCGTAGCGAGTGAGCCTTTCCCCGCGTCCGGCGGTATGAGCCGTCGAGGGATGTGGCGGATGCCGCGATGGGGCCGCGGCGTTCGAGACTCGAGTCGGTTCGGCAAGGCAGGCCGAGGCCCAGTCGGCACGCGACTGGAGCCTGTCATGCGACCGAATCACCCGGTTCGAGCGCGCCTCGCGCGCGCCATGGCGATCCTGGCCGTCCTCATCATCCTCGCCGCCTGCGGCGGCGCGGCTTCGGCCCCGGACGGCGGCCTCGACGGCGGCGCCGGCAACCCCGATGGGAACGGCGCGGCCGGCAGCGGCAATGGTGCCGGCACGGGCTCCGGTAGCGGCGGCACCTCGGGCAACGGCAGCAACGCCGGCAGCGGTTCCGTCGGCGGAACCGCCCAGGGACCGATCCTCGAGGCCGCGCGGCCTGACCTCCTCATCATCAAGACGGGCACCCTCGAGCTCCAGGTCGAGGACGTCGACATCGCCGTCGGTGAGGCGTCCGCGAGGGTCGTCGCCCTGGGCGGCTACGCGAGCGGCTCGAGCCAGTCCGGCGGCGGCGAGTCGGTCACGGCCTCGATCACCTTCCGGATCCCGGTCGAGGCCTGGGAGCGCGCCCTCCGTGAGCTCCGGGAGCTCGCGATCGAGGTCATCGCCGAGCAGACGCAGTCGGACGACGTCACCGGACAGGTCGTCGACCTCGCCGCCCGGATCACGAACCTCCAGGCGACGGAGCGTGCCTTCCAGGCGATCATGGACCAGGCGCGGACGATCGAGGACATCCTCCAGGTCCAGGCCGAGCTCACGAGCGTCCGCGGCCAGATCGAGCAGGCTGCCTCGCAGCGGCAGCGCCTCACCGAGCAGGCCGCGTTCTCGACGCTGACCGTCCGATTCGGGATGGAGCCGGAGCCGGCGGTCGCGGTGGCGCAGGCCGGCTTCGATCCGCAGGCCGAGGTGGACCGGGCAACCGCCACGATCGTCGGGGTGCTCCAGGGCCTGGCCACCGCCGGGATCTGGTTCGGGATCGTGTGGCTCCCGATGCTCCTTGTCGTCGGGCTCGTGGCGGTGATCGCCAGGCTGCTGCTCCGGAACCGGCTGCCGGGACGAGCGCCGGACGGCTGGGGCGGGCCGGGTGCCTCGACGCCGCCGCCGGCGGACCCGCCGGAGCCGGCCGCCGCCTGACGGCCGCACTGCGTGGAATCACGGATTGAGCCGGGGTCAGGGCCCCCGCACGATCGAGGCGGGCATCCGGCCTGACCGCAGGAGCGCCGGCCCGGCCGGCGGCACGCGGTCGCGTGCTTCGGATGCCGGACGGGAGCGGGGAATGGACCGGTTGTCGCGCCGCGTGAGCGTGGTGCTCGTCATCGTCACGATCGGGATCGTCGGGCTGGCATCCCTGCTGCTCCTGGGCAGGCCGATCCCCAGGATCCTCAGCACGGTCGGCGCGTCGGTCGGTGGCGCGCCCGTGGGGGATCCGGGGGCGAAGCCGGGGCCGGGCCCCGACACGCCGGAGGGCCCGGACCCTGACCCGGGGCGCGTTGCCCTGCTCGAGCTCTCCCGGCCCGACCTCCTCATCATCAAGACCGGGACGCTCGACCTCCAGGTCGACGCGGTTCCGGCGGCCGTGACCGAGGCGACGGACGCCATCGAGGCACTCGGCGGCTACGTCGCGGGCTCCGAGCAGACCGGCGACGGCGACGACGTCACGGCGTCGCTCACCTTCCGGATCCCGGCCGAGCGCTGGACCGACGCCCTCGAGGCGCTTCGGGGCCTGGCGCTCGACGTCATCGCCGAGCACACCGGAACCGAGGACGTGACCGGCGAGGTCGTCGACCTGCGGGCCCGGATCGCGAACCTCCAGGCGACCGAGCTGGCCCTCCAGGGGATCATGAGCCAGGCGAAGCTGATCTCGGACGTCCTGGAGGTCCAGGACGAGCTCACGCACGTGCGCGGCGAGATCGAGGCGGCCACCGCGGAACGCCAGCGGCTCGAGGAACAGGCGGCGTACTCGACGCTGGCGGTCCGGTTCGGCGTCGAGCCGGAGCCGGCGGTCGCGACCGTCCAGGAGCGGTTCGATCCTGCGACCGAGGTCGACCAGGCCACGGCCAACCTCGTCGAGATCCTCCAGGCGCTCGCCACGGCCGGCATCTGGTTCGGGATCGTGTGGCTGCCGATCCTCCTCGCCCTCGGCCTGGTGGCGTTCGTGAGCTGGCTGGTCCTGCGGCGGCTCCGGCCCGGCCGGCCCGAGGGCTGGGCGGGCTCCGGCGTGGGCGGCTGATCGCGGAGGCCCGGGGGGCGGGTCGGGTCGCGCGGCCTGCCACCCGACCTGCCGACCCCTCCGGGCGCCGCTCGCCCTACACTCGGCGGGCATGACGACGATCAAGCCGGCCCTCGAGCTCCAGGCGCGCGCCGCCATCGCGAGCCGGACCGAGGCCCTGTTCCGCCGGTCGGGCGCGCTCCGGGACGGCCACTTCCTCCTGAAGAGCGGCCGGCACTCGGACGCCTACCTCGAGAAGTTCGCGGTCCTCTCGGATCCCGCGGCGACGAGCGAGCTGTGCGGCTTCTGGGCCGCCCGCCACCGGGACGCGGACGGCGCGGCGCGGGTCGACCTCGTAGCCGGCCCGACGACGGGCGGGGTGATCCTCGCGTTCGAGACGGGCCGGCAGCTCGGGACCCCGGCGATCTTCGCCGAGGAGGTCCGCGACCCGGACGGGACCGCGCGGCGCGAGTTCCGACGTGGCTTCCGGATCGAGCAGGGCCAGCGGGTCCTCCTCGTCGACGACATCCTCACGACCGGCGGCTCGCTCCTCGCGATGCTCCCGGCCGTCGAGGCGATGGGCGGTGAGGTCGTGGAGTGCGCCGTCCTCGTCGATCGGTCGGGCGGCATGGCGACCCTCACGTCCCCGACGACGGGCCGTGTCTACCCGCTCCGATCGCTCTGGGCGATGGACCTGCCGACCTGGGAGCCCGGTGCCGCGACGTGCCCGCGCTGCGCCGACGGCACGCCGCTCCACGCCCCGGGCAGCACCGGGGCGGCCGCGTCCTGACGCCACCCCGACCCCGACCGATGCGCCGGCGGCTCCCGATCCTCGCGGCCGGCCTTGCAGTCGTCGCGATCGCGGCGGCACTCCTCGCCGCGCCCAGGACCGCGACGATGGAGGGCGTCATCGTGGCCGTCGAGTCGACCTCGATCGCGAGCGTCACGGGCTTCACGCTTCGGGTGCCGGGCGGGGCGCTCGTCGAGTTCGAGCTCGGGGTCCTGGAGAACGAGGCGGAGTTCCCGCGCGGCCACCTCGCCGAGCACGTCGCGTCGTCGGCGCCGGTGATCGTGACCTACCGCGACGAGGGTGGCGGCCGGCGCCTCGCGGTCCGGATCGTCGACGCGCCGGTGCCGGAGCCTAGCTGACGGCCTCGAGCGCCGCCCGCAGCTCGGCCTCGCCGACGGCACCCTCGAACGACCCGCGGACGATGCCCTGCGAATCGACGACGAAGACCCACGGCTCCGAGAGGAGGCCCCAGTCGAGGACCGACTGGGTCGGCACGAACTGGCCGTCGGCGTTCCGGACCGGCTGGAGGCCGCCGTCCGCGAATGTCAGCTCGTACGGCTCGACGTGGATGAATCGAACCTCCGGGAACGCCGCGGCGAGCGGCTTCACGACGTCGAGCGTCGGCCCGCACTGGGCCGAGAGGCAGAACAGCGGCGTCGCGAAGACGAGGAGGAAGGCCTCGTGCGCCGCGAGGGCCTCGTCGACCGACCGCTCGTAGAACGCCGGATCCGGCTCCGAATCCGTCGAGATCCGCTCCAGCTCGCCACCGACCGATGCCGCGGTCGGCGTCGTCGACGGCCTCGCGGGGTCGCCGACGCGGACGACGCTCGTGCTCGTGGACACCTCGAACGTCATCCGGATCTTCTCCGGCGCCCCGCCGGCGACCGACGTCGTGAACTCGGCACCCCAGATGCCCGCCTCCGCGAACGTGACGGTCGCGACGTAGAAGCCGCGCTCGCCCTCGATGCCCCAGACGAAGGTTCCCTCGCCGCTCGAGGCGGGCGTGGCACCGTCGCGGCCGAGGTTGAAGAGCTCGACCGCGGCGGCGCGGTCGGGATGGCCGACCGGCCGGTTGTCGAGGTCGAGGAAGGTGAAGACGAGGCGGTTCTCGCCGCAGGTGAGGCTGCCGCTGCTGTTGACGATCACGGGGAAGACCGTCGGCTCGGACGACGCGGTCGTCCAGCCCTCCTGGTTCACGGGCGGCGCCGGGGCCGCCGCGCAACCGGTCGGGCCCGATGCCGATGGGGTCGGTGCCTCGCCCGACCCGGTCGGCGCGCTGACGGCCCCGCCCGAGCAGCCGGCCGCGACCGTGGCAAGGAGCAGGACGAGGACGGCCCGGAGCGAGGCGGAGAGGGCTCGTGCTGGCATCGCCGAGAGCGTAGCCGGGGCCGCGGTTCTCCGCTGCCGCCCGGGCCGGCCCGGATCCACGGGTAGAATGGGCGCCGTCGTCCCGCCTCATCCCCACGCCGGTGTCGCACCCCAGGAGCTCCGTGACCCGATTCCAGCGCCTCGCCGCCGCGACGGTGGTGACGACATTCCTCCTCGTGACGATCGGCGTCGTGGTCCGCGCGACCGATTCCGGGATGGCCTGCCCGCACTGGCCGGGCTGCTTCGATGGGCAGTTCCTGCCCGGCCTCAACGCCGGCTACCAGGTCTGGCTGGAGTGGATCCACCGGACCGTCGCCGCCGTGATCGGGTTCCTCATCCTCGGGATGGCGGCGCTCGCGATCCGGGACCACCGCGACCGACCGTCGATCCTCTGGCCGTCCATCGTCGCCGTCGCCCTCGTCGGGTTCCAGGCCTGGCTGGGTCGGGAGACGGTCCGGCTCGGGAACAGCGGCGAGAGCGTCACCGCGCACCTCGCCGCGGCGATGGCCCTCATCGGGATCCTCGTCTTCCTCCTCGTCCGGGCCTCGTACCCGGCCCGGATCGCCGGCCGCGGCGCCAGCCAGCGGTTCACGCTCCTCGCCGCGTTCGGCGCGGCGGCGACGTTCGTGCTCCTCCTCTTCGGCTCGAACGTCACGGCCCAGAACGCCGGGCTGGTCTTCCTCGACTGGCCGCTCATGTCCGGCGGCATCTACCCCTTCGACCCGTCGCTGCCGACCGACGTGGCCGCGCTCTACGCTACGCACGCCCTCCACCGCTACGTCGCGGGAGTCGTGCTGCTCGTGCTCCTCGCGATCGCTGTCGTCGCCTGGCGGACCCAGCGCTCGCGCCCGGCGCTCCGCGGCATGGCCGTCGGGATCTTCGCGATCTACGTCGTCCAGGTCGTCGTCGGCGGGCTCCAGGTGCTGACGCTCCTGTCCGACTGGAGCCAGACGCTCCACCTCGCGCTCGGCGCGCTCCTGTGGGGCGGGACGGTCGCGCTCACGGTCGCGAGCTACTACACGGCGCGGATGGAGCCTGCCCCGGCGGGCAGTCCCGCGGAGGGCGCGACCGCCGAGCTCGCCGGGCCCGGCGGCGCCACCGGCACCACTCGCGACACGATCCGCGCCTACGTGGCGCTGACGAAGCCCCGGATCATCGAGCTGCTCCTCGTGACGACGGTCCCGGCCATGGTCCTCGCCACCCGGGACGTGCCGGGCATCCAGCCGATGGACTGGCTCCTCGTCACGTTCTGGACGCTCGTCGCGGGCACCCTCGCCGCGGGTGCCGCGAACGCCATCAACCAGTACCTCGATCGCGACATCGACGAGCGGATGGTCCGGACGCGACGGCGGCCGCTGCCGGCCCAGCAGGTCACCCCGGAACGGGCGATGGTCTTCGGGATCGTGCTCGGCGCCATCTCGGTCGCGCTCATGGCCGCCTTCGTGAACCTCGTGGCGGCCTTCCTGACGCTCCTCGCGATCGGCTTCTACGTCGTCGTCTACACGATCCTGCTGAAGCGGAGCACGCCCCAGAACATCGTCATCGGCGGGGCCGCCGGGGCGCTGCCGCCGGTCATCGGCTGGGCCGCCGTGACGGGCGGCGTCGGCCTGCCGGCCGTGATGCTCTTCCTCCTCGTCTTCTACTGGACGCCGCCGCACTTCTGGGCGCTCGCGCTCCGGATCCGGACTGACTACGCGGCCGCCGGCGTGCCGATGCTGCCGGTCGTCCGTGGCATCGCGGAGACGAGCCGCCAGATCGCGCTCTACACGGTCCTGCTCGTGGCGATCTCGCTCGTCTTCGCGGTCGTCGCCCAGATGGGGGCGATCTATCTCGGCGCCGCGGTCGTCCTCGGCGGGATCTTCCTGTGGCGCGCCTTCCGGCTATGGCGCGAGGGCTCGGCCCAGGAGGCGTCGACCGCCCAGGCGATCCGTCTCTACCGCTACTCGATCAGCTACCTGACGCTGCTCTTCGCCGCCGTCGCGATCGACGCCGTCGTCGCCCTGCCGATCGGCTGACGAGCGTTCCGCGGTCGCGGGAACCGGACGGGCCCGCGCAGCGTCCGGCCGGCATGCACGCTGCGCGCGGCCTCCGTCGATACCTGCCCGCCGTTGCGATCGCCGTCGCCCTCCTCGCCGCCCCGGCCTCCGCGCTCGCCGACTGCCAGATGGCACCCCCCTTCGAGGAGGCCGCGAAGACGGCCGAGATCGTGTTCGTCGGGACCGTGACGGGCCTTGCGAACGAGGGCCGGGTCGCCACCGTCCAGGTCGACGAGGTCTGGCGCGGCGGCGAGATGCCGGCCGAGGTGACGGTCTTCGGCGGTACCGACCCGGCCGGGCCGATGGAGGACGACCGGACGTTCGAGGCCAGCGTTCGCTACGTCTTCTTCCCGTTCGTCGCCGAGGGCCGGATGGTCGACAACATCTGCACCGCCACGACGCCGTGGATCGAGGACTTCGCGGCCCTCCGCCCGGCCGGTGCACAGACGCCGGCCCCGTCGGCCGCGCCGGCCGCGGCGGGCCCGCTCGCGGCGATCGCCGATCTCGCCCTGCCCATCCTCACCGCCCTGCTCATCGGCGGCGCCGCGCTCGCCGTCGCGATCATCGTCGGCCGCCGCCGCGAAGCCTGAAGCTGGAGGGAACACCGATGCCCGCGTCCCCACGCCTCGTCCGTGCCCGGATCCTGTCCGTCCTCGGCCTCCTGGCCGCCGCGCTCCTCGTGCCGGCCCCGGCGAGCGCGTCGTGCGCCGTCCTCCCCGGCAGCGAGGAGCAGTGGAAGACGGCCGACTCGGTCTTCGTCGGCACGGTCATCGGGGTCGAGAACAACGCCCGCTGGGCGAAGGTCTCGGTCGAGGAGATCTGGATCGGGCCGGACCAGGCGGCCGAGGTCATCGTCCGCGGCGGCTCCGAGGATGTCGGGACGGCGTCCTCGGTCGACCGCCAGTACGAGGTCGGGATCCGCTACCTCTTCGCCGTCATGGTCGTCGACGGCACGCTCCAGGACAACGCCTGCTCCGGCACGACGCCGGTCGAGGTGATCGACCTCGATTCCATGCGGCCGGCGGACAGCCGGGTGCCGGGTGCCGCGCCCGAGGCCCCCGATCCGGGGCTCGACCTCGGCGGGCTGGCCGGGCCCGTGCTCATCGTCTCCGTCATCGGCGGTCTGCTCCTCGCCACCGTCCTGCTCGCCCGCCGGCGAGCGGCGTAGCCGGGGCCGACCGGCCCGGCACGTCCTTCGACCGATCTGGGTCAGCGCGCTACGCGGCCGCCCGCTCGAGGTCGGCCAGGAGCGCGTCCGCGGTGAGCGGGCCGCCGAGGAGCTCGACGAGCAGCGACGCCGGGTTCCGGCCGCCGCCGTACCGGAGCAGGCGCTCGGCGACGAACGGGAACCAGCCGGGATCCCCGGTCGACCAGTCGCCGCGCAGCTCGCGGATGCGGCCACGGACGGCGGCGACCATCACCGCCCCGAGCGCGTAGTTGGCGAGGTAGCCCGGCACGTCGATGAGCTGGCCGCGCTGCGCCCACCACGACCACTCCGGGTGGCCGGCGATCCCGAGTCCGTCCTCGATGATCTCGGCCCAGGCCTCGTTCGGGGGCCGATCGGGGTGGCGGTGGACCTCGATCTCGAAGAGCGTCCAGGCGACGTCGAGCATGACGTTGCCGTACCGGCCGACGACCGACTCGCGTTCCGACACGGTCGCCCCGAGGTGTTCGGCGAGGAACGCCGGCTCGTGGACCGTCCAGCCCACGACGTCGGCGATCGCCTCCGCGAACGCGGCCTGGTCCGGCGGTGAGGCGAAGAGGGCAGGCCGGGCTCGGACGGCCGCGACGTGGAGGGCGTGGCCGCTCTCGTGGACCAGCTCCTCGAGGTTGCCCAGCCCGCCTTCCGCGTACGTCGCGAAGACCCACGGCGTCGCTGCCCGCCAGCCGTCCGGCGTGCGACGGGCGATGTCGAGGTTCGTCGTGAAGGCCGTCGGGATGAGGGGCCGGCCGGGTCGCGGGACGACGTCGTAGTGGATCCCGAGCGACACGGGGTCCGCCCCGATCGATGCCAGGTGGGCGTCGTTGATCGGGCGGAGGCGGGCCGCCGGGATCTCGGGATCGAGGCGGCGCGCCAGGCCGCCGACGACGTAGCGGTAGTCCCACGGCTCCACGAGATCGGCCGGCATCGCGACGCGCCGGAAGGTCTCGAGGAGCCGCCGCATCGTCGGCTCCACGGCCGCCGGGTCCATCCCGAGCGCGGCCGCGTTCGCCGCGATCGGGGAGCCCGAGCGCTGCCACTGCGTCGCGGCGTCGCGGAGGAGCCGGCGGTACGGCCCATCCGGGTCGTCGGGCCCGCCCGGCCCGTCGAGCACCGCCCAGCCCGGGGCCATGGCGAGGAAGAGCCGCCGGCGCATTGCCGCGTCCTCCTCGCGCGCCAGGCGCGCCATGACGGTGAGTCGGTCCACCCGCTCCCCGTCGACGCGGAGCTCAGCCATCGCGGCGCCCCAGGCTTCGTAGGTCGCGCGGCGGAACCTGGCCGCGCTGCCGTCGGCGTCGCCGTCGCCACCGGCATCGCCGCGATGGGCGAGCTCGAGCCCGTCCACCGCGCCGGCCTGCTCCGCGAAGATCATCCCGTCAAGCGGCGCCGCCCAGGCATCGAGCTCGGGGAGGGCGGCCCGGAGGTTCGCGAGCGCCGCGCGGTCGTCGGACGTCAGCGCCGCGTCGTCGAGCGCGTCGAGCCCCGCCCCGAGGGCCGACCGCGTCGCCACGAGCCGCGCCGCGATCGCCGGCTCGGTCTCGCCGCCGTCCTCGATCGGT
The DNA here is from genome assembly GCA_036277775.1 of Candidatus Limnocylindrales bacterium. Taxonomy (GTDB): domain Bacteria; phylum Chloroflexota; class Limnocylindria; order Limnocylindrales; family CSP1-4; genus UBA5189. The sequence goes on from DASUMJ010000095.1 coordinate 33,689, forward strand.
GCCCCGCGGTGGTGAACGACCATCCAGCTGCCCCACGCCTCCTGGAAGTCGGCGAACAGGGCCTCGACCGCCGCGAACGCCGGGTCGTCGGTCCAGCGATCCGGATCCGGCCCGGTCGGCTGCGCGTGCGGCTGCATGCCGGCATCGTAGGGGGCGCTCGCCTCCCGGAGGCGGGCCGTTGCGGAACCGACGACGGCCGACGACGTCACTCCCCGACGGTGCCGGGGCTCTCCTCGAGGGCACGGATCGCGCGACGCCGGGCGACCCGGCCCTCGCGATCGAAGACGCCGAGCATGACCTGGACGACGGGCCCGATCCCGAACGCGAACACGACCGTCCCGAGCCCGATCGTGCCGCCGAGCAGCCACGCCGCGACGAGGACGCTGACCTCGATGGCCGTCCGCGCCGTCCGGATGGACCACCCGAACCGGCGGTGGACGCCGACCATGAGCCCGTCGCGCGGCCCCGGCCCGAGGTCGGCCGAGAGGTAGAGCCCGGATCCCAGCCCGATCGCGAGGACCCCCGCGACCATCATCGCGAGCTGCGCCGGCGGCCCGTCCGCGCTCGGGATCATCACGTTGCCGACGTTCGTCGCGGTCCCGATGAGGAGGACGTTGAGGAGCGTCCCGAGGCCCGGCCGCTGGCCGAGCGGCCACCACAGCGCGAGGATCGGGATCCCGAGGAGGATCGAGACCGTGCCCATCGGGATCCCGGTCCGGAACTCGATCCCCTGGTGGAGCGCCTCCCACGGCCCCAGCCCGAGGCCGGCCCGGGCCATGAACGCGATCCCCAGCCCGAACACACCGAGCCCAAGGAGCAGCCCGGGGAGCCGGGGCAGGATCGCCGGGGAGAGGAACCGCTCGCGCATCGGCGGATCGTCGCACGCCGCGGCGCTGCACGGCCGGCGATACCCGGTGGGGCCGGATCGCGACGGCGGCCGACGTTCCGCGCTGGCACACTCCGTGCATGGACCTCCACTTCCTCGGCGGCGCGACGACCGTCACCGGCTCCCGCTTCCTGCTCACGACCGAGCGGGCAAGCGTCCTCGTCGACTGCGGCATCTTCCAGGGCAGCCCGAACGAATCGATCCGGAACCGGATCCCGCTCGGCTTCGACGCGGCCGCGCTCGACGCGATCCTCCTCACCCATGCCCACCTCGACCACTGTGGGCTCCTCCCGATCGCCGTCCGCGAGGGGTTCGCCGGCCCGATCTGGGCCACCTCGGCGACCGGTGAGCTCGCGACGCTGGTCCTCCTCGACAGCGGCCGGCTCCACGAGGAGTTCGCGAAGCGCGAGCACCGCTGGGAGGCGCGCAACCCCGAGAAGGCGATCGTCGAGGACCGGGAGCGGGCCGAGGTCTACCTCGGCGCCCTCGAGGACGCCCGCCGGACGCATGACGCAGAGGCCGCCGACCGCGGGCCCGGGACGCCGGCCGCGCGTCCGCCCGGCGACGAGGTGGCCGAGGACGAGTCGCTCGCGTTCGCGGTCGGTTCCGTCGGGACCGGCGAGCACGTCGCCACGGCGATCGAGCCGGACGGCGGCTGGGCCACGCGGCCGATCCAGGACCCTGAGGCCGACCTCCGGGCCCAGGGACCCGAGCTCCTCATCGACCTCGATGCCCCGCTCTACACGGAGAAGGAGGCGGGCGCGGTCGTGCCGCTCTTCCGGACGGCACGCTACGAGCGCGAGTTCGAGGTCGCCCCGGGCGTCCACGCGACGTTCGTCGACGCCGGCCACATCCTCGGCTCCGCGATCATCCGCCTCCGCGTCCGGGACCGCGACGACTCGCCCGAGCGGGTGATCGTCTTCTCCGGCGACCTGGGCCGTCCCAACACGCCGATCCTCCGCGACCCGACCGTCCTCGAGGCGGCGGACTACGTCGTGATCGAGTCGACCTACGGTGGCCGCGAGCACGAGCCGACCGAGGAGGCGATCCGGACGCTGGCGGAGGCCGTCCGCGAGGTGGATCGGGTCGGCGGCGTGCTCCTCGTCCCGTCGTTCGCGATCGGCCGGACCCAGGAGATCGTCTACGAGCTCGACCGGCTCATCGAGCGCGGCGAGATCCCGCTCCTGCCGCTCTACCTCGACTCGCCGATGGCCTCGAAGGCCTCGGGGATCTACCGCCGCCACCCGGAGATGTACGACGAGGCCACCGCGAAGCTCCTCGCATCGGGTGACACGCCCCTCGACTACCCGGACCAGCGGATCACGAACGACGTCCGCGATTCGAAGGCGATCGCCCGCTCACCGCGGCCGTACATGATCGTCGCCTCGAACGGCATGCTCACCGGCGGCCGGGTCGTAGCCCACCTCCGCGAGCTCATCGACGACCCGAAGGCGACGTTGCTCTTCGTGGGCTACCAGGGGCAGGGCACGCTCGGCAGCCACCTCCAGGCCGGCGCCGAGACGGTGAAGCTCGACGGCCAGGTCCGGCACGTCCGCTGCCGGGTGGTCTCGATCGACGGGTTCTCGGCCCATGCCGACGAGTCCGAGCTCCTCGACTGGCTCGGGAAGTTCGGTGCCGGCCGGAAGCCCGGCGACGCCGGCTACCCGCGGCGGGTCTTCCTCGTCCACGGCGACCCCGACGCCCAGCTCGCCCTCGAGCCGAAGGTCCGGGCCCTGGGCTTCGACGCGCACGTCCCGAAATGGCACGAGCGGGCCGTCCTGGACTGAGCAGCGTTTCGCCGATTCGGGGCGGAGCTCAGGCGCGCGGCCTGGTCCGGGCGGCGATCCGCTCGAGGGCGCCGGACCAGCCGGGATCGAACGGGTGGCCGGGCTCGTCGAGGTCGACGACGACGGGGGCGTGGTCCGACGGCGTCGGTGGCCCCTTCCGGGCCTGGCGGTCGATCTCGGCCCAAATGACCCGTTCCGCCACGGGCTTCGTGCCGTACAGGAGGTCGATGCGCATGCCCTCGTTGCGGTGGAACATCCCGGCCCGGTAGTCCCACCACGAGAAGCGGCCCGGCTCCGCATTGACCTTCCGGTACGTGTCGACGAGGCCCCAGCTGCGAAGGCGGGCGAGGGCCTCACGCTCCGGCGCCGAGACGTGGGTCCCGCCGTGGGCCCGGGCCGGGCTCCAGACGTCCTCGTCGGCCGGGGTGACGTTGTAGTCGCCGGCGAGGAGCAGCGGCTCCTCGGGCGAACGGGTCTCCTCGAGCCAGCCGGCGAGGCGCTCGAACCACCGGAGCTTGCCCTCGTAGAACGGCGAGCCGACGACCCGTCCGTTCGGGGCGTAGAGCGAGACGACCCGGATCCCGCCGCAGACCGCCGAGACCATCCGGGCCTCGTCGAGCGGGTTGAAGTCCTCCTCGTCGAGGGTGACCGCCGCGCCGGCCGAGCTGTCGCGGACCGGCCCGTCGCCGAAGTTCGTGATGATGTCGGAGGCTCCAACCTTCGTGAGGATCGCGACGCCGTTCCAGCGGCCCTCGCCGTGGTGGACGATCTCGTAGCCGAGCATCCCGAACGGCATGACCGGCGCCTCGCGATCGGCGAGCTTCGTTTCCTGGACGAGCAGGACGTCGGGACGGACGCGATCGAGCCACAGCTCGACGGCCTCCATCCGGGCCTTCAGCGAGTTGACGTTCCAGGTCACGATCCGCATCGGTGGCTCCGCCGCCGCTCCGTTCCGCCGGCCGCTCAGTACCGCCGGCCGCGCTGGCGGGCGAGGTCGAACGTCGCCGTGTCCGCGATCGCCATCACGGCCATCGTCCCGGCCTGGACCGGGTCGGAGACGACGAGGTCGGCGACGCTCGGCAGCGAGCCGACCATGTTCAGGCAGATGATCGGGATCCCGCCCTCCCGGAGCTCGCGGGCCGCGGCCGTGATCTCGCCGCCCATGATCGAGCCGGCGAGGACGAGGAGCCGGGCGCGGGGCAGGTCCGCGACGGCCCGGACGGCGTTCGCGATGTCCTTCTCGCCGACGAGCGCGATCGTGTCGACCGAGATCCGCTCGCCCCGGAGGTTGTGGCGATCCGCCTCGCTCACCGCGCCGAGCGCGACCTGGGCGACCTGGGCGCCGCCGCCGATGACGATGACGCGCTTGCCGAAGATCCGGTCGAGGCTCCGGGTGAGCCGGTGGGCCCGGACGCCGGGCGAGGCGTGGATCGTCCGGACGAGCGCCTCCTCGTCGAGCGACTCGACCTCGATCTCGACCTCGACGCCGGCCGGCCCGCCATCGGGCGCCGCCGCCATCCGGCGGACCGACGAGAGCGTCCGGAGGATGCCGCCGGCCGCGCCGATCCGCTCGAGGAGCGCCGGGATCGCGCCCGGGCCGTCGTCGAGGGCGACGCGGACCGCGACCGTCGGCGGGAGCGCGTTGCGGCGGGTCATGCGATCACGGGCCGCGGCTGCGTCCGGCGTCCGTCAGCGGCCGCGGGGGTCGGCGACGCGCATCGCCTCGATGTCGAGGCCGGCCGAGGCATCGTGCTCCTCGAACGCCAGGCCGAGGCCCTCGAAGGCCGCCCGCGTCGCCGCCGGGTCCGACGTCGTCAGCATGAGCGCGCCGTCGGTGTCCTCGGCCACGCCGACGATGCCCGTGATGTTCACGCCGCGCTCGCCGAGGGCCGTCGCGACGCGGGCGAGCGAGCCGGGCCTGTCGTCGAGCTGGACCGTGAACCACACCGACACGGGGCACCTCCTGTCCGGTCGATGGTAGCCGGTCCGCTACCCTTCGCCCGATGCCGCTGCCCACCCTCGCGTACCGGATCATCGGGCGGTTCTCCGTGACCCGCTTCGACCGGTTCCTCCACCCGATCCTCTACCGCTGGACCGGTGGCCGCGGGATCGTTGGCCGGGTCCTCGGCTGCGAGATGGTCCTCCTGACCACGACCGGCCGGCGGTCGGGGAGGGCCCGGACGGTCGCGCTCTTCGCGACGCGCGTCGCCGAGCCGCCGGGTGCGTGGTCGGTCGTCGCGTCGCGGGGCGGGAGCCGGAAGATCCCCGCCTGGTACCGGAACCTCGCGGCGTCGCCCCGCGCCCGCCTCCAGGTGCACGAGCGGTCGTTCCCGGTTCGCGCCCGCGAGGTCTTCGGGGCCGAGTACGAGGCGCGCTTCGAGGCGGCCGCGCGCGACTATCCGGGCTACCGCCTGTACCGTGCCGAGGCGCCGCACCACGTCCCGGTCGTCGTCCTCGAGCCGGAGGGGACGCCGTGAGTCCCGCGCCGCCGGCCGGACCGCTCATCCAGGTCTTCGGCCGCGAGGACTCGCAGGAGACGCGCGCCGCGCTGCGGTTCTTCAAGGAGCGCCGGCTCGCGATCCAGTTCGTCGACCTCCGCCGCAAGCCGATGGCGGCCGGCGAGCTCCGGCGGTTCGTGGAGCGGCTCGGAGCGCCGGCCCTCGCCGACACGGCGGGCAGGGCCTGGACCGACGCCGGGCTCGGCTACCTGCGGATGACGCCCGACGAGCTCGCGGAGCGCCTGCTCGGCGACCAGCGGCTGCTCCGAATCCCGCTCGTCCGGGTGGGGAACGGCTTCGCAGCCGGCCGTGACGAGGCTGCCTGGAAGCGGCTGCTCGCGCCTGCGTGAGCGGCACGGCCGCGGTCGCGGCCCGGCGGGGCCTCAGCCGCGCCGCAGCTCCCGGGTGCCGAGCAGGGCCCCGCCGACGACGAAGGCCGCGCCGATGATCGCCCACAGCGGGTCGCCGATCATGAAGCTGCCCCCGGCCGTCAGGATCCCGAGGCCCTGCCCGATCCAGACGAGCCCGGTGAGGACGATCCCGACCGCGAGCACGAGCCGATGCGAGGAGCGGTGGGGCGGGGGAGCCCCCTCGCGACGGGCACGGTCGGACGGCGGCCCGTCCGGCGGGAGCGAGGCGGGATCGTCCATGGCGGTAGGATGCAAGCACGTTCCCGCGCGATCCGCATCGGAGGTGGCAGCGTGCCCGGTCACGATCATCCCGGCGAGCCGATCAGCGACCACCGAAGGAGCGGCCGCCTGACGATCGGGCCGCGCGCGGCGGCGAAGATGGACGCCGACCCCCACATGACCGAGGACCGGAAGCTCCTCGAGCAGAGCGGCCGACCGGCGTTCCTCGACACGGACCCCTGGCGGGCCCTCCGGATCCTCTCCGAGTTCGTCGAGGGCTTCGATGCCCTCGCCGGCCTCGGGCCGGCGATCACCGTGTTCGGCTCGGCACGGGTCGAGGAGGATTCGCCGATCTACCGAACCGCCCGCGAGATCGGGCGCCTCCTCGCGAAGGAGGGCTACGCGGTCATCACCGGCGGCGGGCCGGGCGTGATGGAGGCGGCGAACCGCGGCTGCCAGGAGGGCGGCGGGATGTCCGTCGGCTGCAACATCGAGCTGCCCCACGAGCAGTCGATCAACGGCTACGTCGACCTCGGGGTCGAGTTCCGGTACTTCTTCGCCCGCAAGACGATGTTCGTGAAGTACGCCGACGGCTTCGTGATCCTGCCGGGTGGCTACGGGACGATGGACGAGCTGTTCGAGGCGCTCACGCTCATCCAGACCGGCAAGATCCGGCACTTCCCGATCGTCCTCGTCGGGACGACGTTCTTCGGTGGGCTCATCGACTGGATCCGGGAGCGGCTCGTGACCGACGGGATGATCCTCCCCGCGGACGTCGATCTCGTGGCGCTCACCGACGACCCGGCCGAGGTCGTCGAGATCGTGAAGCGCTCCTCGCGCCGCCGCGTCGAGGCCGCCGCCGGCTGAGCGCGGCCCGGCCCGAAGCCTCGAGGTCAGGGTCGCGGGACGGCCACCTCGATGACGCCGTCGACGATCCGGACCGGGTAGTAGCGGAACCGACGGACCCGCGTCAGGCGGCGGGCCTCTGCCTTCCGGCCCGGCGGATCGACCTTCGGCGGCCCCCCGGACGGGCTCCAGCCCGCGTGGTAGACGCCGTCGGCGTCGAGGCCCCCGGTCGTCGGCATCCGGACCGGGTCGCCGGAGCAGAGGTCGAAGCGGCCCTCGTGGAGCGGGCAGGCGACGACGCAGCCGTCGAGCGTCCCGATGCTGAGCGGCGCCGACATGTGGGGACAGCGGTCGTCGACGGCCACG
>DASUMJ010000096.1:0-7381 GCA_036277775.1 Candidatus Limnocylindrales bacterium
TTGCCGACGACTGGCAGTCCATGATCTCCCCGATCCCGACGTCCAGTCCTGCGGCACCGCTCGGCGAGCTCGCGAACATCGACCCGTGCCAGCTCGCGGCTCCGGCCGCCGCGGCCATCCTGGGCGTCGATGGCCTCGACCGACGTCCGTCCCGGCTGCCGCTCGGCGTCCCGGCCTGGGCCTGCGCGGTCTTCGACACCACTGCGGAAGCGATCCCCTGGCCGGGCGGCAACGCCGACGACCCGCCCGCGGGTCATCGCGTGACGGTCACGCTCTATCCGTCGAGCGTCGATCTCGATGCGGCAGATCCTCTCATTCGGTCCATCTTCGGGACGGGGCTGCGTCGGGAATCGGTCGGCGGCCATCCGGCATGGCCGCTCGTCGCGTGCGACTTGGAGGCACCGGACGTTCCGTGCGGCACGTCGACGGTCGGCTGGTCGCAGGGCCACCTGATCGTGTTCGAGTTCACCGCCGAATCCGTGCTTCGCGACCCGGATGCACCGCCGGTCATGGGCGCCCCGCGGGATCCGATCGTGTCTGGCGAGACCGCGGCACGATTCGTCACCTGGATGCTCGACGCCATCGATTCGTAGGCGGAGCGCGGCGTCCGTGCATCCGGACGGGTGCTTCGGGCCGATCGGCAGGTTCGCGCCGCGGCGCGACCCCCGACGATCCGATCGTGCTGAGAAGGCTGGCCGACGAGGCCGACTGGTGGCGGATCCGCGACCTCATCATCGACACGTTCGACGCGACGCCTCGCGGATGGAACTGGGACATCCGGCGCTGGGACGGATCCCGGTTCCACAACGCGATCGTGACGCCGGTTGAAACGCTCGCCACCACCGTGGCCCTGGCCGATGACTCGACAGGCCGGCTGCTCGGCGCCGTCCACGACGATGGACGGGGCCAAGCCGTCTTCGAGCTCCGTCCCGGGGCCCGCACGCTCGAGCCGGAGCTGCTCGACTGGGCCGAGACCCACCTCGCCCTGCCCGGTGCGGACGGCACCCGCCGGCTCGCGATGACGGTGTACGACGACGACGCCGAGCGGCGGGCGCTCCTCGAGCGGCGCGGCTGGGCGCCCACCGACGAGGGTGGCTGGATCCGGACGATGTCCCTGGCGCCGGCGCGCGCACCGCTCACGCACCCGCCCGCCGGGTACGCGATCCGCACGACCCACCGCGACGCGTCCGACGCGGAACGGATGGCGTCACTCCTGAATGCGGCCTTCCGCCGGACGATCCACTCGGCGGCCGAGTACACGACCTTCATGGAGCGGTCGCCGTCGTTCGACGAGGGACTGAACCTCGTTGCCGTCGCCGCGGACGGCACCTTCGCGGCGCACGTCGGGCTCAGCCTGGACCGACGGAACCACCACGCGATCGTGGAGCCGGTCGCGACGCACCCGGACCACCGGCGCCGCGGCCTCGCGCGGCTGCTCCTCCTCGAGGGACTCCGGCGGGCTCAGGACGCCGGCGCGGTCTCCGCGGACGTCGAGACCGGGGACGCTCCCGCCGGCAACGCCCTGTACGAGGCGGTTGGGTTCGGTGGCGCGCGTCGGATGCGCGAGTGGCGGAGCCCGGCACTGCCGTCGTCGTCGGAAGCTCCGGACGGATCATCCGCGAGGATGCGGAGGTCGTCGGACCGGCCGAGGCCCGGCACGAGCCGGACCTGAGGGCGGCCGCCGCGGTGCGGCGGCCGCCGTACGTGAGAGCCGCTCAGGGTTCGATCTCGACCGAGTCGAGGATCTGCCGCAGCTGCGCTCGAACAGTCGACGCCAGGCCCGAGCGCTCCACCGCGGACACCACGAGGCGGCTGCCGTCGACGTCGAGGATCCAGACTCGTGTGCGAGCGTTCGTGTCGAGCGGCACCTGCTCCGAGAAGGACGCGATCTTCCAGAGGAAGACGCCGTCCTGGCAGGGGCTATTCGCATCGGTGAGGTTGAACTCGACGAGCTTCCCTTCGAAGCCGCCCATGGCGACATCCGTCGGTCCCGTCGCCTCGATGCCGGGCATGCTCGTCAGCGCCGTGGCGAGGTCGTCAACCGTGGGACCCACCGGCGGCTCCTTCAGGCCGGTGGGAGCACACGGTGCGGCATAGAGGTTGTCGACGTAGTCAAACGAGAAGCGTGCGTCGGAATTCCGATGCCAGATGACGTCGGGCACGACGTTCTCCTGCCAGCCGTTCGGGACCTCGAAGAACACGCGGACCGTCCCGATGTCCATCGCCCAACGGCCGGGCTCGAGGACTCCCGGGCCGTCGTGGACGCGCGTCGTGCCGGATGACGTCGGTGTCGGCGATGGCACGAGCGACGGGCTCACGCTCGGCGATGCGTTGGGTCCGCTGGGGCCAGCGCTGTCCGGAAGCATGTTGTAGCCCGCGACCGCGACCACGACCACGGCGGCCGCGGCGATCGCCAGGCGGGCGAGGTTGTTCATCTTGGCGAACCTCCGCGCCGGCCACCAGGAGCGGCGCTGTGGGGTCGCGGGGACTCGGTCGAGCACGTCGTCCAGGACGCGGTCCGGGAGCGTCGTGACGCCCTCCGCCAGCCACGACCGAACGATGCGGGTGACGTCGCGTTCGGTGCTCATTTGGCAGCCTCCCGCGCCGCCGGCCGGGCGTCGGCCTCGAGGGCCGCCCGGAGGCCGCGCATCGCGTAGTGAAGACGGGAACGGACCGTCCCGAGGGGAACGCCGAGGGTCTCGGCGACCCCCTCGAGCGGAAGGTCGAGGTAGTGGTGCAGGACCACCACCACGCGATGGTCGATCGACAGGCGACGGAAGCCGCGCTCGAGCTGGTCGCGATCGACGACCTCGCTCAGGCCCTCCGGGATCGACGGCTCGCTGGCCGGCATCAGCCGGAGGTTCGGCGCCCACGCCCGGGTCCGGCGTCCCTCGGCGTAGCAGGCGCGCACGAGGAGCCGGTACGACCAGGCGTCGAACTTCGCCGGGTCGTGCAGGAGCGGAAGGTCCCGCCAGATGCTCAGCAGCGCCTGCTGCGTCGCGTCCTCGGCGAGGTCGGTGTCGCGCAGGATCCGTTGCGACACCGCGTGGAGGCGGCCGCCGATGGCGACGGCGAGGCTCGCGAATGCCTCCTCGTCCCCGCGCTGGGCCATGCGCACGAGCTCGATGTCCATGCGTCTCCACGTCCGCGGCGTCGGCTGACGCCGACGTCTGCACGGTATGGGTGCGCAGGCTCGTGCGGCGACTCAAATTTCCGTCGTCGCCGCATCGGTGTACCCTCGACGTGGAGGACGAATGACCGAGCGCCGACCGAGCTCGAAGCCCGAGCGCGTCAGGATCGAGAACGTGAACCACCCGGGGTCGAGCACGACCGTCGACGCCGGGATGTACAACGCCATGCGTGCCGCACTGCTGGAGGTGCTGCCCGGCGCGGCCCCCGGGATGACGGAGGCGCAGATGCGGCAGGCCGTCCTCCCGAAGCTGCCCCAGGACCTCTTCCCCGGCGGCGAGCGGGCCGGCTGGTGGTCGAAGGCCGTCCAGCTCGACCTCGAGGCCAAGGGCATGATCGACCGCGAGCCGTCGCGCCCCCTGCGCTGGCACCGCGCAGCGGAGGGTGAGGAGGGCGACGGCGCACCGACGCCCGATTCGCCGGCCCGGACCAGGGCCGACGCGCTGACCGCCGAGATCCGGCGCCGCGAGGCGCTCGGCCGGCGCTAGCCGGTGGCCCGTCGCGGCTAGGTCTCGTCGGGTCCAGCGACCCCGGCGTCGGCGTCGAGCTCGATCGCCGTCGCGGTCCGGCTGAGGTGGCTCACCTCGACGATCCGCGGCCGGCCCTCACGATCCTTCCAGCGAGTCGGGATCCGATCCTCGCTCGACTCGCCGGCCAGGCGGAGGACGACGTTGTAGCCGGACCCGCTGTGGTCGACCGATTCGACGGTCATCTCCAGCGCCGGCAGCGGGAAGAGCGCGCCACCTCCCCGAGGTTGCGACGAAGCTCGTCGCTCAGATCCTGGATCGCGCGGTCGATATCGCCCGCAACGAGGGCGTCGCCGAACGCCATGGCCCGGTCTCGAACGGCGGTCTCGTCCATCCGGCTACCCGTCCTCTCCACGTGCCCCTGCTCTCCGTGCCCGGTGGCGCGGCTGCCCGGGGACGATCAGTTGCGCCCCCGGGCCGCCGCTCGGGGTGCGGTCAGTCCTGCGGCCGCTCCACGACGATGAGCCGGTTGCCGCCGGGATCCGAAACACGAACATCTGAACTGGATACGGAATGATCTCAGCATCAGAGGGCGGCCACCGCGGCCTCGAGCCGAGTCGTCGCCGCCGAGTGATCGGTGTCGGCGTCGAACCAGATGGGATCGCCGAGGACGAGCTCGACGTCGCCGCGAAGGGGTGCCGGGAAGCGGCGGCGGTCGATGATCGACATCGAGTGGATCTTCAGCCTGACCGGCACGATCGGCGTGGCACCCTCGACCGCGATGAGTCCGGCACCGGCCTTGAACGGCTGGAGCGGCCCACCCACGGTCAGCTTGCCCTCCGGGTAGATGAGGATGTTGTAGCCCTTGTCGAGGCGGGCACCGAGCAGCTCCAGGCTCTTGCGCACGCCGCCTTCGCGCTGGAGTGGGAAAGCGTTGGCAATGATCGAAGCGAGCACACCCTGGATCAGGTTGTCGTAGATCGTGTCGGCCGCGGCCGCGACCGAGAGCTTCCAGCGGATCGCGAGCGGAAGGCGCGACAGGATGATCCCGTTGTCGAGATGCAGGCAGTGGTTCGGCGTGATGAGGAACGGACCGTCATCCGGGTTGAGACGCTCGAGTCCGCTCACCCGGACCCGGTAGAAGAGATGCACGAACGGGTAGAGGAGGAGAACCTGGAACGCGATGCCGACCGCACGGACGAGCGGTGAGAGCGGCCAGCGCCAGGCCCCGAGCCCGCGTTTCGCGTTACGGGCCCCGTCGACGAGGGCGAGCAGCTCGCCGACCGTCGCGTCCGGCGCCAGGGCTTCGTCGTCGACGAAGACGCCCGTCTCCTCCTCGATGACCCCGAGGAGCTCGACCCGCTGGAGCGAATCGAGGTCGAGGTCGGTCGACAGGCGGGCGGTGAGCCCGACCGTCGACGGCTCGACGCCGGCGAGACTCGCCACGATCACGGTCACAGGGTCGAGCGCGGCGTCCACCGAGTCACGGTGGACCTTCGAGGCCGCGGCCGGAATCGGCGCCGACGCGGGGCGCTCGAGGTCGCCCAGGCGCGCAAGGATGTCGGGCTTGCGGATCTTGAGAGTGGCCGTCCGAGGCAGGTCCGGGTCCGGCCAGACGGTTGAACCGCGGATCTGCTGGTGGGGGGCGAGGCGGCCGTTGGCGGCGCTGATGACCTCGTCCTCGAGGGCGACGTCGTCGAGGAGGAGGACGGCGTGGACCTTGAGCGCGGCGCCGAGCGGCCAGCCGACGACTGCGGCGTCCTTCACCCTCGCGTCTGCCTTGAGGATGGCCTCGACGTCCTCGGCATAGACCTTCTGGCCGTCAGGCAGGGCGAGCATGTCCTTCTTGCGGCCTCGGAAGGTCAGCATCCCCTCCTGTGTGAACGCCCCGAGGTCGCCGGTGTGGTACCAGCCATCGGCGTCGATCGCCGCCGCCGTCGCCTCGGGATTCTTCCAATAGCCGGCGAACCGGCCTGGGCCCCGGGCCCAGATCTCGCCGTCCTCGGCGATCCGGACATCAACGCCAGGGATCGGCTCGCCCACCGTCCCGAGCACGTTCCGCTCGGGCCGGGTGAAGCTCACGACCGGACCCATCTCGGTCGCGCCGTAGCCCTGGAGGACGTCAACGCCCATTTCCGTCCAGCGCCTGGCGACGTCGAGGTCGAGGGCTGAGGCCCCAACCCCGATCGTGTGCAACCGGCCACCGAACTCGGCCAGGACCTGGCGGAAGAGCAAGCGTCGGATCGGCCGCGGGACGTGGCGCGCCAGCCGGTGGAGCCGCTCGAAGATCGCTCGTCGGCCGGATTGGTCGACCTTCCGCTCGATCGCGGCGTCGATCAGGCGGAGGCCCTGGGGGACGATGAGGAGGACCGACACCTTGAAGTCGCGGAAGGTCCTGATCAGCACGGAAGGCTGCCGGCTCACCGGATAGACGATGCTCGCGCCGACCACCAGCGGCGCCATGAACCCCAGGACCTGCTCGTACAGGTGCGACAGCGGCAGGACCGACAGCAGGCGATCCCCGTCCCCGAACGACAGGACTGTCGTCATCGTCGTGGCGCTCGCCATGAGGTTGCCGTGACTGAGCATCGCGCCCTTCGGCTCGCCGGTCGTGCCGCTCGTGAAGACGACCTCGGCCAGGGTGTCCCCCGTCACCGCGGCCGGCGGGAGGGGTTCGGCACGGCGGGCCGCGTCCGGCAGGCTCTCGAGCCACACGATCGGCAGGCCGAGCTCCTTCGCGGAGGCCTCGGTCTGGCGGCTGGCGATGACGAGCCGCGCCTCGGTCTGGGCGACGATCTTGCGGCCGAAGTCGACCGTGTGGCGGACGTCGAGCGGAACGGCGACGCCGCCAGCGTGCGCGATCGAGAGGAAGGCGATGCCCCACTCTGGCCGGTTGACCGCCCAGAGGATGGCGCGGTCGCCGGGCCGGAGCCCGGCATCGACGAGGACCCGGGCGGCTCGCGGCACCGTCGCCGCGAGATCGCGGTAGCGCCAGGTCCGGGTCCGGAAGAAGGGCCGGATCAGGAGCGCCGGCCGGCGATCGAAGCGCCGGGCTCCCTCCTGGACCAGCTGGATCAGGGTGTCCATCGGGTCTCCCTCGCAGGCGGTCCCACAGCGCTCGTCTGCTCAGGCGAGACGGCTGGCGAGCGACGCCAGGATCTCAGCTCCGCCGCCACGAACCGCCGGGTAGTGGGCGAACACAATCGTGTCGACGTCCAGTGCCGCCAAACGTTTCACGGCGCGTCGCGCCGCCCCGGCGTCGTCACTGTAGAGCCGACTCGCGAACGAGACGCGGCCCCAGCGTCGCTGGAGGGTGTCGCCGACGAAGAGGACCCGGTCGCGGGCGCCGTAGAGGCAGACGCTCCCGGGCGTGTGGCCGGGCGTGTGGACGACCTCCAGGCCACCGAGGAGCGGCAGGACCTGGCCGTTCGCGATCGGCACGGTCTCGGGCGGCTCCGGCGTCATGGCCGCGAAGAAGCGGCCGCGGGTGGGTCGTCGGATGGCCTCTCGCCAGCCAGTCCGGAGCGCGGACGCGTCCGCCGGATGGATGAGGACCGGCACGCCCTCGATCGCGAGCTCGCGGGCACTGCCGGCGTGATCGGGGTGACCGTGGGTGCAGATCACGCGGGCCAACTCCCCGAACGATCGGCCGGTCTCCCCGATCGCCCTCCTGATCGCCCCCCCGGCGCCACGGAAGCCACAGTCGATGAGCGAGAGCTCCGGCT
>DASUMJ010000097.1:0-3519 GCA_036277775.1 Candidatus Limnocylindrales bacterium
GCAGTCCACGTGCGCGTAGTGACGGTTCGCCGTCGCGTACTCCACGTGCGACGTCGCGATCGTCAGGATCTTCGAAGGGTCGCGACGACCCTGAGACTCCGACGCCTTCGCCACCTCGTCGTACGACACGAACTTCGCCCAACCCTTGTCCGATGCCACCTTCGTCAGTGCCGCCGTCAACGTCGTCTTGCCGTGGTCCACGTGACCAATCGTCCCCACGTTCACGTGCGGCTTCGAACGATCGAATTTCTCCTTGGCCATGGCGTCCTCGAGTCGTCAGTTTCCGGTTGGTGCTTGTCGACGGTGCGGTTACGTCGCCGGTGGAGCCCACGCCCGGGCTTGAACCGGGGACCTCTTCCTTACCAAGGAAGTGCTCTACCGCTGAGCTACGTGGGCGCGGAATGACACGGGTCCGAGAGGCCTGCCTCGCGGCCCGGTCGACGGCGGAACCACTGAATCCTAGTTTTCTCTCCCTGCGCGTGTAAAGCCCGCTCCAGTCCCGACTTGCGCCCGCCTCTCGCCGCCGTGCGCACGATTTTTCGGGGCCGGACCGCGCATTGTGGCACCGATCGTGAATCTTGGCAAGTCCCCGAGCGACCCCCTCCGCGAGGGCCCGGGGTCCCGTCCGCTCAGGGGACCGCCTCGATCCGCAGCACTGCTCCCTGATGGTCGCAGAGGTAGATCTCCCCGTCCGGTCCCTCGCCGAAGGAGCTGACCGGCCGGCGGCTCTCGAGCAGGACCTGAACGCGCACTTCCCCGCCCTCCCCTCGCTCGAGCGCCCAGACCGTCCCCGTGCAGTAATCGGAGAACAGGTAGCGCCCGACCAGGGCCGGGATCGCCCGACCGCGATAGACATAGCCGCCCGTCACCGAGCAGCCCTGGTCGTGACCGTACTCGTGGATCGGGGGCGTCAGCCCCTCCGGATCGCACCCTTGCCGCGGATCGAAGCAGTGCCGCCCCTCCATCGTCCGCCAGCCGTAGTGCCGGCCCCCGCCGGCCTTCGGATCCTCGAAGTCGATCTCTTCCCAGGCACCCTGGCCGACGTCTCCGATCCAGAGCTCTCCGGTCTCCCGGTCGAAGCTGAAACGCCAGGGGTTGCGCAGGCCGAGCGCCCAGACTTCGGGCGCCGCTCCCCGCCTCCCGAGCAACGGATTGTCCGGAGGCACCCGATAGGGGTGGCTCGCGACGTCGATCCGCAGCATCTTGCCCAGCCGGCTCCCCGGATCGCGGGCGTGGTCCCAGGGGTCGCCCGCCCGGCCACCGTCGCCGGTGCCGATCCAGAGGTAGCCGTCGGGGCCGAAGGCGATCATGCCGCCGTTGTGGTTGTGCGCCGGATCGTCGAGGGCGAGAACCCGCTCGGCTCGATCGAGGGTCACGGCGTCGGCCGCCGGGTCGACCCGGAGCCGGGTGATCACGTTGGCCGGGCCCGGGCCCGTGTGCGAGAGATAGATCCGCCCGGAGGTGGAGAAATCGGGCGCGAAGGCGAGACCCAGAAGCCCGCGCTCGCCGCTGCTCTCGTCGAGCAGGGGCCGCGCATCGAGGTAGGGTCGATCCGAGCGCTTTCCGTCGCGGAGGACCCAGATCCGTCCACCTTGCTCGACGACGAACAGCCTCCCGCTGCCGTCGCCCGCGTGGGTCAGGAAGAGCGGCCGGTCGAAGCCCGACGCGACCTCGACGAGGTGGATCCCGGGCGACGCGGCGTCCGTGCCGGGCGGGACCGGTACCGCTCCGGGCGAGTGGCTCCGATTCGAGACGACCGCACCGCCGGCGCCGGCCGGAGCTCTGGGAGCCGGCGTCCCCGTCCCGGGCCCATCGAGCCGGGAGAGGGCCCGTCCGAGAACGAGCGCAGCGAGGACGACGAGCGCGACGGCGATCGGGCCACGGATCCCTCGCCAGGTCATCGACGGGACTGTATCGGGTTTCGCGACCCGAACCGGAGGGAGAAAGGCGGCGGTGGGAACTGGAGCGGGAGACGGGATTCGAACCCGCGACCAACAGCTTGGAAGGCTGTGACTCTACCCCTGAGTTACTCCCGCCCGGGGTGGACGCATTCTAGCAGGCGCAGTCCGGAGCGACGGCGTTCCGGAGGACGGAGCGGATGGTGGAGGCGGGAGGATTCGAACCTCCGTAGGGCGTTGCCCGGCAGATTTACAGTCTGCTGCCATTGACCGCTCGGCCACACCTCCCCGGTACCGCTGTCAAAGGGTGCTGACGTCGCGAGCCGGGTCCGCGGGGAGCTCCGAGCGCGGCCGAATGGAGCCGGCACTCGGAATCGAACCGAGGACCTACCGCTTACAAGGCGGTTGCTCTACCGCTGAGCTATGCCGGCCTCGGTCGGACCGCGGCGGAGTGCTGCTCCGCTCGCGACGCCGCGATCTTACCGGCGCCGGGGCCTTCCGGACAAGCCGCCGGCGCGTTCAGGTGCGCGCAGTTGGGCGCTCGACCAGCGCCGGGGCGTGACGCGGGCCCCGCCAGGCGATCCAGACGACGAGAACCGCGGCGACCGCGAAGAGCCCGGCGGCGAGCCCCCACCAGAGGCCGGCGAGCCGGAGCCCCCCGGGACCCGCGAGCCACCATCCCAGCGGCAGCCCGAGGGCGTAATACCCGAAAAGGTTGGCGATCGCCGCCGGGCGGGTGCGGCCGACGCCGCGCAGAATGCCGCCCCCGACGACCTGAAGGCCGTCGAACAGCTCGAACGCCGCGACGATCGGCAGCACCGCGGCCGCGAGCGCGACCACGGCGTGCTCCGTCGAGTACCAGGCGGGAATCCACGAACGCCCGGCGACGAACAGCAGCGCGAAGCCGAGCATGACGGCGCCCCCGAGCCCGAAGGCGACCCAGGCGGAGCGCTGGGCGCCCGCGCGGTCGCCGGCGCCGAGCAGGTTGCCGACTCGCGTGGTGGCCGCGATCGAGATCCCGAGGGGCACCATGTAGGCGATCGAGGCCAGATTGAGGACAATCGAGTGCGCGGCCAGCTCGAGCGCGCCGAGGCGGCCCGCCCACAGCGTGGTGATCGCGAACGCCCAGTACTCGAGCGCGAGCTGGAAGGCGACCGGGGCGCCGAGAGCCGTGACCTCGGCGAGCCCGCGTAGCCGTACCGACGAGGGGTGGATCCGGGCGCGGACGCCGCGCCGCAGCCGGTAGCGCCGGAAAACGAACAGCAGCGCCGCGAGCATGGCGACCTGGGTGATGGCCGTACCGATCCCGGCACCCACCGCGCCCAGCGCCGGCAGGCCGAACCAGCCGTAGATCAGGGGCGCGTTGACCAGGGCGTTGAAGGCATTGGCGGCGAACGAGATCCACATCGTCGGCCGCACGATCCCGCGCGCCTGAAGGAACTGGCGAAGCGCCATGAACAGCAGGAAGCAGGGCAGCCCGGGCAGCTGGACCTGGACGTACCGGGCGGCGAGCGCGACGGTCGCGGGGTCCTGGCCGAACCGGGAGAGCGCCGGGCCGGTGAAGACCCAGAGCGCGCCGACCGGCAGCGCCACGAGCAGCGCGACCGCGCCGCCGTGGACG
>DASUMJ010000098.1:0-5225 GCA_036277775.1 Candidatus Limnocylindrales bacterium
GCTCTTCGAGATCGCCGAGTCGACGGGCGGGCGAGCCGACCCGGCCTGCCAGGCGGCGCGCGCGACCGCGACCTCGATCGCCCGGGCGGCGATCGACGACCTCATGGCGGAGCTGGACCTCGACGCGATCGTCGCGCCGACCAACGGCGCGGCCTGGGTCACCGATCCGGTGAACGGCGACCTCGGCGGCGACTTCTCGACGTTCGTCGGGTCGTCGAGCCCGTCGGCGATCGCCGGCTACGCCAACGTCACGGTCCCGATGGGCTATGCGTATGGCGTCCTGCCCCTCGGCATCTCGTTCATCGGCGGCCAGTGGGACGAGCCGGCCCTCATCGGCTTCGCCTACGACTTCGAGCAGGCGACGGAGGTGCGGGTCCCGCCCTCGTTCATTCCGTCGCTCGAGTAACCGGGCGTCCCCCGCGGCGGGTCGGAGGCCGGAGTGGGGTGGCCCGGCCCCCGATCCGCCGCTGATCGAACGCCAGGGGCCGATCGGCTACACTCCGCTGACCCGTGGATCGAACGTGCGCGCGACGCGCGCCGCCACGGCGACGCGGTGGCCTTAGCTCAACCGGCAGAGCATCGGATTGTGGATCCGAAGGTTATGGGTTCGACCCCCATAGGCCACCCCACCTCTCACGCACGGAGTACCCGTCGTGTCCGCTTTCCATGGGTCAGCCCTGTGACGTTCGACCGCCGAGTTGACCCCGGACATTCGGCAAGGCAGGGTCGCGCGCAAGTCCCTGAAGCCAGTCTGGCGGCCGCCTGAACGGCGGACCTCTGGGCCTCGGCGTCCTGTACGACTCGTCGCACCATCTTTCGAGGCGGCCCGGAACACTTGCGACCATAGGCAGAGCGTCGAGGACTCCCGCCAGCCTGATGGTGTCGTGAGCGCTGCAAATCGACGCATGACGTTCGGCTCTATCCAGGCAAGTCTTCGTTTGCACAGCATCGCTGCCCTGGTGCTACGTCATGGCCTCCGTTGCGATCGCGGGACGGTCGCGGCGCCGGCTTGTCGTGAGTGGAGCGTCGGCACGGATGCAGGATCGAGACGAGCGGATCCAGATGCTGTCCTCCGCGCTCGTCGAGGGATGGCGGGCCGGGACCCGAGTGAACCTCGACTTCTCGGGGAGTCGCGCCTTCGGCGCCGGGGGTTGTGCCTTCGGTCTCGACGATCTGCCGGACGGCAGGATTGGCGTGGTCGCCTGCGTGGAGCTCCTCCGCATCAACCGATCGTGGGTGCTGGAAGACACGCTGGACCCCGAAGGCCTCCGACGCGACAAAGCGCTCAGGGAAACCGGCTGGCCGAGTGGCAACTTCCCAACGCGGAGCTGGGAGCTCGATCCGGTTGACCGGGACGCGGTCGGCCACATCGTCGATGACCTGAAGTCCGCCTTCGATGCCTCCGCCGTCCCGGCCGAGATCGATTGGCGAATCCGGGTAGGGAGCAAGACCCAACAAGGGATCAGCAGGGTGCCGCGAGCGGAGCCGTGGATCACCGACGCGCTCGATCGCGATCTGAGCGGACTCGTCCGTCGTCTCGCGGGCCTGCGTGGTGGGTGGCTCAGCGTCCGGTACAGCTCCGGGTCGAGTACGGTCATCCGCGTAACCGCTCACAGGCGCCGGGGCTCGATCATCATGGAAGCTACGAATCTCGGTCCGAGGACCGCGCGGGCGAGGGATCCACGAGCTCGGTGGACCGAGCAATGGTCGTTGCACGAGTGGTCGCTCGACGTTCGGGACACCTTCCGGGCGCTCGAAGCCGCCCTCGCCAGGTTCTCGCCCCCCGGGAGCGGCGGCAGTGTCAGTCTGCGGTTCGAGCTTGGTGACGAGGCGTCCTACTGGCCGAAGGTCTTCGATGGGACCACGATGCTTACGTTGCTGGGGTTCCTGACGATCTCGGGCATCATCGTTCTCCTCGGCGATCCAACGTCCGAGGGTCTCCTCGGTGCCGTCGGGCGTGCGAAGGAGGCGAGCGCCTCAATCTCGGACACACTCGTCTTGCTGGCCGCGGTCGCAACACCATTGCTGGTCAGCGAGAAGGCTTCCCGCCTGAGCAAAGACGTCGCCGATGCACGCAGGTGGCGATACTCGTTCGGCCGGCACGTGATGGCCATTACCTGGTTGGCCGCTTGCCTCGCGATCGTCGTTGCGCTCTTGATCGCGGGGAAGGCCTGGTGGGCTGTCGCCGCCGTCCCGTGGCTCGTGTGGCTCGGTGGGCGATCGCTGCAGCGCATCCGCGGTGCGTCCTAGTCGCGGCTGCACCTCGGCTGCATGCCCACGATCGTCGGGGCGTTCGTCGAGGCCGGGAGCGTCGATGGGCTCGACGTCTCCTGCGTCGCGACCGGCGTCCCACCGCCCGCGATCAAGCCGCCGCCCGCTCGCTGACCCGCCGCCCGCATCCGGGGCCCGTCACGAGCGATCGGCGGCTCGGCGCCGGGCAACCCGGATGAGCCGCGAGCCATGTCGCAGCAGCGCGATCGGCAGCGGCTGATCGCCGTGCGCGACCGCCAGTCGCCACCGGGACGGCGCCCAACGGCTCCAGCGACCGGCCGACGTCGCCATCTCGTTCGGCCCGAGCCTGGCCGCCTGGAGCCCGGCACGGCTGTCGAGCGGGACGGTCGCGGACCACCGAGCCAGGAGGCCGGGCACGCGGGCTTCGAGCGGCGTGAGGTCCAGCCCATGGAAGCGATCGGGAAGGCGGCGTGCCGCGAGGCGGAGCGACGGGAGGACGAGCCGGGGATGGGGCAGCGAGCCGAGCTCGTCCGCGGGGAGCGCCGCTCGGCCGGATCCGGCCACCTCCACGACGCCGGATCCGGCCACCTCCGCGAGATCCAGCCACTGGACGAGCCGGCCTCGACCGACAAGGAGGTCGCTCGTGGCGTGGATCGCGAGGTGGGCGAGCAGGGCCTGATCGCTCGGCAGCATCGCCGGCTCGCCGAGGACGCTCCCGGGGTGCGCCTCGAGCCACAGGAACGGGGTCAGATCGTCGTCGTCGACCCAGCCCCAGAGGTGACGCTTGACCTCGACGTGGAGCTCGATCGGGCGCGGGTTGTCGGGGTGCTCGCCGTCGGCCGACACGACGCGGTCGTTCCCCGGCCGCTCGAACGTGTCGTGGGTCGGAAGGCGGCCGCCCTCGGGCCGCCGCCGGTACCCGAGCCCGGCGAGCACGGATCGGGATGCCTCGAGGTCGGCGGGCCGGACCAGGAGGTCCAGGTCCGCCATCGGGCGCCGGTACGGGTCCGCGCCGGCTCGGGTCGAGAGGATCGAGCCCTTCAGCGGCAGGACCGGGAGGCCGGCGGCGGCGAACGCCCGGAGGGCCGCCGCGAGCTCTCCGTGGAGTCGGTCGATCCGCTCGCGGTTGGCCCGGTCCTGGCCCTCGATCCAGGTGCGGATCGCGCCCGGCAGGACTTCGACGATCGGCCCCGCGGCGACCGTTCGGGCGAGGTGCGACGCGACCCCGTGCGCCGCGAGCAGCCGCTGCGCAGCCGCGACCGTGCGATCGTCCCAGCCTCGGACGAACGCCTCCCTCCGGGCGGGGTCGGGGGCACCGAGCCAGCCGCCGAGCTCGCGGAGGAGCGGGTCGACGAGGTCGCGCGGGACCGGCATCAGCTCGGTCAACCGGCCGTCCCGACCCCGCCGCGCTCCGCGCGCGCCCAGGCCATGACCCAGAGCCCGATCACGAGCCAGCCGAGCGTCCGTCCGGGCCCGCCGACCCACGGGTAGTCGTCGAACAGCGAGGCGACGGTCAGCGCGGCGAGCGCCGCTGAGGCCCCCGCCAGCTCCAGGCCGATCGGCAACCCCAGTCGGCGGCGCCGCAGGAGCAGCAGCCACGGCGCGCCGACCGTCGCGAGGTACGCCGCGCCGCCCGCCAGGCCGAGCTCCCCCGCGACTGCCAACGGGACGAGGTGCGGCGCGTAGAACGCGAACGCGAAGTCGGGTTCCAGGTCCCGCATCGCGATCGGAAGCGCGCTCGCCCCGGATCCGGTCAGCGGCCGGTCCAGGACGACCCGCCAACCGAGGCGGATCTGCTCGAGGCGTTCGTCGACCGACCGGACCTCCGTCGGCGCGAGCGTCGGGACCAGCCCGGTCCGGGCCGCCACCGCGTCGCGGGCCGCGACGCCCGCCGCCGCGGCGA
This sequence comes from Candidatus Limnocylindrales bacterium, assembly GCA_036277775.1. Classification (GTDB taxonomy): domain Bacteria; phylum Chloroflexota; class Limnocylindria; order Limnocylindrales; family CSP1-4; genus UBA5189. Next base: position 4,136 of record DASUMJ010000098.1, read on the forward strand.
CGGCGACCGCGAGGGCCGCCGAGACGCCCCACGTCCGCAGCGCCCGTCGATCCGAGACGCCCGCCAGGACCACGAACCCGGCGACGAGCCCGGCGAGCGCCCCGAGCCACGCGCCGCGCGAGAAGGTGGCCACGAGTGCGACAGCGGCGAGGAGTGCGACAGCGGCGAGGAGAACGATCCCGCGATGCGCCAGCCCGGCGGCACGCGTCGACGTCCGGATCCCGAGGAGGAGCAGGAGGCCGCAGGCGAGGATCCCGCCGAGGATGTTCGGGTGGGGCGAGAGCCCGTAGGCACGGAGGAGCCGCGTGCCGTCGCCGAGCATCACGACGCTCGTTCCGGGCACCTCGGCGTCGAGCCGGAGCTCGCCCACCGCCTCGAGCCCGATCGGACCTCCGGTCAGCGCCTGCCAGATCGCGACGACGGACTGGAGGGCGAGCATGAGACCGAGCGGCACGGCGATCGAGTCGAGGCCGTCGACCTCGGTCGCGACGTAGACGGCGAGGAGGACGCCGAGCGACAGCCGGATCGCGCCGGCGACGCTGATGACCGGCTCGACCCCGAACGGCATCGTGATCCAGGCAAGGACCACGAGGACCGCCACCGGGACGCGGACCGCGAGCGGGCCGAGCGCCACCGGCCGCCGGTCGAGGAGGCGGGCGAGCAGCCACAGGCCGAGGACCGCGATCGCGAGGACGTCGATGGCGTAGATGACGAGGTCCGACAGCACCGCCGGGACGCTCGACGCCGGATGCGGCAGCGGGTCGATCCGGGCCCGGAACGGCAGCCCGACGATGAGGACCGAGAACGTCGCTCGCGCAGCGAGTGCCAGCCAGCGCGACGTGCGCCGGGTCGCCGAGACCGGCGCGACGATCGCGGTCACGCCGCGCCCCCGACGGTCTCGGCGACGAGCCGGCGGATCGCCGTGGCGAAGACCGGCAGGTCGAACCGTCGGGCGGACGCCTGCAGCGCCACGGGATCGAGGGGCTCGTCGCGCGCCCGGCGCATTGCCTCCGCCAGCGCCTCGACCGTCTGGTGGCGGGCGAGGAACCCCGTCCGACCGTCGTCGACGATCTCGAGTGCACCGCCGCCG
>DASUMJ010000099.1:0-8656 GCA_036277775.1 Candidatus Limnocylindrales bacterium
CCCTCGTCCCCGTCGTGCGAGCCGTCGTCGCCGGCCGCGCCCGCCAGGGCCCAGCCCGGCCGTCCCGCCCACTCCGTCGTCGTCTTGTAGCTCGAGGCGTTGACATCGACCGGCAGGATCGCCACCCCGTGGCGCTTGGCGTCGTTGACGAGGACCTCGACGGGATAGAAGCCCATCGGCTGGGCGTTGATCAGCCCGACGAGGAACTGGGCCGGGTAGAACAGCTTGAGGAATGACGACTCGTAGGCCGTCCGGGCGAATGCCGCCGCGTGGCTCTTCGCGAAGCCGAAGCTCGCGAACGCCGCGACCCGCCGGAAGAGCTCTTCGGCGGCCTCCTCGGCCATGCCCGGCTGGCGCATCGCGCCCTCGACGAACTGGCGGTGGAGCTTCTCCATCTCCCGGGTCGAGCGCCACGTCCCCATCGCCCGGCGGAATCCGTCCGACTCGGCCGCCGAGAAGCCGGCGACGTCGATGGCGACCCGCATGACCTGCTCCTGGTAGAGGATCACCCCCATCGTCTCGGCGAGGATCGGCTCGAGGCTCGGATGGAGGTACTCGATGGGCTCCAGGCCCTGCTTCCGGCGGAGGTAGGGGTGGACGGCGTTGCCCTGGATCGGGCCCGGCCGGATGATCGCGACCTCGACGACGAGATCGTCCAGGCTCCCCGGCTTCGACTTCGGGAGGGTCTGCATCTGGGCCCGGCTCTCGACCTGGAAGACGCCGACCGTGTCGGCGGCCTGGAGCATCGCGAAGACCTCGGGGATCTCCTCGGGGATCGCGTCGAGGTCGATGCAGGTCGCGCAGTCCGATTCGATGAGCTGGAGCGTCTCGTCGATCGCGGCGAGCATCCCCAGCCCGAGCAGGTCCAGCTTGATGAGCTTGAGCGTCTCGACGTCGCGCTTGTCGAACTGGACGACGACACGGTCCTTCATCGTCGCCCGCTCCAGCGGGGCGATGTCGATGAGCGGGGCCGCGGTCACGAGCATCCCGCCGGAATGGATGCTGAGGTGGCGCGGGAAGCCGTCGATCCGGGCGCAGAACTCGAGCCAGCGCTCCCAGTCGGACATTCCGACCGTGCTGCCGCCGCGGGGTTGCGGCGGCGGCTCGGGCTCCACGCGGGCAACGGAGCTGTGGCTTTCCGCCCCACCCCGCCCCATCCCGTGCGTCGGCGGTGAGGGCGGGTCCCACGGGCTCGGCCGGCCGAGCCGGTCCGTCTTCCGGCCGGGCGGCTCCACGGCACCGGACTCGGGATCGATCGCCCGGCCGTCGACGAAGTCGGGCCCGACGAGCCTGCCGCCGTCGCGTGTCGCGCGGCCGCTCCCAGCCGGCTCGGTCACGCCGTAGCCGGTTCCTCGTCCCGCCCGCAACCAGGCCACGCTCGCCGGGGAGTCGCCCGGGCCGCCTTCGTCGTCGCTCGTCCCGCCGGCCCGGATCGCCGGCGGCGACTGGGGTGCCGCCTCCCACATCCCGGACGCGCTCGGGCCGGGCGGACCGGCCGAGGCCGGAACCTGCCAGGTACCAGTGGGAGTGGTGTTGGGCTGCGATTCGGGGCCTGTCCGGGCGGCCGGGTGCCTAGCCGGCACGGATTCCATCCCGGCCCACGCTCGTGTCGGGATGGAATCGGACGCGGAGGCCGGGGAGTCGGTCGAGCGGACCATTGAATCCGCGCCTTGCGCCACTGGGACTGGCATGTGGCGAGAACCGGCTACGGGTCCCGTCGAGTCCTCGGGGCCCTCGGCGAGCCAGGCGAACGGCCGGGGCGCAGCGGGGTCCACCGGCGTCGGCGGCTGACGCCAGGGCGGCACCTTGCCGACGAGCGGCACCCGCTTGTTCAGCTGGCCCATCCCATCAACGAGGCCATAGGCCTCGGCCGCTCCGGCTGCCCCTCGCACGGCGTCGCCGGCACGGGCGGCCCCTCCCCCCTCCCCCGGCCGCCGGAAGAACTCGGCGAAACCGCCGTCGGCCTCGAGGTCCCGCCGGACCATGACGCTGTCGTACGTCTCGAGGGCCTTGGCCACGCGATCGACGAGCGGCCGCGGGAACCCGAGCGCGTACCCGACCTCGCGGACAGCAGACCGCGCCCGGTACGTGACGAGGTTGCAGACCATCCCCGTGTGCTGCGACCCGTAGCGAGCGTAGACGTACTGGATGACCTCCTCCCGCCGCTCCGAGGAGAAGTCGATGTCGACGTCCGGATAGGTCGTCCGGCCCTCGTTGATGAAGCGCTCGAAGAGGAGGTTGTGGGCGATCGGCTCCACCCGGCTGATCCCGAGCGTGTACGACACGATCGAGCTGGTGGCACTCCCCCGGCCCTGGGCCGGGATCCCCTGCTCCCTCGCGAAGCGCATGAGGTCCCAGCAGATGAGGAAGAACTCGGCGAGGCCGGCCCGCTCGATGACCCCGAGCTCGTGGGCCAGGCGCTTGACGACGGCCGCCGTCAAGGGGTGATACCGGCGCCGGGCGCCGGCCTGGCAGAGCTCGACGAGGTAGCTGAACGCCGTCTCGCCCTTCGGGACCGGGAAGCCCGGGAAGCGGTACTGCTCGAAGCCGAGGTCGACCGTGCACGAGGCCGCGAGCTCGGCGGCCGTGGCGATCCCCTCGGCCCACGCCCGCGACGTCGCCGGGTCCGCTCGAGCGAACGCGGCCTCGCCGGGCGGCATCGCGAGGAGCGCGTCGCCGGACTTCAGGTGCGACTCGCCGTCCGGACGCCGGAGGTCGCCCAGGGTGTCGAGCGTCCGGCCGTGCCCGATCGCGGTGACGACGTCGTGGAGCTCGCGGTCCTCGGGTCGCGCGTAGTGGACGTCGTTCGTCGTCACCACCGGGAGGCCGAGCTCCCGGGCCAGCGCCGCGGTCTCGGTGACGAGCCAGTCGTCGTCCGGCAGCAGGTGGTGCGAAAGCTCGAGGAAGAACCCGGCGCTGGCGACGCCCTCGCCGCTGCGGCCGCGCGAGCCGGGGCCCGTGCCGGGGGCGAACATCGCCGCGTATCGCCGGGCGACGGTCGCGGCGCCCTCCCGGTCCCCGACCCGGAGCCGTCGCGCGATCTCGCCCTCGCGGCAGCCCGACAGGGCCAGGATTCCCTCGGCGTGCTCGGCGATGAGCGCCTGGGTGAACCGCGGCACGCGCTTCGTCCCGGCGAGGTTCGCGTGGGACACGATTCGGCAGAGGCTCCGGTAGCCGGCGGCGTCGCGGGCGAGCAGGACGAGGTGCGGACCGCGCTGCCGCTCCCCGATCCCACGGAGGTCCTCCTTGACGACCGATCGATGGCCGGGGAGGCGTGCCCGCTCCGGCCGGGGCCGGGCCGGCCGACCCTCCACGGCCGGCGGCAGGTCGGGGATCGCGGCCGTCGACGGCCGGCCCCGTCGCACGGGGCGCCGGCGCGGGATCACGATCCCGGCCGGGTCCGGGGCGGCCGCGTCGACGAGCTCCACCTCCACGCCGATCACCGGCCGGAGACCTGCCTCCTGGGCCGCGGCAGCGAACCGGACGACGCCGTAGAGGCCCTGGTGGTCGGTGATCGCGAGCCCTGTCAGGCCGAGCCGGACCGCCTCCTCGACGAGGTCCTCGACCGGCGACGCGCCGTCGAGGAACGAGAAGTTCGAGTGGCAGTGGAGCTCCGCGTAGCGGGTCGGGTCCATAACTGCATCCCGGGCTCGGGGGCGGGACTTGGACCATCGAGTCTAGAACATCTGTTCGATTCTGAAAACCCTCGCCGGCGACGCAACATCCCGGCCCGCCGTGGCGTCAAAAGGGCCGTGGGAACGGATCTCCGCAGCCTTGCCGCCAGCCTGACGAGGATCGTCGCGTTGATCGTCATCGCGAGTCTCCTCATCCTCGTCCTCCTCCCGGCGGCCCTGGCAGTCCAGGCGGCCGGCGGCGTCTGAGCCCACCATATGAACGTCCGAGGGCGCGAGCCCCCGGACGGGATGGCGACGCCGGTGCCACAGCCGGATGTCGACCGGGTTGGTCACCTGGTGAGCGGGGGGCCGGCCAAGTACAGGACCTCGTCGCATCTGGGGGCGACGAGGTCCTGTCACGTCCGGGGCTAGGATTCGGCCATGACCATCCAGTCCGCGCCCCGCCGCCCGGCGGTCGTCGCCGCCCTCGGCCTCGCCGTCGCCCTGGCGCTCGGTGCCTGCACCGCCGGCTCGACCGGCAGCGCCGGGGTCTCGTCACCGGAGCCGGCGTCGCCGAGCCCGACGATCGTCGGACCTACCGACGTCCCGACCGACCCGGGCGCCAGCCCCGCTGCCACGCTGCCCGGCCAGAGCGACACGGCGTGGGGCCGGATCTGGGACGCCGTCCCGGCGACCTTCCCCACCTACCCGGGGCAACGTCCGACCGAGACCGGCGAGGGCCCGGCGAGCGCGGTCCTCGACGTCGGGGATGCCGACCCGGCCGAGGTCGCGAGCTTCTACCGCTCGGCGTTCGAGTTCGCCGGGTACGCTACGCTCGCGAGCGACGGGCCTCGCGAGGACGGGAGCTTCGAGATCGAGTCCACTGGCGAGACGACCTGCCGGATCCTGACGACGATCACGCCGATGGGCGGCTCGACGATCGTCACGATCCTCTACCGGTCGGACTGCCCGTTCGAGCAGTAGCGAAACGCGCGGAGGCGGCATGGAACCGAGGCGCCGGGACTTCGTCGGGGCGGGCCTGCTGGCGCTCTTCCTCGCCGGGACGGTGGCCCTGATCTTCGTCCTCACCTGGCTCGGCGCGGCCTGATCGGGCCCCCGCGCCCCACCTGACGGGCGCGACGCCGGCCGGAATGCCGGTGCAAGGATTCCGCCAGGCGTTGCGCTTCCCATCCGGGAATCTCGCAGCTACACTGCACCGAGCGGACCGACCGGGACCGGTTCCGGACACGCACCTGGGGGATTGCAGTGCAGACCGCACGACCGCGCGACGTCGGAGCGCTGGTGTTCGTGATCGGGCTTTTCCTGATGCTCTTCCTCGTGACCCTGCTCGTCCCGGTGCGCTGAGGCGACGGAGACCGATCGACCCCGCGACGAATCAGTCGTACAGGCGTTCGAGATGCCAGCTGCCGTCGATCCGGTCGAAGTAGACGAGCGCGAGCCAGCGTGACCCGACGACCTTGACGTAGTCGCGCGAGATCGGGTCGCGCCACCAGGCCTCCTCGATCCGCCAGCGGTTGCAGACCTCGACCGGCTCCCGGCGGCCGGCCCAGTGGATGGCGAGGAGCGAGCCGTCGGGCCCGAGCTCGACGTCGATCGCGGGATGGGCGTGGAGGAGCCGGGTCATCGCGCCGCCTCCCATCCCGCCGCGGCCGGCTCGCCGGATGTCACCGGTCGCCAGGCCCAGCGGCGCTCGGCCAGCGGTGCCTCCGGGTCCGTGATCTCCACCCGCCGGATCCGGTCCTCGCCGAACGTCAGGGCAAGGCGGGCGAGCTGCCAGCCGAGCCGGGCGTCGTGGAGCGCCTGGGGCACGAACAGCGGGAGCTGCTGGCCGGCCGCCGGTTCCGCGCCGGCCAGCTCGAGCTCCAGGCGGGCGACCGGCGCCGCGGGCGGCGTCCGCTCGAGCTTCGCGAGGAGGAGCCGCTCGATCGCCTCGGCGTCGGCGGTGGGCTCGGGGAAGCGGGTCGCAGCCACGAGCTCGCCGGGGATCCCGGCGCGGGCGAACGCGAGGTCGAGCTCCAGGACGAGACGGCCGCGCGCGGCGGCGAGCCCGCGGGCGGCGAGGTTCGCGGCCAGGGCCGTCGCGAGCCGGCGGAGGACGAACCGGACCGCTTCGAGCTCCCCGACCGGCGGGTCGATCGGTAGGCCGAGCCGGAGCCGTTCGGGGGCACGCCGCGGCCGGAACGGGTCCGTCTCCTCGCCCCGCGAGCGGGCGCCGATCCGCGCCCCCTCCTCGCCGAACCGGGCGACGAGCGCCGAGCCGGGGAGCACCGAGACCTGGCCGATCCGGCGCAGCCCGAACCGCCGGAGACGGGCCCGGACGTCGTCGTCCGGGGTGAGCAGCGATGCCGGCAGCGGCGCGAGGAAGCCCGCCTCGCCACCGGGCGGCACGGCCACGAGGCCGCCCGGCGGAGCGGCGGCTGCGGCGACCGTCGCCGCGAACCGCGTCCCGGCGACCCCCGATCTGGGCGCACCCGCGAGGAGCGGTTCGAGGGCGGTCGAGATCCGCTCGACGAGGACCGGCTCCGGGCCCCACAGCGCCTCGAGGCCGTCGACCTGGGCCTCGAGCAGCCCGAACGAGGCAGCCGCCGGATCGGCGGTCCCGGCGATCGCCGGGCTGAACGCGGCGAGCCGCTCGAAGGCCCCCTCGAGGGCCTCCCGGTCAGCCTCCGGTTCCGGATCGAGGAAGGTCGCCTCTGGGGCGAGCCGGTGGGCCGACCCGAGGGGCATCGCGCGCCGGACGCCGAGCGCCCTGGCCGCGGGATCCGCGTCCAGGACCGTCCCCGCGGTCCACGGCTGGCCGCCCAGGACGATCGGGCCCGGCGGCCACGAGCCGGAGGCCCGGCGCTCCCGGGCGAGGTCGAGGAGGAGATGCGGCCGGTAGAGGTGGAGGAGTCGCATGGCGTGACGTCCCGGGCACTGGAACGGGGGCATGGACGGAGCGGCGGCCGTCGATCGCGCGGAGCGTGGCGACGGTGATGGCTCGAGCGACGACGTCGAGGGGTCGGGGCTCGCCGAGGTCGAGGAGCTCGTCCCGACGGAGGCAGGCGTCCCGCTCGCCGCCGTCGGCGTAGAGGATCCGGAGGGTCGCCCGACGACCCGGCGGGCCGGCGCGGTTGCGGGCCACGACGACCTCGGCCGCCTGCCCGACGACGTCCCGCCCGAGGCGGATCCAGGCCTTCCGAGCCAGCTCGAGGCGGACCCCCGTCCCCTCCCCGACCGCCGCCGCCACCGAGGGCGTCAGGCCCGGCGGCTCGAGGACGAGGAGCGTGATCCCCGCCCGCCGGGACAGGGCCGCCAGCCGGCCGAGCCGTTCCGCGAACCGGGCGGCCCCCGCCGGCCGCGGCGCGAGGTCGACGACGAGGAGGTCCACGGTCCGGCCGGACAGGAGCGCGCCCGCGATCGCGAGACCCTCCTCCGGGTCTGCCGGGGTGATGACGACGAGCCACTCCGGACGGACGCCGCGGGCCACGGCCTCGACCGGGTCGAAGGCGTCGGCGAGGTCCAGCCAGGCAACGATCGCGCCGGCCGCCTGGGCCTCCGCGGCGAGCCGGAGGGCGAGCGTCGTCCGCCCGCTCGAGAGATCACCCCGAAGCGAGAGGCCCGTCCCGCGGGGCAGGCCGCCCGGGCCGAGGATCGCGTCGAGGTCCCGGAACCCGGTCGAGAAGACGCGGGCCGGATCCGGGAGGCCGGGCCGAGCCGCCGGGCCGAGGGCGGGATCCCCCTCGGGCTCGAGGTCCGGCTCGGGCGCCGGCGCCATCGCGAGGGCCCCGACGACCTCGCCCGCGGCGCGCGGCGCGGCCGCCCCCCAGCGCGATCGGAGGGTCGCGAGGGCTGCCGTCACGTCCGGGGAAAGGGTCGCCATCGGATGTCCAGTATCGAACATCTGTTCGAATGAATCAACCCCTTCGCGCCCCGATCGCCGAGGCCGAATCGAGCCCACGAGGCGGGAGCCGGAGGACCCCGTGCTACACTCTCGGCCCGTCCAGCCGCCCTGCGTGCTGCGACGTCCCGGTGGGGATGTAGCTCAGCTGGGAGAGCACCGCGTTCGCATCGCGGGGGTCAGGGGTTCGAGTCCCCTCATCTCCACCACCTCCCCCTCCCGACGCCTGACGAGCCGCCGCGCCCGAGCCGGTGCGCGCCCGCCGGCCGCCGGCCGTCGTTCAGGCCATCGTCTGGTCGTGGCGGGCGTAGACCTCGGCCCACTCCTCCTCGCTCAGCTCCCGGCCCGACGCGCCGATCTCGGCGAGCTCCTCGAAGAAGCGCTCGCGCGGCGCACCCGGGGCGAACAGGATGAGCATCGCCGCGAAGGCGTCGGACTCGTTCCTGAAACCGTGGACACCGCCCTCCGGGATGTACAGGAAGTCGCCGGCCTTCCCGTCGGCCCAGTCTCGGCCGTCGTAGAAGGCGACCGATCCCGAGAGGACGTAGAACGACTCCGAGAAGGTCCGGTGGAAGTGCGGCCTGGCGCCGCCCGATCGGGCCGGCATCTCCCACCGGAACAGCCCGAACCGCCCGGCGGTGAGCGATCCCGGAGCGATGAACCGGCCCACGGCGCCCGAGCGCATGACCGCCCTCGCCGAATCGTCCGTCCCGACCAGCACCGCGCTGACCTCGCCGTCCTCGCCCGTGTACGACATCGGCTTGCCTCCTCTGGGGGCACCGGCCGCCGCCGCTGCGGTCGATGCGCTCGGGTTGGGCGGACAGCATGCCCCAAGCCGGAGATCGGGGAGTCTGGCAACATAGTCAGTCGCCCGCGCTGACCGGCCGTCCGGTCCACCACGCGGCGCACGTCACCGATGGGTCGGTCGGGCAGGTGGTGAGCCCAAGGGTCTGTAAAACCCTCGTCTTCGACTGTGGCGGTTCGATTCCGCCCCGGCCCACCAGCTCCGCTGATCGCGTCAGGCCCCGATCCCCACCTCCCCGCCGGCGTCGGCATGCCCGCCGACCGGCCCGCCGGCGCCGTCGAGCTCCCCATCGAGCGCGGCGTGGAGCTCCTGCGAATGGACCCGGAGCCAGCGACG
>DASUMJ010000100.1:0-9169 GCA_036277775.1 Candidatus Limnocylindrales bacterium
GTCGGCGGTGGCCCGACGGCCGAGATCCGGTCACCCTCGACGATGATGTCCGCCCTCGCGACCTCCGGCGGATGGAGCCTCGTCACGAGCGAGCCGCCGATCAGGACCGTGGTCATCGGCTCCTCCCCGCGCCGGCGGCGGCTCGCGCCGACCCCCGGCGCCCCGCCGGCCGTTCATGGCCCGCAGCCCGATCGACGGACGCCTCGATGCTCGACAGGCGCGGGACCGCCGCCCTCGCCGCGGCCGAGTCGCGCATCGGGAGCCGCGTCCTCCGGACCCCGTCGAAGCGGTAGAGCGCCTCGGCGACCGCGGCCGCCGTCGGGACGAGGACCGCCTCGCCGATGCCCTTGGCCCCGAGCGGCCCCTCGGGCTGGGGCTCCTCGATCAGGATCGTCTCGACCGGCGGCATGCCGGCCGCCGGGATGATCCCGAGGGACTTCAACGTGTCCGTCACCGGCACGCCGTCGCGGAGGATGAACTCCTCGCTGAGCGCCTGCCCCAGGCCCATGTGGACGCCACCTTCAACCTGGCCCTCGACGAGCGTCCGGTTCAGCACCCGCCCGACGTCGTGCGCGGCGATCACCCGGGCGATCGCGCCGGCCTCGTCGAGGACGACGACCTGGGTCGCCCAGCCATAGGCAAAGTGGGTGACCGGGTCGGGGACGTCCGCATCGAGCGGGCTCGTCCAGTCGACCACGTACTCGCCGGGGAACTCGCGGCCGGCGAGCGCCTCGGGAGGCCGGCCCTCGAGCGCCTCGGCGAGCGCCGCCGCCGCCTCGAGGACGGCCCGGCCGCCGAGCATCGTCGCCCGGGACGCCGTCGTCTGGCCGGTGTCGAGCTCCCGCTCCGTGTCGACCACGACGTGGATCCGGTCCATCGGCAGGCCGAGCGTCGAGGCGGCGAGCTGGGCGAAGACCGTGTGGCAGCCCTGGCCCATCTCCGACCACGAGTGGTAGAGGGTGACGGTGCCGTCGGCTTCCGGCCGGAGGATCGCCCGGCCGCGCTCGGTCATGCCGTTGCCGATGCCCGTGTTCTTGACGCCGCACGCGATCCCGGCGATCGGCGCGGCGCGGTAGGCGTCGCGGACCGCGAGCAGCGTCCGCTCCAGGCCCACCCCGGGACCGAGCCGCTGGCCCGTGGCGAAGCGGTCACCTTCGCGGAGGGCGTTCCGCCGGCGCATCTCCCAGCCGTCGATGCCGACCTGCTCGGCCAGCCGGTCGACCATGCCCTCGATCGCGAAGGCCGTCTGGTTGACGCCGAACCCGCGCATCGCGCCGGACGGCGGATTGTTCGTGAAGACCGCCCGGGCCTCGATGTCGATGTTCGGGACGCGGTAGGGTCCGCAGGCGTGCGCGGCGGCGCGTTCGAGGACCTTCATGCCGACGCTGCCGTAGGCGCCGTTGTCGCCGACGATCCGGGCCCGGACCGCGACGAGCCGGCCCTCCGCGTCGCAGCCGACCGTGTAGTCCATCCAGAACGGGTGGCGCTTGGGGTGGAGGCGGAGGCTCTCTCGCCGGCTGAGGGCCAGCAGGACCGGCTGCCGCGAGACGTGCGCGAGCAGCGCCGCCTGGCCCTGGACGCTCAGGTCCTCCTTGCCGCCGAAGCCGCCGCCGGTCGGGACCTGGGTGACGCGGACCGCGGCCGGCTCCAGCCCGAGGAGCGAGGCGACCTGGCGGCGGTCGTCCCAGGCGCCCTGGCCGGGCGAGAAGAGGTGGATCCCGGGCTCGGGCGGCTCACCCGGGACCGCCAGGCAGGCCTCCGGCTCGAGGAACGCGTGCTCGATGCGGCCCGTCCGGAACGTCTCGGTCGCCACGTGGGCGGCCCCGGCCAGCGCGGCGTCGACGTCGCCGCTGCGCACGACCGACGTCGACAGCAGGTTGCCGCCGTCATGGACGGCGGGCGCGCCGTCCCCGAGCGCCTCGAACGGGTCGGTGACCGGCTCCAGCACCTCGTACTCGATCTCGACGAGGGCGGCCGCCGCCCGTGCCGCGCGCCGGGATGTCGCGGCCACGGCGGCCAGGACGTCGCCGACGCAGCGTGTCGTCTCCCCCTCGGCGACGAAGACCGGCCAGTCCGCCCGGATGAGGCCCTGGTGTCGCTCGCCGGGGACGGAAGCGGCCGTCACGACGGCCACGACGCCCGGGTGCGCGGCCGCGCGGCCCAGGTCGATGCGCCGGACGACGGCGCGAGGGTGATCGGCGAAGCGGAGCGCGCCGTGGAGCATCCCCGGGACGCGCAGATCGGCCACGAACGGCTTGTCCCCGAGAGCCAGCTCGGCCGCCTCGTACCGGATGGACCGGGAGCCGGGAGCGGCGCTCGTCGCGGGGACCGGGATCGCCGACCCGGTCCGACGACTCGCGGCGACGAGCTCGATGGCATCCGCGATCCGGTGGTACCCCGTGCAGCGGCAGAGGTTGCCGGCGAGCGCCCGGAGCACGGCCTCGCGCGATGGCGCCGGGTCGCGCCGGAGCAGCGCCTCCGCCTTCATGACGATGCCGGGGGAGCAGTAGCCGCACTGCGACGCCCCCGTGACGCCGAAGGCGTCGGCCCACTGGCGCCTGGCCTCGGCCGGCAGCCCCGCCGCGGTCGTGACGGAGCGGCCGGCGAATCGCTCGGCCGGCTGGGCGCAGCTGACGACGGCGCGGCCGTCCACGAGCACGGTGCAGGCGCCACACGATCCTTCGGGCGAGCAGCCGTCCTTCACGGCTCGCAGGCCGAAGCCCTCCCGGAGGACCTCCAACAGGCTTGCGCCGTCGTCGGCCTCGAGGGTCACCTGGCGTCCGTCGAGCGTGAACTGCAAGTGAGCCATAACGCCCGCCTCGTGGCGGCCTTCGGCCCTATCCCGAGCCTCGATCGCATCGACAGCATAGGAACGCCCCTCGGGGGCGGGCGCCTGCTGTTGGGCCCGTCCTCGGGGCCCGTTCGGACCGCCGGACGGATCGACCGCGACCGGTCAGGAGACGCCGATCGGGGTCCGCAACCGGGAGGTCGGTCGTGCGACGACTCGGACTGGAGCGCGCGCTCGTCGATCCTGCCGCCTTCGAGCGAACCGTGGCGCGGTTCGCATCGGACGGCGTGCTCCTCCCCACCTTTGGCCAGCTCGCCGACCCGGCGACCGCCCCGGCGCCGGTGCGCGAGCGACTGCCCGCCGTGGACCCGGACGCGCCCGATCCGCTCAACCTCTTCCGATCCCACTGGTACAACGGCCCCGACCGCCGGACGGTGGTGGACGTGCCGGCCCACGTGGTCCTGCCGCCGTCGCTGACGGGCGTCGAGTCGCCGATCGTCGTCCTCCTCGGCGACCGCTTCCCGATGATCCGGTCGCACAAGGTCCTCGCGGCCTACGGCTGCCTCGTCCCGCGGCTCGTCACCGGCCAGTTCGACCCGACGCGCCATCGCGCGGTCTGGCCGTCCACCGGCAACTACTGCCGCGGCGGCGTCGCGATCTCGCGGATCCTCGGCTGCCGCGGCGTGGCGGTCCTGCCCGCCGGCATGAGCCGGGAGCGGTTCGACTGGCTCGCGGACTGGGTGACCGACCCGGCCGACATCATCCGGACGCCCGGCACGGAGAGCAACGTCAAGGAGATCTACGATCGCTGCGCCGAGCTCGACCGCGAGCCCGACACGGTCATCCTCAACCAGTTCTCCGAGTTCGGGAACCACATCGCCCACTACGAGGTCACCGGGCGGGCCGTGGCGTCGGTCGTCGCCCGGCTCGTCGACGAGCGCCCGGCCCGACGGCTGCGGGCCTTCGTCTCGGCGACCGGGTCGGCGGGCACGATCGCGGCGGGCGACTACCTGAAGGAGCGGCTCGGCTCGCAGACCGTGGCCGTCGAGGCCCTCGAGTGCCCGACGATGCTCGAGAACGGGTTCGGCGAGCACAACATCCAGGGGATCGGCGACAAGCACATCCCGCTCATCCACACCGTCATGGCGACCGACGTCGTGGTCGGTGTCTCCGACCGGGTGACCGATCGGCTCGCCGTCCTCCTCGCGTCACGCGAGGGCCGCGAGTACCTCGCGCGCCGGCGGGGTGTCGACGAGGCCACGATCGCCGCCTTCGACGCCTTCGGGCTGTCGAGCATCTGCAACATCGTCGCGGCGATCAAGACGGCGAAGCATCAGGGATACGGGCCGGACGACATCGTCGCCACGGTCGCGACCGACGGCGCCGCGATGTACGAGACGGAACGCGTCCGGATCACGACCCGCGACTTCCCCCACGGGTTCGACGCCATCGCCGCGGGCGAGACGTTCGGGGAGTGCCTCGCCGGCGCGACGACGGACGACGTCCTCGAGCTCCGGCAGGTCGACCGCACGCGGATCTTCAACCTCGGCTACTTCACCTGGGTGGAGCAGCAGGGCGTGCCGATCGACGAGTTCGTGGCCCGCCGACGACCCGAGTTCTGGACGGAGACCCGCTCGATCGTCGAGCACTGGGACCGCCAGATCGAGGCCCTCAACGAGCGGACCGGGGCGCTGGCGGCCGTCGACCGGCGGCCCGCGGTGGTGTCGTGATCGCGCCCTCCGTGGCGACCCTCGGACGCGCGACAGCCGTCACGGTCGCCTGCGCCGGGTGCGGCGCGACCGTGCCGAGCGGGTCCCCGTTCCCGACACGGTGCCCGGCGGGCCGACCCGATGACGACGTCGACCACCTGCTGACGCGCCGCCTGGACCTGCGACGGGTGGAGCTGGTCGCGGGCGATGATCCGAACCCGTTCGTCCGCTATCGCCAGCTGTTCCGCGCCTGGCACGTCGCGACGGCGGCGGCCGGCTGGTCGGACGAGCGCTACGTCGGCGTGGTCCGGCGGCTCGATGACGCGATCGCCGCGGTCGACGGCCGCGGCTTCCGGATCACGCCGTTCGGTCGGGCCCGAGCCCTCGGCGACGAGCTGGGCGTCACGGGCGACGGCGGCGTCTGGGTCAAGGACGAGACCGGTGGCGTGGCCGGGTCGCACAAGGCCCGGCACCTCATGGGGATCGTGCTGGAGCTCGTCGTCGGCGAGACCTTCGACCCGGGTCTCGCGACGCGGCCGCTGGCAATCGCGAGCTGCGGCAACGCGGCGCTCGCTGCGGCGGTCGTGGCCCGGGCCGCGGGACGCCGACTCGACGTCTTCGTCCCGCCGGATGCCGAACCGGCGATCGTGGACCGCCTGCGGCGGCTCGGCGCCCGGGTCGAGCCCGTCGCCCGGACGCCCGGCGAGCACGGCGATCCGACCGTTCGGCGGATGCGGGCCGTCGTCGCGGCCGGCGCGATCCCGTTCACCTGCCAGGGGCCGGAGAACGGCCTCGCGATCGAGGGCGGGCAGACGCTCGGCTACGAGATCGCCGAAGCCCTCGAGGCCGCCGGCACGACCCTCGACCGTCTCGTCGTCCAGGTCGGGGGCGGGGCGCTCGCCTCGGCCCTCGCCCAGGGACTGGCAGAGGCGCGAGCCCTCGGTGCCGGCGGTGCCCTGCCCCGGCTCGACACGGTCCAGACGGCCGGGGCGTGGCCGCTCCGGCGGGCCTACGAGCGGGTCGCCGCGGACCTCCGCGAGCGCGGGCTCGACCCGTCGGAGCCCGTCGACGCGGAGCTGCCGGCGTTCCGCGACGTCCTCGACCGCGCGGCACGCCATCGGTCCGCGTACATGTGGCCGTGGGAGACGGAGCCGGCGAGCATCGCCCACGGGATCCTCGACGACGAGACGTACGACTGGCTCGCCGTCGTCCGCGGGATGCTCCGAACCGGCGGCCGGCCGATCGTCGTCGACGACGCCGAGCTCCACGACGCGAACGGGCTCGCGGTCCGCACGAGCGGCGTCCCGGCCGACGAGACCGGCACCGCCGGATTGGCGGGCCTCCGCCAGCTCCGCCGGCGGGGTGACGCCGGGCCCGGCGAGCGGGTCGCGGTCCTCCTCACCGGCATCCGTCGCGCCATCCCCGCCCCGCCGACGCCACCTGAGCTCCCCACGTCCTCCACCGCCGACGCCACCGCCACAACCACCTGATCGGAGCAGACGATGCGAAGCTTCCTCGGTCGCGACATCCTCACCCTGAAGGACTTCAGCCGCGACGACTTCATGCGGGTCTTCCAGGTCGCCGACGACCTCCGGCCGTACGCCAGGGACCGCCGCAACACGGACCTGCTCAAGGGCAAGACCCTGCTCACGGCGTTCTACCAGCCGAGCACCCGGACCCGCCTCTCGACCGAGGCGGCGATGCACCGGCTCGGCGGTCACGTCCTCGGGTTCTCCGACGCGAAGATGACGCGGGCCGGCGACTTCTACCAGGAGTCGATCAAGGACACCTTCCGGATGCTCGAGTCGTACGCCGACGTCATCGCGATCCGGCACTTCCAGGAGGGCGCCCCGGCCGAGGCCGCGAAGTGGGCATCGGTCCCGATCATCAACTGCGGCGACGGCTGGGGCCAGCATCCGACCCAGGTCCTCACCGACCTCTACACGATCCTCCTCGACAAGGGGACCCTCGACGGGCTGACCTACCTGCTCGTCGGCGACATGCGGATGCGGACGATGCACTCGATCCTGCACGCGCTGTCGCAGTTCGACGCCGAGGCGATCGTCGTCTCGCCGCCGGACATGGCCCTCCTCCCGGAGTTCAAGGCCGAGCTCGACTCGATGAGCGTCGCCTACCGCGAGGCCGAGGCCGTGGCCGACGTCATCGGCGAGGCCGACATCATCTACATGGAGCCGGTCGTCCAGGCCGACTACACCCAGTCTCGCGTGGAGCGCGGCGACAAGGTCGGCCGGACACCCAAGGCCTACCGCGTCACGGCCGAGCTCCTGCGGGCGAAGGCCAAGCGGAGCTCGATCATCCTCCACTCGCTCCCGCGGATGGACGAGCTGACCGAGGACGTCGACGAGACGCGCCACCAGCGCTACTGGGTGGAGGCGTTCAACGGCGTGGCCCTCCGGATGGCCCTGCTGAGCCTCGTGCTCGGCGCCGCGGAATAGGCGGCCCCCGATGCAGACCGGACTCCGCGGCCGCGACCTCATCAGCCTCGACGAGTGGACTCTCGAGGAGATCGAGACGGTCCTGGAGGTGGCCGCGCACCTCAAGCGCGAGCGGGCGCTCGGGATCGCGCACCCGCTTCTCCGCGATCGCGTCCTCGCGATGCTGTTCTTCTTCTCGAGCACCCGGACGCGCGCCTCGTTCGAGGCCGGGATGGCCCAGCTCGGCGGCCATGCCCAGTTCATCGAGAGCCGGACGACCCAGATCGCCCACGGCGACACGGCCCGCGAGATCGGCGAGATCCTCGGGCGCTACAACGACGGGATCGCGATCCGGAACGTCGACTGGGGTGTCGGGAACGCCTACATCCGCGACGTCGCCGCGGCCTCCCGCGTGCCCGTCCTGAACATGCAGTGCGACCTGTTCCACCCGCACCAGATCCTCGCCGACCTCCTGACGATGCGCGAGAAGCTCGGTGCGCTCCGCGGCCGGACCCTCACGATCTCGTGGGCCTGCGCGACGAGCTACCAGAAGCCGATCAGCGTCCCCCAGGACCTCGTGACGGCCGCGACCCGGTTCGGCATGAACGTCCGGCTCGTCCACCCGCCGGAGTTCGCGCTCCAGCCGGACGTCGTCGAGCTGGCGACGGCGAACGCCCGCCGCTCCGGCGGCTCGCTCGAGCTCCTCGACGACTTCGACGCCGGCTTCCGCGGCGCGGACGTCGTCTACGCCAAGAGCTGGGGCGCGATCCTCAGCGCGAAGGACGAGGCCGAGGGCGCCGAGTTCGCGAAGCGGCACGCCGACTGGATCACCGACGAGCGCCGGATGGCGCTCGCCGCCGACGGCGCGATCTTCATGCACCCGCTCCCGGCCGACCGGAACGTCGAGGTCACCGACGCCGTCATCGACGGTCCCCAGTCGGTCGTCTACGACGAGGCCGAGAACCGGCTCCATGCCCAGAAGGCGGTCATGGCCCTGACGATGGGCTGACGGGCCCGGGCACGCCTCGGGCCGGAGGACACGAATCCATGTCGAACCAGGTCCTCGTCGTCGCGATCGGCGGCAACTCGCTGATCAAGGACGCCCGGCACATGACCGTGCCGGACCAGTACCGCGCCCTCGGGGAGACGAGCGGGCACATCGCCGCGATCATCCGCGACGGCTGGCACGTCGCGATCGGGCACGGCAACGGGCCGCAGGTCGGCTTCATCCTCCGCCGCTCGGAGCTGTCCGCCCACGAGCTCCACGAGGTCCCGCTCGACGTCTGCGACGCGGACACCCAGGGCGCCATCGGCTACGAGCTCCAGCAGAACCTCGGCCACGACTTCCGCCGCCTGGGGATCGACCGCCAGGCGGTGACGGTCGTGACGCAGGTCGAGGTCGCGCCCGACGACCCGGCCTTCCTCGCGCCCTCGAAGCCGATCGGCTCGTTCATGGACGAGGCGACCGCCGGCCGGCGGCGCGACGAGGATGGCTGGGCGATCCGGGAGGACGCCGGCCGCGGCTGGCGGCGGGTCGTGGCGTCGCCGCGCCCGATCCGGATCGTCGAGCTCGACGCCGTCCGGCTGCTCCTGGCCAACGACTTCGTGACGATCACGGTCGGCGGCGGCGGGATCCCGGTCGTCGCCGACGAGCACGGCGACCTCGTCGGCGTGCCGGCGGTCATCGACAAGGACTTCGCCTCGGCGCTGCTCGCGATCGAGCTCCGGGCGGACGTCTTCATGATCAGCACGGCGGTCCCGCAGGTCGCGCTCGACTGGGGTCGCCCCGAGCAGCGCTGGGTCGACCGGCTGACGATCAGCGAGGCGAAGGCCTACCTCGAGGCCGGCACGCACTTCGGAGCCGGGAGCATGCAGCCGAAGATCGAGGCCTGCATCTGGTACCTGGAGCGGGCCGGCGGCCGCGCGATCATCACGAGCCCGGACCAGATGGAGTCGGCCCTCGCCGGCCGCGCCGGGACGGCGATCGTCCCCGATTGACGGGAGGACCG
Source organism: Candidatus Limnocylindrales bacterium (assembly GCA_036277775.1). Lineage (GTDB taxonomy): Bacteria > Chloroflexota > Limnocylindria > Limnocylindrales > CSP1-4 > UBA5189. The sequence goes on from DASUMJ010000100.1 coordinate 8,942, forward strand.
GCGCCGGCGGCGACCGCCTTCGCGGTGGAGATCGGCTTACAGCCGTCGACGAGCGCGCCGCCCGGCGTCCGAGCCGGTCGGTCCAGGCCCGCATGGCCCCGGCTTGGTCCTTCGTCGTCTCCGGCATGCGGCCGCCGTGGTAGGTGAGCAGGAGGTCCGCAGTGTCCGCGGGTCCTCCTCGCTGGGGCGACGAGGTTCGTCGCTCCCCTGCCTTGACGGTGGAGCGGG
>DASUMJ010000101.1:0-11393 GCA_036277775.1 Candidatus Limnocylindrales bacterium
CAGCACGCCACGCTCCGGCGCCTCGCCGAGCTCCCGCCGGGCGTGCGGATCCTGCCGACCCACGGCGCCGGGAGCTTCTGCAGCGCCGGGCCGGCCGCTCCGTCGCGGACGACGACGCTCGGCGCGGAGCTGGCGGCCAACCCGGTGCTCGGGGCGATCCGGACCGCCGGGTTTCGCGACGAGCTGCTCCGGGGGCTCGGGCGGTTCCCTGCCTACTACGCCGAGATGGCACCGATCAACCGCCGCGGGCCGGCGATCCTCGGCGGGATGCCGGATCCGCCGGCGCTCGATCCGGCGGGGCTCGCCGCCGCGGCGGCGGCCGGCGTCCGGATCGTGGACGCGCGGCCGCGGGACGAGTTCGCGGCGGGCCACGTGCCCGGCTCGCTGAACATCGAGCTCGACGAGACCTTCGCCGCGTACGTCGGCTGGATGGTGCCCTTCGATGCGCCGCTCGCCCTCATCCTGCCCGAGCCCGAGAGCGACGCCCGCATCGAGGCGATCACCCAGCTGCTGCGGGTCGGCTACGAGCGCGTGGCGGGCCACCTCGGCGGCGGCCTGCATGCCTGGCGTGCGTCTGGCCGGCCGGTCTCGGCCTACCCGACGACCTCGATGCGCGAGGTCTACGCCGAGGCACAGGCGGGCCGGATGCCCGCGCTGCTCGACGTCCGGCAGCCGATCGAGTGGCGCGACGACGGCGTGGTCCCGGGCGCACAGACGATCTTCGTCGCGGACCTGCCGGCTCGCCTCGACGAGCTGCCGCGCGACCGCGAGATCACGGTGGCCTGCAAGGCCGGCGGCCGCGCGGCGATCGCGGCGAGCCTCCTCGACGCGGCCGGGTTCCAGGTCCGGCTCGTCGCCGCCGGGGGCCAGGTCGGCTGGCCGGAGCGCTTCGAGCGGCTCGCGGCCCCCGAACGCCGCTGACGGTCAGCAGCGCCGGCGAGAGACGGGGTCAGTCGCCCTTCCCGGCGCGGACGACCGCGTCGTCGTCTTCGAGCACGATCCCGTAGCGACCTGCCGCGCGGACGATCCGGTGCGCGGCCGCCTTCCTGGCCTCGGCGCTCTCGAAGTCGGTCTGGCTGAAGCGCGAGACCGCGTTCCGGACGTGCGCCTCGTCGTTGATCGGGAGCTTCCGCTCCCCGGATGCGTCGGTGTACGCGAACTGGTCGTCGTCGAGCCGATCGCGCTTCGCCTCGGTGAGCTCGGGCATGGCGGGTCACCTCCGCCCGCCATCGTCCGCCCGCTTGCGTGAACGCCGCCCGACACGAATCCCGGTGCGGTTACAGGGGCCTTGCCATCGCGGCGACCGCGGACGCCGGATGCGGTAGCGTGGCGGTCGATGGACCGGCCCTCGCCTCGCTTCCCCGAGCTGCCCGCACCCGAGGCGCAGCGCCTCCCGGCCGTGCTCCGGGATCCACTCCGGCTGTCGATCCTCGCCGGTCTCCTCGTCATGCTCATCGGCGACGTCATGCCGTGGTTCCGGCTCTGGCTGCCGGGTCGCGGCTTCTTCGACGTCAGCGGGTTCGAGCGGGCGGGCGACGCCGGCCTGGTCCTGGAGCTCGGGCTCGTGATCCTCGTCCTCACCTGGGCGGACCAGGCGTGGAACAGCCGCACGACGCTGCTCGTGGCCGGGCCGCTGCTCCTCGGGACGGCCTGCGTCATCGTCCTGCGGGTCGCCTGGGCCGCCGGCATGAGCTACATCCGGTCGCTCGCGGGCTCGGGCGGCTACGGCTCCGTGCTTCCGTGGTTCTGGCTGGCGGTCGCCGGCGCGATCATCGTCACGGTGGGCGGGGCGATCGCACTGTGGCGGGCCCGCGGTCGCCTGTCGTTCCGGGTCGGGGTCTCCCGGGTCGCGATCGGCGGAGCGATCGGCGGCGTCGCCGGGGCGATCGGCGGGTTCTTCGCCGGGGTGCAGATCTCGGACCTCATGGCCGGAGACGACATCGCCTGGGTCTCCACGAGCCTCCTCGTCCTCCTCTCGATCGCGCTGGGGTTCGTCGGGGCATGGATCGGCGCGGTCATCGGTGCCGGGGTCGCCCGCTCGTTCGGCGGCCGGTGACCGACACCGTCGCGCGCCGTCCGATCCGGACGTCCTGGCTGCGGCAGGCAGCGGCCCGGTTCGTGGCCGGTCCCGCGTATCCCGCGTCCGAGGCAGATCGCCGGACCGTCCGGATCCTCGGCCTCGACCTGCCGCTCCGGGCGACGACGGCTCTCCTCGTCGTCACGCTCGTCCTGCTCTTCGACTTCTCGCGAACGGCGATCCCGCGGGAGATCCAGGACCTCGGGCGGTCCGCCGAGGCGCTCCGCTACCAGGCCCTCGAGCGGGTGATCCTGTTCGGGCTCGTCCCGCTGCTCGTCATCGTCCTCGCCTTCCGGGACCGTCTCGGCGACTACGGGCTCGGGCTCGGCGATTGGCGCTGGGGCGCGGGCCTGGCGGTCGCGGGCTGCGCCGTGATGACGCCGATCGTCATTGCGGTCGGCTCGAACCCCCAGTTCAGCGGCTACTACGGGATCTCGGGGGCACCGGTCGGGGACCTCCTCGTGACCCACCTCCTCGACCTCGTCCCGTCCGAGTTCCTGATGCGCGGGTTCGTCATGTTCACGCTCATCCGCGCGATCGGGCCGGTCGGCCTCGTCGTCGCCCAGCTGCCGTTCGTGTTCGCGCACCTCGGCAAGCCGGAGATCGAGCTCTTCTCGACGCTCCTCGGCGGCGCGGTCTTCGGCTGGCTCAACTGGCGGACGCGCTCGATCTGGTGGAGCGCCCTCGGGCACGTCTACGTCCTGACCCTCATCGTGGCGGTCGCGGGCGCCGCGAAGGCCGGCTGACGCCGGCACGGAGCGTCGACCCGGGACGTCCCGACCGGAACCCGGGGGCCATCCGACATCGGCAGGTCGACCCGCCGGCGGGTATCCTTCACGCGGCCCCGATCAGGCCCGCCCGGCGCAGCATGGGGCAGCGTCGAGCCGACCCGGCGGCCCCTCACGAACCGCGTTGCCCAGACATCAGGTGGTGCCCATGAAGATCGGAGTCGCCAGGGAGAGCGCGCCCGGAGAGCGGCGCGTGGCCCTGGTACCCGAGGCGCTCGGCAAGCTCACGGCCGCCGGGCTCGAGATCCTCGTCGAGGAGGGCGCCGGAGTCGGCGCGATGATCCCCGACACGGCCTATGCGGAGGCCGGCGCGACCGTCGTCGCAACCGACGCGCTCTACCGCGACTCGGACGTGATCGTCCGGGTCCAGAAGCCGAGCGAGGCCGAAGCGAAGCGACTCAGGAAGGGCCAGGCCGTGATCGGCCTCCTCCAGCCGCTCCTCGACCCGAAGCTCATGGCCGCGTTCGCCGATGCCGGCGTGACCGCGATCAGCCTCGACGCGATCCCGCGGATGCTGTCGCGTGCCCAGACGATGGACGCCCTCTCGTCGCAGGCCAACGTCGGCGGCTACAAGGCCGTGATCCTGGCCGCGAACGCCTTCGGGCGGTACTTCCCGCTCCTGACGACCGCGGCCGGCACGGCCAAGCCGGCGAACGTCCTGATCCTCGGGATCGGGGTCGCCGGACTCCAGGCGATCGGGACGGCGCGACGGCTCGGCGCCGTCGTGAAGGCCTACGACGTCCGGCCCGAGACGCGCGAGCAGGCCGAATCGCTCGGCGCGAGCTTCGTGACGCTGAAGACCCAGATCGACGCCACCGGCACGGGCGGCTACGCCCGCGAGCTGAGCCCCGAGGAGCGGGCCGCCCAGCAGGCCGAGCTCAACGAGGTGATCGGCGGCATGGACGTCGTGATCACCACCGCCCAGGTCCCGGGTCGCAAGCCGCCGGTCCTCGTGACGGCGGACGCGGTCGCGAAGATGAAGCCCGGCTCCGTCATCGTGGACATGGCCGCGTCGGCGCTCGGCGGGAACTGCGAGCTGTCGAAGGCCGGCGAGGACGTCGTGACCGGCAACCTCGTCACGATCCTCGCGCCGGAGAACCTGCCGGCGACGATGCCGATCGGCGCGTCCGCGTTCCTCGCCCGGAACCTGTCCGCCCTGCTCCTCCAGCTCGTGAAGGACGGCGCGCTCAACCTCGACCCGGCCGACGAGATCGCCGGGCCGGTGACGATCACCCACGGCGGCGAGATCCGCTCCGACGCCGTGAAGAAGCTGCTCCAGCCGGCCGCAGGCGCTGCCGGCTCCGGAGGTGCCGCCGGCTCCGGAGGTGCCGCATGAACGCCGAGCTCCTGACCGCCCTGACGATCTTCGTCCTCGCGATCCTCTGCGGCTTCGCCGTGATCTCGAAAGTCCCGGCCACCCTCCACACCCCGCTGATGTCGGGCGCGAACTCGATCCACGGGATCGTCGTCGTCGGGGCGATGTTCATCGCCGTCGAGGCCGACGAGCCGATCGGGTACGTGCTGTCGTTCATCGCCGTCGCGTTCGGGACGATGAACGTCGTCGGCGGCTACGTCGTCACCGATCGGATGCTCCAGATGTTCAGGCGCAAGCCGACGGCCCCGAAGGCCGAGAAGGCGGAGGCCTGACCGTGGAGCTCTCGATCCTCGAAACCCTCGTCCGCGTCGCCTGGCTGGCCGGTGCGGTCGCGTTCGTCATCGGCCTCATCCGGATGAACTCGCCGGCCACCGCCCGGAACGGGAACCTCCTGTCGGCCGGCGGCATGGCGCTCGCCATCGTCGCGACCGCCGTCTTCCTTGCCTTCGAGCGCGACGAGGAGGCCTTCAACATCACCGGCTGGGTCATCATCCTCGCCGGCATCGCCCTCGGCGGCGGCCTCGGGCTCTACACCGCCCGGACGGTGAAGATGACCGCGATGCCGCAGCTGGTGTCGCTCTTCAACGCCGTCGGCGGCGGCGCGGCCGCGCTCATCGCGATCGACGACTACCTGCGGCTCTCGTCCGCGCCGTCGCTCCAGGTGAACGTCGCGACGGTTCTCGACATCGTCATCGGGTCGGTCACGTTCACCGGCTCGCTCATCGCCTCGGGCAAGCTCATGGGCCTGAAGATCACCCCGTCCCGGCCGGTGAAGATCCCTGGCGGCCAGCTCGTGACGGCGGCCCTCGCGCTCATCGTGGTGGCCGGGGCGGTCTTCCTCTGGGTCCCGAACCTCAACGTCCCGGTGATGCTCGTCATCCTCGCGGCCGCGCTCGTCTTCGGCGTGACGATGACCCTGCCGATCGGCGGGGCCGACATGCCCGTGGTCATCAGCCTCCTGAACAGCTTCACCGGCACGGCCGTCGCGATGGCCGGGTTCGTCCTCGACAACCCGGTCCTGATCATCGCCGGCGCCCTCGTCGGCGCGTCGGGTGCGATCCTCACGAAGCTCATGGCCGATGCCATGAACCGGTCGGTCATCAACATCATGATCGGCGGCTTCGGTGGCGGCGAGGGCACCGAAGGCGCCGTCGCCGGCGCCGGGCACTCCGTCCGCGAGCTCGGCCTCGACGACGCCGCGATCCAGCTCGCCTATGCGAGCTCGGTGATCGTCGTCCCGGGCTACGGCCTCGCCGTGGCCCAGGCCCAGCACGCGATGCGCGAGCTGGCCGAGCTCCTCGAGGCCCGCGGGGTCGACGTGAAGTACGCGATCCACCCCGTCGCCGGCCGGATGCCCGGGCACATGAACGTCCTCCTCGCCGAGGCGAACGTGCCGTACCCGCAGCTGAAGGAGATGGAGGAGATCAACCCGGAGTTCGATCGCTGCGACGTCGCGCTCGTCGTGGGCGCGAACGACGTCACGAACCCGGCCGCCCGCCGCCCCGGCTCGCCGGTCTCCGGCATGCCGATCCTCGACGTCGACCACGCCAAGGCGATCATCGTCATCAAGCGCTCGATGGGCCGCGGCTACGCCGGCATCGACAACGAGCTCTACGGCAACCCGAAGACCGGGATGCTGTTCGCCGACGCGAAGGCCGGCCTCGCCGATCTCGTGAACGCCGTGAAGGCGCTCTGAGATGGCCGACGAGACGGCCCCGAAGGCCGACCCGAAGGCAACCCCGGCGGAGGCGGCGAAGCCGACCGAGACCACCAAGCCGGCGGACCCGGTCGACGACCTCGTCGAGCGGAAGCACACGATCGGCAGCGGTCGCCGGAAGCTCGCCTACACGACGCAGACCGGTCGGATCGTCCTGCGCGAGGAGGTCCTCGAGGACGGCAAGTTCAGCGGCTTCAAGCCCAAGGCGACCGTCTTCATCACGGCCTACACGCTCGACGGCGCGGACCGCGCGAAGCGACCCGTCACGTTCGCCTTCAACGGCGGGCCGGGATCGTCGAGCGTCTGGCTCCACCTCGGGCTGCTCGGGCCGCGGCGGGTCGTGTCGGGCGACGTCGACGATCGGGTGCCGCCGCCGTACGGCATCGCCGACAACGCCGAGACGCTCCTCGCCCAGACGGACCTCGTGTTCATCGACCCCGTCGCGACCGGCTACTCCCGGGCGGTCGACGGCGTGAAGCCGGCCGACTACCACGGGTTCACCCGCGACATCGAATCGGTCGGCGAGGTGATCCGGCTCTGGACGTCGCGGAACGGCCGCTGGCTCTCCCCGAAGTTCCTGAGCGGCGAGTCGTACGGGACGCTCCGGGCCGCCGGCCTCGCGACGTACCTCCAGGGCCGCCACGGGATGTACCTCAACGGCATCGCCCTGATCTCGTCGGTGCTCGACATCGGGACGATCCACTTCACCGAGGGCAACGACGCGCCGTACGTCAACTACCTGCCGACGTACGCGGCGGTGGCCCACTACCACGGCAAGCATCCCGGCCGCGAGCTGCGCGACGTCGTGGCCGAGGCGGAGGCCTACGCCGCGGGCGACTTCCCGCGGCTGCTGGCGCGGGGCGCACGGCTCACCGCGGCCGAGCGGCGGTCCGCGGTCGCGAAGGTCGCCCGGCTGACCGGCCTGCGACGCGAGTACGTCGACCGTGTCGACCTCCGGATCGAGCACGTCCGGTTCTTCACCGAGCTGCTCCGCGATCGGGGGCTCTCGGTCGGGCGGCTGGACGCCCGGTTCACGGCACCCGAACCGGACGGCGGCCGCGAGCTCTTCTCGGCCGACGCGTCCTACTCCCACATCCAGGGTCCGTACACGGCCGCCCTGAACCAGTACGTCCGCGAGGAGCTCGGGTACGAGAACGACCTGCCGTACGAGATCCTCTCGAGCCCGACGAACCAGGGCTGGTCGTACAAGGAGTTCGAGGGCCGCTCGGTGTCGGTCGTCGGCGACCTCGGCGCGACGATGCGGGCCAACCCGCACCTCCGGGTCCACATCGCCTGCGGCTACTACGACGGCGCGACCCCGCACTTCGCGGCGGAGCATGTTGCCGCCCACCTGCCCATCCCCTCGGAGCTGCGCGCGAACATCGAGTTCGCCTACTACGAGGCGGGCCACATGATGTACGTCCACGAGCCGTCACGGGTCCGCCAGTCGGCCGACCTCGCCGACTTCATCCGGAGGTCCGTGCCGGCGGGTTGATCGCCGTGCCGGGCCGCACCGGGCTCGGGGTCAGGCGGGCGCGTGCCCGTGGTCATGGGTGTGCTCGTGGGCGTGGGCCTGGCCCTCCAGCGCCATCGCCCGGTCGGGGCGGAGCGGCGCCAGCGTCCCGAGCGACTCGGCCACGACGAGGAGGTCGTCGCCGGCCTCGAGCCGGAGGTCGACCGACGGGTTGACGAAGGCGTGGCTGCCGCGACTCACCGCCAGGAGCGTGGCCTTGTGCTCGGACCGGAGGCGGACGCTCAGCTCGTCGATCGTGAGCCCGAGGTAGGACTTCGGCAGCTCCACCCGGTAAAGCTCGGAGCCCTCCCCGCCCGAGACGATGTCGGTGACGAGCGAGGTCAGTCCGGGGTAGAGGGCGGACCGGGCGAGGAGCCGGGAGGCGAGGCGTGACGTGATGAGGATCTCGTCCACCCTGGCCCGCTTGAAGTGGTCGGCGTGGCGGGGGTTGTTCACCTCGGCCACGGTCCGGACGTTCGCGGCCACCGATTCGATCGCCATCACCGTGAGGATCGAGTGCATGTCGGCCTCGTTCGTCGGCTGGGCCGGGAAGACGAGGGCCGCGGCGGCCTCCTCGATGCCGGCCCGGCGGAGCGCCTCGACGTCGGTCGTCTCACCGCGGACGAAGTAGACGCCGTCCCCGGCAGGGTTCTTCTCGAGGTCGGCGATGACGACGACCTTCGCCCGGTACTCGTCGCCCTTCAGCTCCTCGATGAGGTCGCGGGCGGTGGCGTTCCAGCCGCAGACGACGATGTGGTCCTTGTATCCGGCGGCGCCCAACCCCTGGCCCTCCTTGAGCAGGAAATCGATGACGAGCGCGACGAGCGCCCCGGTGATCGTGCCGACGATGGCGACCCCGAAGAGCACGAGCAGCCAGCTGACGACGAACCCGCCGGCCGTCGAGACGTAGGCCGAGTCGCCCTGGCCGAGGATCGTGAAGATGGCCCAGTTGAACGACTTCCCGAACCAGCCGATCGCCTGGCCGGCGCCCTCGCCCCAGGGCTTCTCGAGGATCGTCACGAGCAGCGCCGCGATCGCGACGAACGCCGCCGCGCCCTGGAGGAGCGACAGGAAGAAGCGCCGGTCGAAGGAACCCGCGATCCGGCGGGTATGCCACGCGACGCGTCGGATGATCGGGCTGAGCAGGAGCGCGTTGAACGGGTTGAACCGACCCACGGGCGGGAAACTCCTGGGATCCGCGGCTGGCTCCGGTGCCGGTCCGATCCTGCCACACCGGGGCGCGATCCGGCACCGTCGATCCGGGCGTATCGCCCGTATCCTTCGAAGACCCTGCCGACCCGCCGTCGAGTCGTGGAGCCTCGCCCTCGTGACCCACCGCGCCGCCGGCCTCTGCCGGCTCCTCGCCGTCACCGTGCTGCTCGCTGCGTGCGGCCCCGGGGACGGCCGAAGCCCCGGTGCGAGCGCAAGCACCGGCCCGAGCGACGGCGCCGCGCCGTCCGCCGTCGCGGAGCCGGTCACGCTTCGGGTCCAGGTCAGCCTCACCCCGCAGGAGCTGGCGAGCTTCACCCCGGCCATCGAGGCGATCGACGACCGCCATCCGGAGTGGATCATCCGGCTCGAGCCCGTCCCCCAGGACGCGGAGATCGAGAAGATCACGAACGCCCTCGCCGGCGACGACCTCGCCGACGTCGTCCGCGTCCAGGGCCTGACCGTGCAGCAATGGATCCGCCGCGGGGCCTTCCTCGACCTCACGGCCCGAATGGCGACCGACGGTCCCGGCGCGGCGGAGCTGTACCCGGGTCCGCTCGAGCAGTTCCGGTGGCAGGAACGGACCTGGGGCGTGCCCGACAGCGCCAGCCCCGAGATCGTGTTCTTCAACCGGTCGATGTTCGAGGCCGCCGGGCTCGCCGAGCCGACCGCGGACTGGACCTACGACGACATGCGCGCGGCCGCGGTCCGGCTGACGCTCGATGCGTCGGGCCGGCACCCGGGCGAGCCGGGATTCGATCCCGAGGCGATCCGCCAGTGGGGCTGGAACGGCGGCCTCACGTACTTCTGGCAGGACGCCTTCGTGCGGGCGCTCGGCGGCGCGCTCTGCGCCAATGACGACTGCACGGTGATGTCCTTCACGGACCCCGCGACGGCGGCGGCGGTCGAGTGGTGGGTCACGCTCGTACGCGACGACCACGCCGCGCTCTGGGATCCGTACGGCGGCTCGCAGACCGGCGTTCCCGGCGACCCGTTCCTGGCCGGCGCTGCGGCGATGGGCTCGAACGGGGCGTTCGCGCTCGGCCAGCTCGATGCGGCGGGCACGATCGACTACGGGGTCCTGCCGCCGCTCGTCGGCCGGGACGGCAGCCGGCACACGGCCCTGAGCACGGCCGGATACGTGATCGGCGCCGGGACGGCGCATCCGGACGCGGCCTGGGCGCTCGTCCGGGAGCTCACCGCGGTCGAATTCCTGGCGGCGACGTGGGGCCGGCCGGGGCACGGGGTGCCGGCCCGGATCGCCGCGGCAGCGACGTCGCTGGAGGGAGCGGCCTCGCCCGAGCTGCGGGCCGCGATCCTCGAGGCGATGGCGGTCGGGCGGGTCTTCCGGCCATACACCGCCTCGGCCTTCCAGGCCTTCGCCGGCACGGTCGACATCTTCCGGCAGATGAACACCGGGGTGACCTCGGTCGCGGACGGCCTCGAGGAGCTCGAAGCGGTGGCGAACTCGGCGCTCGCGACGGACCGCACGCCGTGACGGCCACCGCGGCAACCGGGGCCGGAGCCGGGGCGGCCGGGGCCGGGGCCGCGGGGTCCCGCCGGGGGAGCCTCGTGCGGGCCCGTGACCGCTGGTTCTACCTGCTCATCGCGCCGTGGCTCGTCGGCCTCGTCGCGTTCCAGGCCGCTCCGATCGCGGGCGCGGCCGCGCTTGCCTTCGCCGACTGGGCGCCGCCGCGTCCAATCGAGTGGATCGGGCTCGGAAACTTCGCCACGATGGCCGCGGATCCGCTGTTCTGGCGGGCCCTGGGGAACACGCTCGCCTACGCAGTGGCGACGGTCGTGCCGGGGCTCGCGATCGGGCTCGGGCTGGCGCTCCTCCTGCGTGGCCGGCGGCGCGGCGGGGCGCTCCTGCGGGGGGCGGTCTTCCTGCCCGCGGTCGTCTCGGGCGTCGCGACGGCCCTCGTCTGGGGCTGGATCCTCAACCCGCGATTCGGGCTCGCGAACTCGCTTCTCGGCCTCATCGGGATCCGCGGGCCTGCCTGGCTCGGGGATCCGGACTGGGCCATGCCGGCGCTCGTCGTCATGGGCCTCTGGAACGTCGGGGTGAACGTCGTCGTCTACCTCGCCGCGCTGAGTGCCGTCTCGCGCGACCTCCTCGAGGCGGCGGCACTCGACGGCGGCGGTCGGGCCGTCCGGATGCGCCATGTCGTCTGGCCGGCGCTCACCCCGGTGACGTTCTACCTGGCGATCGTCAATGCGATCGGGGCGCTCCAGGTGTTCACGCCGGCCTACGTCCTCACCTCGGGCGGGCCGGAGGGCTCGACGCTCACGCTCGCGCTTTACACGTACCAGAGCGCCTTCGCGAGCGGCCGGCTCGGCTACGCATCGGCCATCGCGATCGTCACCGTGCTCCTGTTCGTGGCCCTCGCGGCACTGCTCTTCCGGACGGCCGGTCGGCGCGTGACGTACGGGGCCGGCGAGCCGTGAGCGAGCAGACGCTCACCGTCCCGGGGTCGTGGGGGGATCGTGTCGGCGAAGGCGCGCCCGGCCGGGACCGTCCGGAGACGGAGGCGGTCGGCGAGCGGATCGGCGAGCCGGGCGGGCGATCCCGTCGGCGCCGCGCGCTCTGGACCGCCGCCGCCATCGTCGCCACGCTCCCGTTCGTCGTCCCGTTCGCATGGCTCGTCCTCAGTGCTCTGAAGCCCGTCGGCCAGTTCTATGCCTTCCCGCCGACGCTCCTGCCGGACCCACCG